>JBMTVN010000123.1:0-10479 GCA_049451415.1 Limisphaerales bacterium | reverse complement strand
TCTCCTCGCGGCCCACCCCGGGGCCGCAAAAGCCCTTCCGCCGTCGTCCTTCGGACTATGGCGGACAGGCAGCCCTCACCCCTCTGCGCTTACCGCTTCCCGCTTACCGCTATGCCCTTACCGCTCTACCTCTTCTCCACAAACCCGTGATACATCCCCATGTAATAGGGCAACAAAAACACCGTGCCTGCACCGAGCACACTCCCATTCCCACCATAATCCAGCCGGAACGGATCCGTATTCCAGTGGTTGAAATGACGGTTCTCCACCGGCAACACCTTCCCGCCAACGCGATGTCCCCGACCCCGCTCTGCCTCGTAAATGTCGGACATCGCCGGCGGCCGTAAAAACTCGATGTCCAGCCGATGACTATTGCGCGATGACCAGTCCAACCGATCCAACGGAAAGCCCCTCAGCGTCGCTATCGAATCCTCAAACCAATCCCCCCACGGATCCATCGCGTAAGTCCCCCAGTTATTCTTCGCCTCCTGACCCAGGCCGTGCGCCGCATAGGCAAAGTTGAAGAAAGGATTCATCTCCGTCCACTCGTTGGCCCAGTAACGCAGGAAAGACCAACGCACCTGCACCTTCAGCGCTTCGTCCCGTGAATACCGCAGCAAGCTGTAATAGCACATGAACGCCATCTCATCGTCCGACTGATTCCCCGACCCCACACCCTGCTGGACCTTCGGGTACATCAGGTTTTGAGCGTATCCATGCCGGTCAATCAACTCTCGCGACGCCCGCTCATACTTCTCATCCCCCGTCACATGTGCGGCCACAGACAGATAACTCAGCATGCTCAGCGAGTTCAGCCCCCGCTCGGCCCACCACCGCGGATCCGCGTTCAAGGACTCCGGCCCAAACACCGCCCAGCGTGTCGGCAACCCGTCGTGATCCATCAAGACATACCGGTGTGCCAACAAATGATCCGTCAAATCCCGCACCACCTCCCGCACCCGCTCCCGCTCAGCCTCATCCCCGGCACACAGATCATAGTAGAGCGGATAAAAGAAATAATGACCGTCCAATTCATCACTGCTCGTGTCACTCTTCCAATACCACTTCCCATCCGCACTCTTCGGCCACCGCGGCTCAATCACCTTCCATAACCCGTCCCCTTTCTGCGATTCCCGATCCCGCTCCGCCCGTCCCACGTTTGGATCCGGCCAATCCACCGGCCTTATGGTCCGTGCCACAAAACCCTTCGCCGCGTTGACCTCTCCCCCCTGCGTCACCTTCTGCAAAAACCGCAGCGCATCAAACGCCTGCCTCGCCCGCTCCAGACATCCAGCATCCCCCGTTGCCCCATAACCGAAACACTCCCCGGCCCCATACATCGCGGTCCATAAACCGTCATTGTCGCTGTCCTCAGGATTTGCCGTCGACCGGTCACCAGCCACCCTCAACGGCGCCTCAGCCACATATCCATAAGGTGTCCGCTTCACGTACCGTGCGATCTCTCCCTCAAAAAACTCCGCCTTCTCCGCCAAGGTCATTTCCCTCCAGCCCACCGCACCCAAACCACCGTCGGTCACAACCCACGCCGTCCCCGAGCCATCCACACTCACCTGCCTGACTGCGTCCCCCGGCAACCATCTGCGGCCTTGCCGGTAATGCCACCCCGCCTGATCCCAACGTACTAATCCCTGACCCGACGCAAACCACACCTCCCCATCCGGCCCTGCCGCCAGTCCCCGAAAGTCACTCACTGGCAAGCCATCCCGCCCCTCGTAGAATTCCCACCCGCCATCAGCCTTGCATCCCACCCCCGCCTGAATCCCGAACCACAACCGCCCCCGACTATCAAACACGACCCCCTGCACATCACTCACCGCCCAGGCCCGCCCTCCGCCATCCAGGATACCCACCGGCACCCAGCCCGACCCCTGTTGCTTCCATAACCCATCCCTCCCGGCCAGATGCAAAACACCTTCGGGCGAAACCGCCACCTGCGCCAATGGCGGAGCGGACGGCACCGCAACCAAATTCACCTCGCCGCCCTCCGCCAAAAACAGTTTTCCCTCGGTCAATACCCAAACCCGTTCACCCCGGCGCAAGACCTGCTTCACCTCGACCCAAGGCACGTCCACCCGCACCGGCCGACCTCCCGCATCCCCCCCAACAAACTCCCCTTCGGATCCCGCCTGCCACGACTTTCCCATCTCACTCCAACGCCCCTGCGCCCCGTCCCACTCCTGCCAACTGCCCCCGGCAAAGACCCGCACCTGTTTCTCCGCACAGTCCACCAGCGCCGCAGCCCCCCGTAATCCGTTCGTCTCTCCATGCCTCCACACCACCTCCTGGCGAAACAACTGCGCGGCTGGTTCCGGCCTCTCACCTGCCCACGCTCCATTCCAGACCGACAAAACACCCAGGCAACACCAGACCGCGGAAAGGGGATTTCGCATGCCCATCCTTCTAAGACACACCCCACCCCGACCACCAGCCCTACTTTCACCCTCACCAACAACCCTCAGCGCTCTACCGCTTCCCGCCTTGCCCCACACTCCCGTATCCGCTATCCCATCTGCCAGCTCCAGAACCATCCCATGCGCAAACACTGGGCCATCCTCACCCTAAACCTCCTCGCCGCATTATCCTTCATCGCCCTGGTGACCACCTCGCGCAACCGCATGCGCACGACCACACTGCGTCTCGGACATTCTCTCAATACGGAACATCCCGTTCATGTCGCCATGGAGGCCCTCGCCCGGGAAGTGCATGAACGCTCCCAAGGCCGGCTCCAAATCCAGCTCTATCCCAACAGCCAGCTCGGTTCGGAACGCGAGATGATCGAGCTCACCCAGCTCGGTGCCATCGACATGGTGAAAACCTCCACCTCCCCCCTCGAGGGCTTCGCTCCCGTCATGGGAGTCTTCTCCATCCCCTACGTCTTTCGCAACGAGCAACACTTCTGGAATGTCATCGAAGGCCCCATCGGCCAAAATCTCCTCCTCTCCACCACAAACCAACTCCTCCGCGGGCTCTGCTACTACGACGCCGGCAGCCGCAGCTTCTACAGTAAAACGAAACCCATCCTCGCGCCTGCTGACCTCCAGGGCCTCAAGATCCGCGTCCAAAACAGCCGCACCGCCATCGATATGGTCAAAGCCATGGGCGGGTCACCCACACCGATCTCCTTCGGGGAACTCTATACGGCCCTCGACCAGGGTGTTGTCGATGGCGCAGAGAACAACCCTCCCAGCTTCCTCACCTCGCGCCATTACGAAGTCTGCCAGCACTACACGCTGGATGAACATACCCGCGTCCCCGATATCCTCCTCATCCAGACCCACGCATGGAATCAACTCACCCCGGAACATCAGCAACTCCTCCAGTCCGCCGCCAATAATTCCGCCCGCTTCCAGCGCCAGCTCTGGAAAACCAAAACCGCCGAAGCCCTGCACACCGTCCAGGAAGCCGGTGTCACTATCCACACTCCCGACATAACCAGCTTCCAACAAGCGGCCGCCCCCCTGCATCAGGCCTACCAAGACTCTCCCGTCGGCCCCCTGATCCAACACATCCAGGCTGCCCCCTGAACACCATGCGCACCCCTCTCACCCAACTCAGAACACTTCTCGCCCGATTCCTTGATCTCACCGTCATCGGCCTGATCACCATGCTCGTGCTCGATGTCCTCTGGCAGGTCGCCAGCCGCTACGTCGCTCGACAACCCAGCGCCTGGACCGACGAACTCGCCACTCTCCTCGTCATCTGGCTCGCCCTCCTCGGTGCCAGTGCTGCCTTCGGCCGCAATGCCCACCTCGGCATGGACTTCCTGACCCAACACCTCAGCCCCCAGCAACGCCGGATCACTGAAGGACTGGCCCACCTCATGGTCGCCGCTTTCGCCGCACTCATCCTCATCCTCGGCGGCATCCACCTCGTCCACCTCACCTGGCTCACCAACCAGGTCTCACCCGCCCTCGGAGTCAAGATGGGCCACGTCTACCTCGCACTCCCCATCAGCGGAACCTTCATCCTGATCTTCGCCCTCGAAAACCTCATCGCGACCCTCCGCCAGAAGGCGCACTAACCACCCCATGGATTCACCCGCCCTCGTCCTCGCCCTCGTCTTCCTCACCCTGCTCCTGGCCCATACGCCGGTAGCTGTGGCCATGGCCATAGCCACCCTCTCCGCCGCCTGGATCGCCCTCGGCTCCATCGACACCGCCACCGCCGTCATCGCCCAACGCATGGCCACCAGCACCAGCAGCTTCTCCCTTCTCGCCATCCCCTTCTTTGTCCTCTCCGGACTCCTGATGGGACAAGGCGGGATCGCCCGACGCCTTGTTCACCTCGCCCAGACTCTCGTCGGACGTTTCCCCGGGGGTCTCGCCCTGGTCAATGTCCTCACCTGCATGCTCTTCGGCGCCATCAGCGGCTCCGCCACTGCCGCCGTTTCCTCTGTCGGCGGCTTCATGATCCCCGAGCTCGAACAAAAGGGTTACCCCAAAAACTTCGCGGTCGCCCTCAATACCACGGCCGCCACCACCGGCCTGCTGATCCCGCCCAGCAACATCATGATCGTCTTCGCCCTGGCCTCCGGCGGCAGCGTCTCCATCGCCACGCTCTTCCTCGCCGGAGTCGGTCCCGGCCTGACATTCGGACTCCTGCTCATGCTCGCTGCCAGCCTCCTCAGCCGATACTACCAATACGGCACCACCACCTACCACGCCTCCTGGCGCGAAACCCTCAAGGCCTTCCAGCAGTCCTTCCTCAGCCTCCTCCTCGTCGGCATCGTCCTGGGCGGGATCCTGACCGGCACCTTCACCGCCACGGAGGCTGCCGCCATTGCCGTCGCCTATGCTTTCCTCCTTTCGGTCTGCATCTATCGGGAGGTGCAATTCGCGCAACTCCCCCAAATCCTCCTCCAAACCGCCATCACCACCTCGGTCATCTTCCTGCTCATCGCCACCTCCATGGCCATGTCCTGGATCATGGCCCTGGAATCCATACCGCAATACGTCAGCCAACTCTTCCTCTCCATCTCCTCGAACCCCCTGCTCCTCCTGCTCCTCATGAACCTCCTCCTCCTCGCGGCCGGAACCTTCATGGTTATGACCCCGGCCGTGCTCATCTTCACCCCCATCCTCTCCCCTGTCGCCCAGCTCTGTGGCATGGACCCGGTCCACTTCGGCATCATGATGATCGCCAACCTCTGCATCGGCCTCTGTACTCCCCCTGTCGGCACCTGCCTCTTCGTTGGTTGCTCAGTCGGCCAAACCACCATCAGCCGCATCACACCGGCCCTCCTGCCCTTCTTCTTCGCCCTCATCCTCGCCCTGCTGCTCATTACCTACTTCCCAGCCATCACGCTCACCCTCCCCCACGCCCTCTCAGCGCGGTAAGCGAACCACTCTCCCCAACGTTGCCAAGCTCCCCTGCTTGTGGCTCAATCCATCCTCATCAACCCAAACGCTAAACGCGCCAACAGGCACTCCATCCCCATGAAACAAATCCATCGCCGACAGTTCCTCCAAAAAACTCTCCTCACCACTTCCGGCATCCTCGCCGCACCCGCCTTCCTCAGGGCAGCCTCTCCCGGCTCCACGCTCGGCACCGCCGTCATCGGCGTCGGCGGCCGCGGCGGATCCCATCTCGATGCCTTCGCCAGCAGCGCGAAAACGGAAGTCCGCTTCATTATTGATATCGACGAAAAAATCGGCGCATCCCGTGCCGAGGCGGTCGCCAAGAAACAGGGCAAAGCACCCAAGGTCGTCAAGGACATGCGGGAAGCCCTCGAATCCAACGATGTCGATATCGTCAGCACTGCCACTCCCAACCACTGGCATGCCCTGGCGGGAGTCTGGGCCATGCAGGCCGGCAAGGACATCTACATCGAGAAACCCATCTCCTATACGGTAGCCGAGGGTGCCGCCCTCGTCGCCGCCGCCAAGAAATACAACCGCATGTGCCAGGTCGGCACCCAGTGCCGATCCCATGCCGCCATCCAACAAGCCATGGACTTCCTCCATAACGGCGGTATTGGCGAAGTCCGGCTCGCCCGCGGTCTCTGCTACAAACGGCGCAAGTCCATCGGCGCCATCGGCAACTACGCCATCCCCGCCGAAGTCGACTTCAATCTCTGGTCCGGACCCGCCCCCTACACCGACCCCAAACTCACGCGCGAACGATTCCACTACGACTGGCACTGGCAACGCCACTACGGCAACGGTGACTCCGGCAACCAAGGCCCCCACCAAACGGACATCGCCCGCTGGGGGCTCAACGTCGATGCCCACCCGCAGTCCGTCATCGCCTACGGTGGCCGCCTCGGCTACCAGGCCGAACGGAACGACCCCAACTACGTCGATGCCGGCGACACCGCCAATACCGAAGTCGCCATCTATGACTACGGCGACCGCTGTATGGTCTTCGAAACTCGCGGCCTCTCCGTCGATGACTCCGCCGACTACGAGATCAACATGCTGTTCAAAAGTACCAAGGGGAACAAAATCGGCGTCATCTTCTACGGAACCCGAGGCTACCTCGTTCAAGACAGCTACACCCACTGCGTCGCCTATGACCTCAATCTCAACGTCATCCGCGAATTCAATGGCGGCGGTGACCACTTCGGTAACTTCATCGATGCCTGCATCAGCCGTAAAAGCGACACCCTGAACGCCGACGCCTGGGAAGGCCACCTCTCGGCAGCAGTCGCTCACCTCGCCAATATCTCCTATTACCTCGGCGAACAAAACCTCGTCTCACCCAGGGACGCCAAACGCATCCTCTCCCGCATCAGCAGCAAGGACGATAACGTCGCCACCCTCGAACGCACGCTGCGCCACCTCACCGACAACGGTGTCGACCTCGAGAAATATCCCATCTCCATGGGGCCCCACCTCAAGTTCAACCCCGCTCAGGAAGTGTTCACCAACTCCAGCGAAGCCAACGCCCTCCTCACTCGCAACTACCGCGACGGCTTCGTCTGCCCCACCGCAGACCAGGTCTAATCCCCCAAACAACGTCCAGCCCGGGTGGCCCCAACCACCCGGGCTTCTTCTTTCACTACCCCATCTCCCATCTCCGATATCCCCTATCCGCTATCCAATATCCGCTATCCAATATCCCACCTCCTCACTCGGGGAGCCCATCTCCCGGCTCCTGGCCATCAGCACCCTGCGGCGCCCGGTGGCGCGCTGCAGTGCTTCCCGCTTTGCGCTTCCCTCCCCTCCATGCGTATAGTCCAGTTCAAGAGTGAGATGGATGACCCATTATCCGATGCGAAAACGCCGGAACCCCTGGTTCCCGCGCTTCGTCATGGGTGCGATCCTTCTGACAGCCTGCCTCATCTGGTGGCTTGATTGGCAACCTCCATCAAAACAAGAGGACAGCGCCCGTGATCTCCTCGGCTACGCCCCCCGCTCCAGCTCTACCCCTTCCACCAACCAACCCCCACCCTCAACAGATTCCCTGACGGGGCTACCGGACATCGATATCCCCCCGGAACTCGAACTCTTGCCATCCCGCATTTCAGATAGTCTCGTCTCCACCGCACCTCCGCAAACACCCTTCAAACCCAACCCCAGCCTCATCATCCCCCCCGCCCCCTCCCACATCTGGCCTGCCCGCCCGGTCGATACCATCCTCGAAGCCCAGATCGCCCTTGGCCGACTGGGCTTCAGCTGTGGCCCCATCGACGGTTTCAACGGCCCCAAAACCCGCCGCGCCATTGAGGCCTTCCAACAACTCCAGGACATCCCCAGGACTGGGAAACTCGACCTCACCACCAAATCCCACCTCTTGCTCACCGAACCCCCACTCACCCGCTTCACCATCACCACGCAGGATCTCCAGCGCCTCACGCCCATACCCAGAACGTGGCTCGGAAAAGCCACCGCCACCCGCCTCGAGTTCGAAACACTGATCGAACTGATCTCGGAACGATCCCACGCCAACCCCAACCTCATCCGCCAGCTCAACCAAAACCTCGACTGGCGCAACCTGGGCCCCGGTTCCGCCCTTACTGTCCCCAGCGTCCGCCCCCCCACCGTCCGTGCCAAGGCCGCCGCCATTAGGATCCACCTCGACTCCCGCATGCTCGAAGTTTTCGACGCCATCACTAACCGCGTTGCCCTCTTCCCCTGCAGCATCGCACGCGAAGTCCAAAACCGGCTGGTCGGCCGCCTCCAAATCACCACCATCGCCCACGAACCCGAATACCTCTTCGTCCCCTCCCGCTTCCGCCAAACCCCCGAGGTCCGCCAAATCAAACAAAACCTCTCCATCCCTCCAGGCCCCAACAACCCCGTCGGCCTCGTCTGGATCGGACTCGACCGCCCCGGCTACGGCATCCACGGATCCCCTAACCCCGAACGAATCGGCGAGGCCGAATCTCTCGGCTGCTTCCGCCTCACCAACTGGGATGCCCAGCTCCTGGCCCAACTCTCCTGGCCCGGCATGCCCGTGGACATCGCCCACTAACCCCACCCCCTCCATACCATGAGCAAGCGCTACAGTTTCCGCCTCAAGAGCAGTGATCCCCGGCGCGAACTCCCCCATAAACTGCTCCTCTCCCAGGACTACGAGGAAACCCAGGTCCATGTTCTCCATCGACTACTGGGTTACCTCCTCTTCTTCCGCGAACGACTTGAAGTCACGGCCAACCTCCAAAACGATAATATCCCCTTCCGGCCCGACCTCGTGGAACTCGACTACCAGCTCCGGCCCATCCTCTGGGTTGAATGCGGCCCCGTCACCACCGAGAAGCTCGACCGACTCGCCATCAAGGCTCCCGACGCTAAAATCTGGATCCTCCAGCCCTCACCGGAAGACGCTGCCGCCCTTCACCAATCCATGCACCGGCTGCAACTCCGAACCAATCGCTACCAGATTCTCGCCCTCGACGCGGTCCTGATTCAGGAAATGACCGACCTCCTCCAACCCCGCAATGATGTCTTCTGGGTGAGTGGCACCTTTGACCCGCCCCTTCTTCAGTTCGAGTTCAACGGCCTCTGGTTCGATCACGAATTCACTATCCTCCCCCACTGAGTCCGCCTCACCCCGGCAACAAACTCATCACCGCCCGCCAGGCCATGAACCCGATCGCCCCCAGGCTCACCCACAACGCCGCGTCATAAACCATCCCGGGCCGCAGCTCGGATACAGTCGCCCGATACCGGAACCGCACCGCCTCATACCCCACCACGACCAGGAACAACGCGTTGCTGATTCCCATAAACGTCACCAGCAGCAGCGGCTTCCGCACCACCAGATACGTCAACGCCGCCAATCCCACAAACACCACCGCCACCACCGCCGTCCAACGCCTCCGGGTCTCCCCATCCCGCCAGTCCAACCACCCCGCCAACCCAAAACAATCCACCCAAACCCGCGAAAAGCCGGCCGTGTTCGCAAAAACCGTCGAAAACAAAACCGCAAACGCACAGCCCAAAAACAACCACTTCGCCCCACCTCCCAAGACCCCCGTAAACATCTGCGACAACTGCACAACAAAGGCATCCCCGTCCGCTAAAACCGCCTCGCCGTGCAATACGCTCGCCCCCAGGAAATAGAAACCTACCGTCGCCACCGTATACACCCCCATCGAAACCACCGCGTCCACCACCATCACCCGCATCCATCCCCGCGCCCTCCGCACCCACGCTTCGCTCCCATCCCGCTCCCCTACCCACCGAGCATACCCCTTCTCCAGACACCAGTAGGGATACATCGACACCTCACCCGCAGCCACACCCGTAATCCCAAACGCGGCCACTGCCAAACCCACCACCTCCTCAGGCAACCGAAAGGAAAAGCCCCCGGCCAGTTCGTCCCAGCCAAACCGATACTCCGTCCCCTGAACCATCCAGACACACACCCAAACTCCCACCACAAATATCACGTTCAACCCGATTGCCACCCCCTCCACCCAGTCATAACGACCCCGCACCAAAATCAACCCAATCACTCCAGCCAACAAAAGCACCCAGAACCACACCGGAACCCCGGGAACTCCCTGCACCGCCACCTGTGCCGCCCCACCCAATACCCCCCCCTGCCCCACCATGTTCGCCACCATGTACGCCATCCCCACCCAAACCGCCCAATGCAACCTCCGCCAACCCCCACCAGCCCGACCCCGGTTCCACGCCTGAAACGTCGTCTGCCCCCACATCATGCACTGACGCCCATACTCCACCTGAACCGCCACTTTCACCACACACCCCAATAACACCACCCACAACAAAGCAAACCCCGCCCGCGCACCCAGCGCCGTCGTCGCCACTAACTCGCCACTGCCCACAATCGCCGCCGATAAAATCAAACCCGGCCCCATATACCGCAGAGCCCCCAAAAAACCCACCGGCGGCTCCATCACTCCCCCAATCCCTAAATCAGCTGCTCGCGACATAACTCCCCCCCTATACAAAAAACCCACCCCAGAAGCCAGAAGCCAGAAGCCAGCCTGTCCGCCGTAGCTCTTGGAGCGAAGGAGGAAAGTCAGGAGTCAGGAGTCGGGAGTCA
>JBMTVN010000122.1:0-10485 GCA_049451415.1 Limisphaerales bacterium | reverse complement strand
CGTTGATATGGCTGACCGAAAGTCAAGAGGGCAGAGCAATTCTGCGCTCGAAGGGGGATCGAGGTGAGGTGAGCCAGAGACCGGTCAGGAGGTGAAGTGGAGACGGCGGATATCCCGGAACACAAAGAACTCAGGAGGCGGCCTGAGAGCGAATCGGATTCGCACGAGAAGAGCAAGCAAAGGGCGAACACTTTCGATTTTTCATCAACCTCTCGGAGACAAGTGACGACCCCTCAAGCCAGGACGCGCACCAGAGCATGGATAGCAACAAGTTCCTCGGCGTATGCATTGCCCTGGCTGCGTGCATCGTAACGGGCGCACCATGCTACCACGCCAACAAGACCAGCCCCCGCACGGAAGAGGAAACCGGTATTGGACGATACCAGTTCCAGCCCTCGAACCCACCAGAGGTGATCTGGATAATCGACACCGTCACCGGCGAAATCACTTTCTGTAGCGGTTGACCGACTCGAAAGGAAACAAGACGACTTCAGACCTGAATTCGAATTCATTTGAAGGCGCGGTTGGACATTGGGAACAAATCCGGTTCCGCTGATGCAAGTGTCTAACGGAATCACCACATCGAACGCCGGGCTCATGCGCGCTCGTTTCATGTCAAATATCTTCCACCCGCCCTACCCCACCTGATCAACCAACATTCAAACCGCGTCTCGCATCCACCCGGGCCCGATGATATAAACATCCAAACTCCTGCCAGATCGCTATCTGATCAAAATAACCCCAACCGCGGCTGTCACAGGACAGAACACAATCAATGCTTCAGACCTACCTCATAATTGCCTGGTTCGCACTACCCACAGTTGGGTCGAGTATGTTGCTCTGCGCTCGGCGACCCATACGCCCCATATGGATAGGCGTCGCTTGGTTAGCCTCCGCAATCGCCGGAACCTTCCTTCTAGCCAATTACGTATGGGCCATCGACGCCCAGCTCCTCGCAGAAATCGACAAATATGAACCGGGCACCCCCGAGGCAAACCGTGCGTCCGAGGACTGGGCAAGCGATACAGGTAGATCCTTTCTGCTACTGCTAAGCCCCCTGCTGACAGCCACCTGGTACGGAGCCGTGCCTCTGTTGCTGTTCGGCCTCAGATGGATCGTCCGAAAAAAGCTCACTGCTTCCCATGCAACGGCGAATGCCAGGAAACACGCCCAAGCCGCAAGGCAGCCCGGCAAGGATCGCCCCACCGCCCCACCCCCACTCATCGACTAAAAGCCGCATGCAGTCCGCCCGACATGAGGCTGCCCCCTTCCCCAGCCGCATCGGATCGAGAAAATCAGTGCGTCCACCTGGACAAACCCGGTGCTCACCATGGACCGACCGGATTAACACCTCATGAAATTCGTGGGGCACCTCGGGCCTCCACCTTGGTTCTGGCTGCCTGATGGCGAATGGAGGGCATACCATTGTTGTCTAGGGTCCTCCCGCAGAGAGCGCTCCTTTTACAGCTGTGTACCGTGGTCCTTCCCGGGACAGCCAATGGCTCGATCTAGTGCAAGTTCTTCTCGTCACGTCAGCAACCGGCAAACGCGCCCATCCTGCTTTCCTTTGGAAAGCCCGCTCCACAGGGAGTATGTTACTCAGCATGAATCCCAAGGCGCTCTACCGCATGATCGAGGAACTACGCCAACAATGCCGCTTCGGTCTGCTCTCCTTCGAATCGCTCCGACTCCGCCTCAATGACCTGAACACGGAACGCGTCTTCGTTGAAACCCACGCCTTCCTCGGCCATGCCACGATGGTATCCCGACTCCTCTGGCCCAGCCGCCCCGAATCCACCCAACGCGGCGAACTGCTCCGGTCCGAACTGAAGCTGCCCGACGCCTCACCCCTGCGCATGTCCGGAACCCGCAGCCAGATCGACCGCTTCGACGAAGCCTACGAGGACTGGCTCATCACGCTGCCCGAAGCCGGTTACGTGGACATGAACCTCATGCCCTCAGGAACCATGCTCGGCTCCAAAGAAGACGTGTTCCAGCGCAGCCTCGATCCCGATACCCTGACCCTGAACCTGCGAGGCATACCCATCGACCTTCGCCAGATAGCAGAAGCCCTGCGGACGCTTGAACACGCCACGCAGGGCTGGCTGCGAAATCACAATCCCTGGTAGGGATCACTGAAAGTCCAAGGCCGGAGGCAATGGAGGAATCGAAGGATCCGGCAACCCTCCAGCATCAGCCCTGGCATCACCCTCCGCCGCCGGCTCTTCCACCTTGAGAAAATCCGCCCGGCTCTTCAGCAGATTCTCCACCGTCCACTTGGACACAATGTAGGTCCACCCATCGAGCTTCTGCTCCTTCTTTAACTTCTCCTGCAACTTCTCGGTCTTCTCCTTGAACTCCTTGTCCAGTCGCTCCTTGTCCTCAGCAGATTCACCCTCCGGCGCCTCACGCTCAGCCGGAAAATCAGCTGCAACATTCACCTGCACGTAGTAGTTGTCGTTTGTCCCAACCGCAGACCCGAGGTTCAGGATGTAGGTAAATCCTTCAAAGGTGGACAGCTTCGCCACAACCCCCGAGCCCACCCCAGTCACCGAGACATCCAAAGCGGGGTCCGCCACATCAATAAAGCTCGGCCACGACAACAAATTCCCCACCGGCGCCGCTTTCCCCGTGTCCAAAACCTCCCCCTCAACGGTATCCGCCAACTTTAACTCACCCGCCTCTACTTCGCGGACAATCTTCCATGAGTTCGTCGCCTCAGGGTGCGTGACCTCCGCGCTCTGCAGCTTCTCAACTTTAAAGAACTCCTTGTCGATCCACTGATCCGCCTCGGTCTTGATGTTGGTAAATGCCTTGTCCACCAACGCAACATCATCCCCCGCCCCCGCCACATAAACCCAACGACCATCCGGCCAGCTGTCCTCGCCAAATTGCGACGGCGTCGCCGACTTGCGCATCTTCTGCTTGCCCAAAATCAGCTTCGCCACCGGCTTGCCGTCCGTCCCACTAAAACTCACCAGCGTGCCGGCCGACTCCACCCCCTCACCCGGCTCCACCAACTGCAGCCGCTTGCGATCCGCAGCCGAAGCCTTCTCGCTCTGGACAGCCTTCAACTCCCACACCTCCCGCAGAAATGTGCTCAAATCAGCATAATCTGCCGGATAACCGTAACGCTCCTCCAGCTTCCAGACGCCATCCTGCTTCTTCAAATGCAGGGTGTTCGTACCATCGTTGATCACCACACCCGCCACATCGTTCAGCGGAAACTCAGGCAGCACCTTGCCCCCCAACCCGCCACCAGAGGTCTGATACGACGCCTCCCGCTGACGGGTGATCAATAAACCAGCCCCGCCCAGCACAAGGGCCAACAAAACGATGAAAGTCAGTTGTTTCGCCTTCATTGCGCAGCAGTCTTCTTACGTTTGATTACAGCGATGCCAATCCCCGAGATCGTCACCAGCAAAGGCATCAGCGCGATGTTATACCACTTCATCCGGTTCTCCAGTGCGTCCACATCCTGACGCAGGTTGCGCCGCACCATCTTCAACTCCTTGCGGGCATCCGCCTCCTTCGTCCGGAAATTCTCCAGCTCCTGCTGCTGTTCCGGCGACAAAATGAATCGCTGCCCATCCGTCTTGGTGCTCTGCAGTGAGCTCAATTTGTTCTGCGTCTCCTGCAAATCCGCCTCCAGATCCCGTATGCGACTGCGATAACGATCCTGCGCCTGAGCCTCCAATTGCTTCACCACGGTAAAGGGACGATTCAACGACGCCCGGCTCCGCACCGCGATCAGGTTGCTGTCACCCGCCAATAACTCCACCATGCTCTGTCCAAAACTCAGGTTGCCGTTCTGAGGAATAATGATCCGCTGACCAAACAGGCTCTGCACCTGCGCCGCCACCGGATCAAACAACATGTCACTGTCACCCACCAACACCACGGAAGTCTCAGTAGTGCCTTCCTTTAAACCGGACTCAACCGCCGGCTTATCCTCACCCTCAGTCGCTCCCGCCACCGCACCCGGCTTGCCGTCCGGAAAAGCCGTCTTGAACTTGCCGTTCAAACGCAATGCCAGGGTCTGCTCCGTCCCACCCGGCTTAAAGTCCTTGTCCACTCCTCCGCCAAACTGCGCCATGATCTTGTCCACCAACATCGAATTGCCCGAGGTCTTGATCAGCACCGTCTGCGTCAACCCCTCAGCCGGCGTCCCGGTAAACACGCCCGCGTAAGGCATCAGCATGTTGTCCAATTCACCCGTCACAGGGTCGTCCTGGTTCAAGGCCGTCTTGTCCAACATCAGCACCGCCGGAGCCTCTTCCGGACGACCGTTCCGCGCCAGAGTCGCCTTGTAGGTCATGTCCGACACGCACTTGCTCACGTCAAACTGAACCCCCCACGCCTTGAACAAGGTCTCCATGCTGGAACCGCTGTTCATCGCCTGCTGCATCGGGTTCATCCCCTGCGTCTGCTGGTTGTCCGCAAAGGACAACGGATCCACAAAAGCCAGAAGCTTCCCACCCCTCAGGACGAACTGGTCAATCGCATACTGCGTCCCGTCCGTAATGTCCCGGGGATGAATCACCACCAGCAACTGAATGTCCTCATCAATCGTCTCCGCCGTCATGGGCACCTCGCGCACCTCAAAGTCACGCTTGAGCTCGCTGATGATAATCCACGGATCCTGCCCCCTCGGCATCTGCCCCATCTGGGCCATCATCGGATTCGCCGGCATCCCCTGCACCGGTAACACACTCATCACCCCAACGACCGGCTTCTCCGTTCTCGTCACCCCCGAAATGGCCCGCGCCAGGTCATACTCCACCAGCCGCTCCCGCGAAGGCGAAAGAAACGGAATCGCCACCCGCTCGTCCAAACGCGATACCGATAACCCCAGATAAAACGACTCGCCATACGGCGGCAACGGCTGCCCCTCAATCCCGTCCACCCGCGCAGAATCCTCCGCGTCCGAGTCCGGCTGGGGATCAAACTTGACAACCTTAACCTTCCCGCCCGAAGCCCGCTTCACGGCGTCCAATACGTCCTCCACCTGACGCGCGTAGTTCAGCAGGAACACGGACTCCGCCGTCGCATCCTCCACCTGCGTACAATAAAAACGAACGGTCACCTCCGACTCGAGATTGCGCAGGATCGCTCGCGTGCCGTCAGACAAGGTGTGCGCCTTCTCCTCGGTCAAATCCAACCGGGTCTTCAACGCACCCACAACCACGTTCAGGCCCACCAGCAGCAGGAACATCGCTCCCACCCCGATGACCGAATACAGGTAAGTTTCCAGCGATTTGTTTTTCATCGTGATACCTCCCGCAAAGTTAACCAGCCCGATGACCGCGCAATATGACGCCAGTCGTAAACAGGCTGAATCCAATCAAAGACAAAAAGAACACCACATCACGCGAATCCAACAGCCCCTTCTGGAAAGGCTCAAAATGCGTGATCACACTAAACGATGCCACCGCGTTCACCATGGTCGGACCAAACCACGACGACAACATGTTCGTCACCGGAGGAAAGCCCGCCAGTATCAGAAAGAGGCAAATCACCACCGATACAATAAAGCTCACTACCTGGTTCCGCGTCATCGCCGATGTCATGCACCCAATGGCAAGATAAGAACCCGCCAACAGGAAACATCCAAAGAAACTCCCCAGAATTACCCCGTTGTCCGGATCACCCAGATAATTCGCCGTGATCCACAACGGAAACATCAGCAGCAGCGCCAAACCCAAAAACAACCAGCTCGCCACAAACTTGCCCACAATCGCCTGCCACGATGTCACCGGCATGGTGAACAAGAGCTCAATCGTCCCTAACCGCCTCTCCTCCGACCACAACCGCATCGCCACCGCCGGCACCAAAAATAAAAACAACCACGGCTGCCACAAAAAATACGTCACCAGTGAAGCCTGCCCCAACTCAAAGAACGGAGCCCGCCCCACCATGAACGTGAAAAACCCGCTCAATAGCAGATATATCACCAGAAATACATAAGCCACCGGCGACGCAAAATAGCCGGTCAACTCACGCTTCGTGATCGCTACAATGTTGCCAAGACTCGTATTCATGATTCCTTCGCAGTGTCCGGACGCGTAATGCTCCGGAAAACTTCATCCAATCGCCCCTCCTCCGTGTGCAACTCCTCCAGCTGCCAGCTCTCACGCCCGGCCAACTCCGAAATGCTGCGGGCCAAATCCCCGTTCCGGCATGCGTCCGAAGGAAATACCCGAACCATCGCCTTGCCCTCCTCTTCCTTCACCACACTCGTCTTCTTCACGGTCGGTAAACCCCCCAGCTTGCCCGAGATCACCGAGCCACCCTGCCCCGCAACCCGCACGGTCACCGCCCCCGCCATCTCGCTCCGCGCCCGTAACTCAGCCGGCGTCCCGTTCGCCACAATCTGTCCACGGTCAATAATGATCGCCCGCGAACAAACCGCATCCACCTCCTCCAGAATATGCGTCGAGAAAATGATCGCCTTCTTCTGACCCATCCGACGAATCAACTGTCGCACCTCATACTTCTGGTTCGGATCCAACCCGTCGGTCGGCTCGTCCATGATCAAAATCTGAGGATCGTGAATGATCGACTGCGCAAAACACGTCCGGTGCCGATAACCCTTCGACAACGTCTCCACACTCTGGTGCATCACGTTCTCCAAAAAACAGGTCTCAATCACCCGGTGCACCGCACGCTTCCGCTCCTCCCCTCGCATCCCCCGCAGCTCAGCCGTGAAGTTCAGAAACCCGTAGACGGTCATGTCAGAATACGCCGGAGCATTCTCCGGCAAATATCCCAACAACCGCTTCGCCTCTGTGGGCCGCTCCACCATGTCAAAATCGCCCACACGAATGCTCCCGCCCGTAGGCGGAATAAAACCCGTGATCATGCGCATGGTGGTGGATTTCCCCGCGCCGTTCGGCCCCAGGAATCCCAGCACCTCACCCTTCTCCACCGTGAAACTCACTCCGTTCACGGCCACTTTGGGACCAAATATTTTTTTGAGGTTTTGGACTGTAATCATGCCAAATCCTTTCCTAAGGACAGGAAAAAACGAGAGTCCGTATCTAACCGAGCTGCCCGTTTTGTCAAGATTGCACGCCTCATAACCAACCCTAAACAGCATTAAATCTCTGTAATCTAACCCCTCTCACCACCACCAAATTGCCCGACACAAAGGAATCTCGCTCGCTATCCGCCCCCATCCAGTACAGCCTCGCCCCCGTGTTCGCTATGCTCCAACACACCCGGAAACTCGCCTCCATCGCCGCACTAGCACTCGTCACGGCCCTCCTCTGCGGCTGCATCACCCCCAATCTCCCCAGCTTCGAAACCGCCTCCCCCGGCTGGAACCTCTCCACCGGCCAAGCCGTCTGGACCCCCGCCCCCAACACAAACCCCATCGCCGGCGATTACCTCATCGCCACCCACCCCGACGGACGCGTACTCATCGATTTCTCCAAAGGCTCCCTCTCCGTCGCCTCAGTCCGCACCACCCCCACCGCATGGCGCATCGAAATCCCCTCCCAAAACCGCAGCATCGGTAGCCGCGGCCTCCCCCCCGCCCGCTCCAGCTGGCTCGTGCTCGCCCATGACCAGGCCGGATTCCCTCCCCCAAAACCCTGGACCTTCACCACCACCACCAACCAATCCCTCCTGCTCCAATCCACCTCATCCGGCGAGAGCCTTGAACTCCTCCCCGCGCTTCCTTAGCTTCCCCAGTTCAAAATGGTATCCCGCTGGACTCGATGGTGGTGGCTGCTCCCAGCCGTTCTGCTCCTCTTCGGACTGATACGGCTGCGCTTCGACGTCGAAATCCTCAACCTCCTCCCCTCCCGCCTCCCCGTCGTCCAAGGCCTCCAGCTCTACCAAACCCACTTCGCCAATACCCGCGAACTCATCCTTACGCTCGAAGCCCCCGACCGCGAAACCGCCGCCGCCGCCGCCGAGTCGCTCGCCAAAAGCATCACCACCCAAACAAACCTCGCCTCCAATGTCAATTGGCAGGCACCCGGCCGCGATGACCCCTCCGCCGCCGCCGAGTTCACCGCCTACCTCTGGCTCAACCAACCCCGGGAAATAACGACGCAATTGCTCGATCGCCTCCAGCCCGAAGCCATCCGCACAACCCTGCTCGAAGCCCGCGACGAACTCGCCACCGCCCTCTCCCCGGACCGTATAGCCCGCCTGAGCTACGACCCCCTCAGCCTCACCACCGTCCCCGGATGGAATACCTCACTCGGCCCCAACGCCGCTGAACAGGACCTCTTCGCCTCCGCCGATGGACGCTTCCGCGCCATCTTTATCCAAGGCCCCGATACAATCTCCGACTACCGCAGTTGCGCCGCCTGGATCCGCCAAGTGCGCCAGCTCATCACCACCTGGAAAACCTCCTTCTCCCACGACAACGCCAACCCCCAACTCGAAATCAAAATTACCGGCCAACCCGCCTTCATGGCCGAAATCGGCGGAGGCATGGAAGGCGATCTCGTCCGCTCCGTCCTCGGCATGTTCGTCGTCATCGGCGGCCTCTTCTACCTCGCCCACCGCACCTGGTGGCCCCTGCAAAAACTGCAGGTCATGCTCATCCTCATCCTCATCGGAACTCTCGCCCTCGGCGGACTCTTCTTCGGTGAACTCAATGTGGTCAGCGTCGGCTTCGCCGCCATGCTCCTCGCCCTCGCAGTCGATTACGGACTCGTCCTCTACCAGGAAGCCATCCTCGCCCCCGACTCCAGCGCCCGCCAACTCCGCCAACTCCTCGGCCCGGGCATCTTCTGCGCCGCTCTCACCACCGCGGGCGCCTTCCTCGCCGCCGCCCTCTCAGGCCTCCCCGGCCTCGTCCAAATGGGTCTCCTCGTCGGCGCAGGCATCCTCCTCGCCGCCGCCATCATGCTCTACATCTTCCTCCCCTGGATCTGTAAATCCCGCCCCACAACAACCGCCACACAGGCACACACACCTACCACAACCCCATTCCCCACCCGCACCCAACTCCCAACCACCATCGCCCTCCTCATCGCTTCCACCCTCACGCTCCTGCTCGCCGGCCTCCCCAAGGTCGACCACGGCACAGAAGCCCTCCGCCCCCTCCACAGCGAAGCCTACGCCGCTCTCGAGAATCTCAAGGCACGCTTCGGCCGCACCGCCGAACCGTTCTGGCTCCTCCTCCACGCACCAGACGACGCCACCATGATCCAAGACCTCGAGGCAACCAACCAACGCCTCAAAACCGCCCTCAACGAGGGCCGCATCGACAGCTATACTCTCCCCCACGGCCTCTGGCCCAACCCCGCCAACCAGGCCGCCAACCGCACTCTCCTCGCCCAACAACTCCCCTCACACGCTGACCTCCTCCAAGTCGGCCAGGAAACCGGATTCACCGAACGTTCTCTCACGTTCGCCAACTGGATCCTCGAAAGCCTCACCACCGCCTCCTCCAATACAAACCTCTTCCTCCCCCAAAGCCCCCTCGGCCAATGGGCCCTCTCCCGCCTCGCCGACCGCTCCACCCCCTCCCCCTACGCCCTCGGCATCATCCATCCCAACCCCGAAAATCCCGACGCCATCCAGCTCGCCAACGAATTTACCCAGCCCGGAAAAACCTGGCTCACCAATTGGGACGCCCTCGGCGAAGAACTCCTCCTCCACGTCCAACACGACCTCAAGGTCATCCTCCCCGCCGTCTTCCTGCTCCTCCTCGGCACGCTCACGCTCACTTTCAATCGACTCACGGAAATCCTCCTCGGCTTCGCCGCCCTCCTGCTTAGCCTCCTCGTCCTCCAAGCCGTCATGAGCCTCGCAGGCTGGACCTGGAACCTCATGAATGTCATCGCCCTCCCCGTCCTCCTCGGCACCGGCGTCGATTACAGCATCCATATGCAACTCGCCCTCCGACGCCATAACGGAAACCTCACCACCGTCCACCACGGCGTCGGCCGCGCCCTCCTCCTCTGCGGCGCCACCACAATCGCCGGCTTCGCCTCCCTCACGCTCTCCAGTAACTCCGGCCTCGCCAGCCTCGGCAGCCTCTGCGCCACAGGTATGATCTTTATCGTCCTCACCACGGTCTTCCTCCTCCCCGCCTGGTGGCGAATCGCCAACCCCCAAAATACCCCGCACCACCAGCCCAATACCCCCCCAACCATCAAACCCGCCACCAGCTCCAAATTCTACCGCGCCGACCTCTGGCAACTCGCCCTCACCACAGTCCGCTGGATCCCCCGCCCCGCCCTCCATGCCCTCGCCTCCCTCACCATGACGCTCTACTGGCACCTCGCACCTTCCCGACGCCACATCGTCACACAAAACCTCCTCCCCCTCTTCCCCCAACAACCCCACACCGCAAATCTCAAAGCCAAACAGCTCTACCAGCAATTCGGACGAAAACTTGTCGACCTCTGGCTCTACGAATCCAATTCCAATATCGAACACCTCTTCGGCCAACTCCACGGGGCTGAAGGTTTCCACGAAAAACTCCAAAGCAAAAAAGGCGTCCTCCTCGTCACCCCA
>JBMTVN010000121.1:0-10538 GCA_049451415.1 Limisphaerales bacterium | reverse complement strand
CACCCCGCATTCACTCTCAGCGCCGTTGCGCCTTCACCCGCGCAACGGCGTTTCTATTGTACCCCGCCCCCAATAGACGCTCAGACAATCTATTTGTAAGTTATTGCTCATCAACGCTTGGACCCAGATTACAAAAAGGCCGTCCCCCACCCGGGAGGACGGCCAACAGAACTCAACAAGGCCTTACACCAGTTCCCAGCCCTTGCGGTAGGTGCCGTTAATGTAACCGTCTGCCTCTGGCGCGTTCGTCGCCTTCATCGCCGCAGCATCCCAGTCCAGCCGCTTGCCCACCCGCATCGCCACCAACCCCAGCAGGCCCATCTCAGTCAAGGCCGCACCATATTCGAAGTTGGCACTGGCCGGTTCGCCCCCCTTGCAGGCATCCAGCCAATCCCGGTGGTGCCCATTGGATCGCGGGAGGGTCTTGGGAGGACGTTCGAAGTTATCCATCAAGGTCAAGGGCAGCAGCTTCGGCGCACCCGCCCAGCCCGGGCAGGTAATCATCCCCTTGCTGCCAACAAACAAGGTGCCGTTACCCCCCGCCCCCAGCTGATCCTCCGGATCCAGACCCTCAGGTCGCGCTGGCCGTAACCCGCCGTCATACCAGGTAAAGGTGACCGGAGGCATCTTGCCCCGCGCCGGGAATTTGTAAGTGTATAACCCCCCGGCCGGCGCCATGTAGGAATCCACCCCGCCTGCCCCGCTGGCCTCTACGGTCCTCGGAGCCTTCAGGTCCAACGCCCAACAGGCATTGTCAAAGTTATGACAAAAGAAATCACCAATCGGCGCCGTGCCAAAGTCCCAATAATCCCGCCATGTCACCGGGTTATAGGCCGAGCTGTATGGACGCTCGTCGCGCGGCCCCAGCCACAAATCCCAGTTCACCCCCTTGGGCACCGGCTCCGTCTGCGGCTTGCCCTGTGTGTATTTCTTGCTCCAACGACTCGCGCTGGTCCAGGCGTGCACCTCGCGCACCTCGCCGATCACCCCTGCCCACAACCACTCACACGTTTGCCGAATACCATCCCCGGAATGCCCCTGGTTGCCCATCTGCGTGGCCACCCCCGTCTCCTTGGCGACCTGCGCCATCAACCGCGCCTCACGGATATTGTGTGTCAGCGGCTTCTCACAATACGCATGTTTCCCCATCCGCATCGCAGGAATACAGACCGTCGCATGCATGTGATCCGGCGTCGCACAAAGCACCGCATCAATGTCCTTCTCCTTCTCCAGCATCACCCGGAAATCGACATAGTCCGCCACTTTGAAATTCGGCGTCTTCTCGGCGTAATGCTTCTCCGCCTCCGCCTTCACCGGCAACCGCCCCGCGACACCCCGGAAATAAAAATCCTCAAGATCCGAATGCTCCACAGGATCCGCCACCGCAATCACCTGAGCGTCATCCAGCGGATACAAGCCACGCAAATTCGTGCGCCCCTGCCCCCCGCAACCCACAATCGCAATGTTCACTTTCTCACTCGGCGGCACAAATCGAGGACCACCAAGCACATGCCGCGGAACCACACTCACCGCTGCACCTAAAACCGCCGCCTGACTCAAGAACCGACGGCGACTCACACGATTACTGGAACTCTTCATAGCTCAAGGTATAGGACTGTTCGATTCACGCCGCTCTCCAGCGGCCCATGGGGTCAATCGCCGCAAACTAGCAAGCCACCTTCTACGCCGCAATCACCGATCAATCACCTCCGGAAACCGAACCTCGCCCCCCACCAAAACCAGTTGCGGATCCCCAGAACCTGCCCCATCGTATCCCAACCCATGAAAAGAAGAGCCTTCATCCGCATGGTCGGTGGAGCCGGCCTCAGCGCCATCAGCCTCGAACGCCTCCTCGCCGACGTCAAACCTGCCGACGATATCACCAAGCGAGTCCAGGGACTTCCATATCGGAAGCTCGGCCGCACCGGAGCGGAGATTTCCATCATTGGCTTCCCCGGCCTCGCCCTCATGCGCGAAGACCAAACCAGCTCCGACCAGGCCGTCCGCCATGCCTTCGATCGCGGACTCAATTACTACGACGTCGCACCCGCCTACGGGCGCGATGGAGAATGTGAGATCAAACTCGGCACCGCCCTCCAGCAACTGAAACGCGACGACTACTTCCTCTCCTGCAAAACCAAGGCCCGCGACAAGGACGGCGCAAAACAGGAACTCGACCGCTCCCTGCAACGCCTCAAAACTGATCACTTCGACCTCTACCAGCTCCACCACGTCGTAACCCCAGAGGATACCCGCAAGGCCTTCGGACCCGGTGGCGCCATGGAGACCCTCCTCCAAGCCCGCAAGGAAGGAAAAGTGAAGTGGCTCGGCTTCTCCGCCCACAGCACCCAGGGCGCCCTGACCGCCCTCCAAAACCATGACTTCGACACGGTCATGTTCCCTGTCAGTTTCGCCGATTACTACCTCCGGGATTTCAGCCGCGACGTCCTGGCCCTCGCCGAACAAAAGGGCGCAGCCGTCATCGCCATCAAACCCATGAGTATGGGCGCCTGGCCCGAAGGCGTGAAACGCACCCGCGAATGGTGGTACCGCACTACAGAAACGCCCGAGGAAATCAGCCTCTCCCTCCGCTTCTCGCTCTCCATGCGTGGCGTCGTTACCGGGATCCCTCCCTCCTTCGTTGACCTGCTCGACAAAGCCATCACTGCTGCCAATTCCTACAAACCCGCCACCAGCAACGACCGGGAAGAACTGCGCGAGCTCGCCGCCAGCTGCGAGGCTCTCTTCACCCGGGAAGACAACCTTGGCAACGCCTAAACAAATCCCCCGCTCCAAATCCCCGCTCCCGAAGGGCTGCCGGCTCCCACACCGCGCAGCTCTTACCCTATCCGCCTCAATAACTCAAAACTACAAAGCCGCACCTCCGGCAAACCCTCGTCGTCCAGAACCAAACGACAGTTCGCATCAAAGGAAATCAGCAGATGATCCGGCTTCGGATCCAAGTCCTCAATCCCCGCCAACGCCATCCTGTCCGCCACCATCCGCATTAGCGCCTGCACCTGCCCCCCATCCAGCAACCCCTTGATCCGGGCACTCTCCACGTCCACCCCCCAATACCGACGCTTCTCGTCCATCGCCAGCAACTCGTCCGGCCCATTCCAAAAACCCCAGACAGTGATGTAATCACGATCCGAACTCAGCACCACCCCACCCTCCGGAGTCTTCAAATCCGCCATCACCAACATCCTCCTCTCGTCCACCAAAACCCGCGTCGCATCCCGCTGACTCCCCGTCTGGTAAATCGCCCGCGGATAAACCGTCTTCAACCCGGACCTCGTCAGCTCCATCGCCAGCGAAAACTCCTCAAACGGACTGTTGTAACCATGCTCCATCACGGCCCGACGACGCTTCTCTGAATCTACCGGCAAAGCCGGATCCCCCATCCGGGACACACGCCATACCAGATTCACGTTGTCCTTCGTCTGCGTGTAACATACCTGATTCACCTGCGACAAACGCTGCTTCGGCGTCCGCCTCCATCGCTCCGGCAAAAAGAAATTGAACAAGTCCGGATCCTTACCCACCACCCA
The DNA here is from genome assembly GCA_049451415.1 of Limisphaerales bacterium. GTDB lineage: Bacteria > Verrucomicrobiota > Verrucomicrobiia > Limisphaerales > JAHDYP01 > JBMTVN01. Next base: position 6,987 of record JBMTVN010000121.1, on the reverse strand, counting down.
AAGCAAACCCCCGGTGCTCTGCGCATGCCCCGTCACATAATCCACCCCCATCACCTGCACCGCCTTCAAATGCGCCGGCATGGGCTTGCTGCGCCCATGGTTGAACCGATGCGCCATGTGCCGCAGATAAAAACGCCGGGTCGCGTTGCGAACCATCTGCTCGTGCTCCTGCGTCCGCTGCAATAACTCGTAGTCGATCAGGGAATAAACAAACTGCCGGTTGCGGTCCCGCAACAAAGACCCGTCCGGCTGCGGACGCAAAATAATGTGCTGCGGCTTCATGTCCACGACCTGATACCCCTTCTGCTCCAGCTCGTGAATCACCAGGTGGTTCGCCTGCGACAAAAACCGCGCACGCTGCCGCCCCCTCAACCTCAAGTAATCCGCCGTCTCCACCGCATCCAATCCTTTCACCCAACTAAACAACACGACATACTGCCGCAAAATGTCGATCTCCACCCCGGGATGCTGCGCAATCTTCGCGTTGATCTTGTCCTCCGATCGCCCCGTCTGCCAGAGCTGGAGCCGCTTCGACGGCACGTAAATCGCCATCGGCCTCTGCGTCAAAATATGAATACCCCGCGGCCCCGTCCGCCCCGCCCTCAACTCCATCAACAACGAAAACTCCTCAAACGGACTGTTGAACTCCGCGTTCACAAACTGGTTCACAGTCAATGTGTCCACCGGCACTACCTCCCCCACCCGCGAAAACTTCACCACCAAGTCCAAGGCCATCCCCTCCACCTGCCGCGTCGGTAACCGATACACCCGACTCGTCCCCTCCAACCGCTCGCGATTCGCCTCAAACCACTCCCGCTCATACCAGTTCTCCGGCAGTAACTGCTTCCAAAGCCGAACCCCATACCGCGTCAAATATAAATCACCCCCGTCCACCGTCTTCACATGACAATAATCCACCCCCAAAAAACTCATCACCTCAAACCCCTCAGGCAAATCCGCGGGAAGACATACCGGAACCCGACGCGAAATCGCGTTCATCGATGCCGTCTCCTCAACCGGAGGATCCGGCACCGCATCAAATAAGTGCATGCCACAAACCTACCGCCCACCAAACCGCGCTCAAGCGACATCAACCCTGATCCAATAAGTAATAGTCGAACAAATTCAGCCTAGAAGCAGGACGACTTTTTAACACTAAAGAAGCCAATGGCCATCATTAACCCGACAACTACATGCCTGATCCCAAGCCCTGAGACTTGTCTGCGACCGCTCAATCCGGTTATGAACCAAAGCAGCATGGCAGAACCCAACAGCGTCCAAACGCCAGCAACGACACTCCACTGTCAAGGCACGCCATGCACTTCCCACCACCATCACCCCCAACCTAACCCGCCCCTTCCCGGGCAAAACCTATCTTAACCATGCCCAATACCCCCACAAACCACGCCACACTCCTCGCCTGGGTGCAGGAAATCTCCGAACTCTGCCAACCCGCCAATGTCCACTGGTGCGACGGCTCCGACGCCGAATACCAATCCCTCTGTGACCTCATGGTCCAATCCGGCACCTTCACCAAGCTCAACGAAGAAAAACGTCCGGGATGCTACCTCGCCCGCTCACACCCCAGCGACGTCGCCCGCGTCGAAGACCGCACCTTCATCTGTAGCCGAAATAAGGAGGACGCCGGACCCACCAATAACTGGGCCGACCCCGACCAAATGCGCGCCAAACTCAAGGAGATCTTCCGCGGCGCCATGCAGGGCCGAACCATGTACGTCATCCCGTTCTGCATGGGGCCACTCAACTCCCCCCTCGCCAAGGTCGGCATCGAAATCACCGACTCCCCCTACGTCGTCACCAACATGCGCATCATGACCCACATGGGCTCGGATGCTCTCCACAAACTCGGCTCCAACGGCGAGTTCATCCCCTGCCTCCACTCCGTCGGCGCACCCCTCCAACCCGGCCAGGAAGATGTCCCCTGGCCCTGTGAACCCGACCCCGCCAATAAATATATCGTCCACTTCCCCGAGGACTCCTCCATCTGGTCCTACGGCTCCGGCTACGGCGGCAACGCACTCCTCGGTAAAAAATGCCTCGCCCTCCGCATCGCCTCCATCGTCGCCCGCAAAGAAGGTTGGCTGGCCGAACACATGCTCATCCTCAGCCTCACCTCCCCAGCCGGCAAAACCCAATACATCGCCGCCGCCTTCCCCAGCGCCTGCGGCAAAACCAACCTCGCCATGATGCAACCCTCCCTCCCCGGCTGGACCGTGCGCTGCCTCGGCGATGACATCGCCTGGATCCGACTCGATAAAGACGGACGCCTCTACGCCATGAACCCGGAAACCGGCTTCTTCGGCGTCGCCCCCGGAACCTCCACCCGATCCAACCCAAACGCCGTCGCCACCTTCGCCTCCAATAGTATCTTCACCAACGTCCTGCTCACCCCCGACGGCGACGTCTGGTGGGAAGATATGGGCGTCCCCGCCCCCGCCAAAGGCATCGATTGGCAAGGGAATGAATGGACCCCCGATTGCGGCAGAAAGGGGGCCCACCCCAATGCCCGCTTCACCGCCCCCGCCAGCCAATGCCCCGTCATAGACAAAGACTGGCAAAACCCCGACGGAGTCCCCATCTCCGCCATCCTCTTCGGCGGCCGCCGCCCCACCACCATCCCGCTCGTTAACGAAGCCTTCAGCTGGGAACACGCCGTCTTCATGGGCTCAGCCGCCGGCTCTGAAACCACCGCAGCCGCCCTCGGTCAAGCCGGCGTCCTCCGTCGCGACCCCTTCGCCATGCTCCCCTTCTGCGGCTATCACATGGGCGATTACCTCAGCCATTGGCTCAACCTCGCCAACCGCACCGACCGCGCCAAACTCCCACGCGTGTTCTTCGTCAATTGGTTCCGTAAAAGTGACGACGGACGCTGGCTCTGGCCCGGCTTCGGCGAAAACAGCCGCGTCCTCAAATGGATCTGCGAACGCGTCGAAGGAACCGGCAGCGCCGTCGAAAGCCCCATCGGCTTCCTCCCCACTCAGGACGCCCTCGACCTCGATGATCTGCAACTCGACCCCGATGATATCCGGGAACTCCTCGGCGTAGATAAAAAGGGCTGGCTCAACGAAGTCGACGACGTGGAGAAAAACTACGCCCGCTTCGGATCCCAGCTGCCCACTGCGCTCGCAGACCAGCTCACTGAACTCCGAAAGCGGCTCCAAGCCTGAGCCCCAGCCCAGATACAACTCCTTACCCATACCCTCACCCCGAACGCCATGCCCCCCCGCCATGGCGTTCGTCGTTTTCAGAGGGCTCCCAAGCCCGAATGATATTGCCCGCTCCACGATTTGTTCCCTCGGTTTACACCTGCACCATCCGACATCAGCCTCAACCCGCAAATCACTCCGCTCCAAAAGCCCGATGGCGGCTCTCTCTCGATCACCAAAGAGAACGTCAAACTGCCACAAAAAACGCTATCCTCGCCTCCGGCTCCAACAACCCCCAGCTCCCCCTCCACCTCAGATCCAACCCGCGCATCAAACTGCTCTCCAAACCCTACCCGCTCGAACAACTCCTCCCCACCCTCCACCAACTCCTCGCATCCAAGTAGCCCCGCCCACCCAAGAGGCTTGCCTCCCCCCATCCAGTTCTGGTTATGTACCGCCCCTATGCCCGGAACTATCGCGCCACCCGGCAACCAGTACATCTCCACAAGGCTGCGCCTCGTCGCAAGCCTCGCCGCTGCATTCCCCCTCATCCTCACCCTCCTCACCTCCTGCTCCAGCACGGACACCATCATCACCCCCCCAAATGAAATCCCCGGAGCCCACTACTCCGGCAACCAGTCCTGCGCGGATTGCCACCCCAGTTACTCCCGCACTTTCGCCTCCAGCCCTCACGGCCAACACTTCAAAACCAACCCCAAGACAAAACTCAATGTCGGCTGCGAATCCTGCCACGGCCCCGGTAGCCGCCACGTCGCCGCAGGTCGCGCTGACTTCATCCTGAACCCCGGGAAAAACCCCGCCACCTGCCTCTCCTGCCACCTCTCCACCGACGCCGAATTTAACCTCCCCTTCCATCACCCCGTCCCCGAAGGCTGGATGAACTGCGCCGACTGCCACGACCCCCACGGCTCCGCCATCCTCCAGCCCGCCCATAGCCTCGGACTCAACCGCCTGGACGCCTCCTGCGCCTCCTGCCACCAGGAACAAGCCCGCCCCTTCGTCTTCGAACACGAGGCCATGCGCGAAGGCTGCACCTCCTGCCACTCCCCACACGGATCCATCAACCGCAAACTCCTCGCCGACTTCGACGCCAACCTCTGCCTCCGTTGCCATGCCCAAACCCAGGACCGTGAAGGCCGTATCCGAATCGGCATCGGCAAGGTCGACCATACCGACCACCTCAAACTCGGCACCTGCTACACCGCCGGCTGCCACGGCGCAGTCCATGGCTCCAATGTCAGCCCCAAACTCCGCTACTAGGCTCCCGGCCATGCAACTCATTACCCCCACCCCCAGAGGAACCACAGCCAGCCTCGTCGCCCTCCTCGCCTCCACCTCCCTCCTCTGCACCCACGCCACCCAAGCCAATACTCCGCCCGATATCTCCCAACTCCCACCACCCTCCCCCCAAACCATCGACTTCAACCGAGATATCCAGCCCATTCTCGAATCCGCCTGCCTCCGCTGCCACGGCAATGAACGCCCCAAAGGCGGCTTCCGCCTCACCGACCGCCAGGCCGTGCTCAGCGGCGGTAACTACGGCCCAGCCGTAATTCCCGGCAATAGCGCCAATAGCCCCCTCATCCATTACGTGGCCAACCTCGTCCCCGATATGGAAATGCCCCCGGTCGATAAAGGCACCCCACTCACCCCAAACGAAATCAGCCTCCTCCGCGCCTGGATCGACCAGGACCTCCCCTGGTCCACCACCCCCACCACACCACAACGCGAACTCACCATCTCCCCCTCCGCCACCTGGATCTCCGTCAGCGGAAATAAAAGCCAGTTCCGTGAACATACCGGGCTGCGGGAAGGCGCCTCCGGCGGACTCCAGGACCTCTTCTGGCGTGAACAAATCGACCGCGCTACAGAACTCATCCTCCAAGGCCGCGGACTCCTCAATCAGGACGACTACCGCCTCTCCCTCCAAATCCGACGCCGCGATACCGGCTCCATTGGATTCGGAGTCGAAACGCGAAACGAATACGATAACAACACCGGCCTCTATACTCCCCAAGCTGGCTACACCCCCACACTCAACCGCGACCTGGATTCCCAAAGAGGCCGCACCTGGATCGACCTCGCCCTCACTCTCCCAGACTGGCCCGCCATCCAGCTCGGCTATGAATACCGCTGGCGCGATGGCAACCTCTCCACCCTGTCCCGCGGCATCGCGCCCGCAACCCCACCCTCCTTCACCAGCCAAGGCACCCTCCCCAACTACCGCCACCTCGCCGAACATACCCATATCGCCAAACTTAACCTGAGCTACAACCTCGCCGGATGGCACCTGGAAGATTACGCCCGTATCGAATTCTACGACCTCAACTCCCGCAAAAACCTCCAGGGCGATGGCGCCCCTGACCTCCAGGGATCCTACCGCGAAACCTACGAACACACCCAAACCTCCAATGTCCTGAAAGCCGAAAAACAACTCCTCCCCTGGCTCCTCACCTCAGCCGGCTACCTCTACGCCAACCTCCAAGGCGATGGCTCCTTCAGCCAAACCACCACCATCACAGGACCCCCCAACTTCTCCTTCGCCGGTGACGCCGCCCCGGATATCACACTCCAACAACAAAACCACACGCTCAACGCCAACGCCCAAATCGCCCCCTGGAACGGCATCTCCCTCCACGGCGGCCTCCAGGCCGAATGGCTCCAGCGCGACGGCATCGCCGGCCTCGTCGCCCCCATCGACCCCATCCCCGGCCAGGCCAACGCCAACCTCAACCGCCAAGCCATCGACGAAACCGCCACTCTCAAATTCGACTCCATCCCCCTCACCTCCATCTACGCCACCGGACGCTGGCAACAGGAATGGCTCGACCAACAGGAAGCCCAAACCTGGTCCGATTCACCCTTCGCCCCCATCGGCTACTCCCGCGCCTCCCAAGCCACCGGCAGCCGTAACGAAGGCGGCACCGGCGTCAACCTCTCCCCCACCCCCATGCTCTCAGCCGACGCCAGCTTCTGGCACCGCCAGCGCAACCAGGACTTCGATCACCTCGTCGATCGCGACCTCACTTCCCCACCCACCGATAACGCCAACGGCTACCCCGCTCTCATCACCGGACGAGAGGTCACCGGCGACGAAATCAATACCCGCATCTCATGGCGGGCCCACGCCACCACCCGTATCACTCTCGCCTACCAATACTCCGATACCGATTACCGTACCCGAACCGCCTCCAGCACAATCGACGACTACTCCGACCCTTTCGCCCCCGTCTCCGTCCTGCTCCCCGGCGGCGAACTCCTCGCCGGCCACGAGCGCGCCCACACCTACAGCGCCAACCTCTCCCTCCGCCTCCTCCGTCGCCTCCACCTCTCCACCACCTTCAACTACGTCGATTCCCACCTCGATACCGCCCCCACAGATGACACCCTCATCGCCCCATACCAGGGACGCACCATCTCCAGCCTCAACTCCGCCACCTACGTGCTCACTACCAAAACCCACCTGCGTGCCACCTACGCCTACTCCCACGCCGATTACACCCAGGACACCCTCACCGAAGGACTCCCCCTCGGCATCAACTACCAACGCCATACCCTCAACGCCGCCCTCCACCACCGACTCTCCTCACACCTCGCCTCCACCATCGCTTACGGCCTCTTCCTCTACACCGAACCCACCTCCAACAACGCCAACAACTACACCGCCCACGCCATCACCGCCTCCCTCGCCTACCGCTGGAACTAATCTCCCCACCCCTCCCACCTACCCCCTGCCCCCACTCGAATAGCTGCTCAGACCTTCTATTCATAACCCTCTCCCCAGCAGACCCTTATACTT
>JBMTVN010000120.1:0-10637 GCA_049451415.1 Limisphaerales bacterium | reverse complement strand
AGTCCGTCGGTGCGGGCGAGGCGGGCGATGCGTGACGGTGGGGGCGGGTAGGTGGGGGTTATGGGGATGGGGTGACGGTGGCGAGGGTTACCACACCGGAGGCGACGGATGTCTGGTGGACTGCGGCTTCAACGTGACAGCGGATGAGTCCGCCGAAGTCTCGGTCGACCCGGGAGAGGAGGCTGAGAGTGACCCCGGGTTTTACCGGTTGGCTGAATTTCATCTGGGAGGCGGCGAGGTGGAAGAGCCGGGGAGGGTTATGGGCCTTGGTGAGGGAAGTGGTTTCGGTGAGGGCGAGCAGAAGGCCGCTGGTCTGGGCAAGGGCTTCCGTCATGAGCACGCCGGGCATGAGGGGGTTGCCGGGGAAGTGACCGGCGAAGTATGGAGCAGAGGGTTCGAGGTCGAGTTCGGCGCTGATGGATGTTGCGGGGGCGAAGGCAATGACGCGAGTGATGAAGCGAAAGGACTGACCGTGGGGCAGGATTTCATCGAGGCTCTGGTTGATTTCATCGACCGAGTGCATGTGGGGGTATCAGGGCAGGGGCAGGGTATCGGTGGTGGTGTTGGTTTGGGGGTTGTATTGACCTGAGCCGAGAGTGGAGAGGGGGTCCCGCTTTTCCTGGCTGGTCCAGTAGCGGTAGCCGAGGATGGAGCAGACGATGACCAGGGTCAGGATGACGAGAGGGAGTACGATGCGCCAGTTGACCTTGGAGACGTGGAGCATCAATTCATCGAGGATTCCTTTTTGTTTTGATGCGGCGGGGTTGGAGGTTTGTTGTTCGGTGGGGGTATTCAGTTCCTGGTCGAGCGCTGCGGCGAGTTCATCTGGGTCCAGGCGCAGGAGTTTGGCGTAGGTGCGCAGGAAGCCGCGAATGTAGACAGGGGCGGCGAACACGTGGTAATCGCCGGATTCGAGCGCACGGATGTGCTCGGTCTTGATCTTGGTGATTTCGGCGACTTCATGAACCGAGAGCCGGTGGCCTTCTCGGGTGGTGCGTAGTATTTCTGCGACCGTGGGCATGGCGATACGGTCTTATAAGGGGAATGGCATAGCCTTGGCAATGCCGCGGGAGCGGCTTATTGCGGCCCGTTTGCGTTGGTTGGGCAGGCTTAGCTGAGGATACGCCGGGACTCGTCGAGGAAGATGCCTTTGAAGTTCATTTCCAAGGCTTGAGGGTTTGTGGCTTTGGAGAGCGCTTCGGCCTCGGTGACCTTGCGTTCCTTGACGAGGTTGTAGAGGGCTTGGTTGAAGTTTTGCATGCCATCATCGACGCCGGTTTCGATGGCTGCACCGAGCTTGTCGAGGCGGTTTTCCTCGAGGAGTTTTCTGACTGTGCCGGTATTGATCATGATTTCGAGGGCGGGGATCACTCCGCCTTCGATTTTGGTGACCATGCGTTGGCAGACCACTGCCTGGAGGGTTCCGGCGAGTTGACGTCGGACTGAGTCGCGTTCGTCTTGTTTGAAGAAGTCGAGGATACGGCCGACGGATTGGGAGGCGTTGGTGGTATGGAGAGTTGAGAGCACGAGGTGTCCGGTGTCGGCGGCGCTCATGGCGGCGCTGAAGCTGGTGGCGTCGCGCATTTCCCCGATCATGATGACATCGGGGTCCTGACGGAGCACGTGCTTCAGTCCCATGGCGAAGGAAAGCGTATCGAGGCCGATTTCGCGCTGTTCTATAGTGCACTGGTTATCGTCGAAGACATATTCGATGGGGTCTTCGAGAGTGATGATGTGCTTTTTGAAGTTGGCGTTGATGTGCTCGATCATGGCGGCCAGGGTTGTGGATTTACCGCAACCTGTGGTGCCTGCCACCAGGACGATGCCGCGTTTGGCTTCAGCGATTTCCTTGAGCACGGGAAGGAGTCCGAGCTCTTCGAATGCAGGGACGTTGGTTTTGACGTAGCGCATGGCCAGGCAGAATTGGCCTTTTTGCTGGAACAGATTCGTGCGGAACCGTCCGACACCTTCGCGGTGGTAGGAGAAGTCGACTTCGTGGTCTTCGGCGAGTCGTTTATGGAGGTGCGGGGGGACGATGGCATCGACGACCGTGTCCATCCATTCTTTGGTGGGGACGGGGGCTTGGACGGAGATGAGTTCGCCGTGGATACGGAAGATGACGGGACCTCCGATTTTGAGGTGCACGTCTGAGGCACCGCCATCGACGGCGGCTTTCAGGATTTTGTAGAAGATCTCCATGTTAACGGACTGGTGTGGCGGGTTTTGGATTAGGACCACAGCTGGTCGTTGGACTTTCTCCAGGCGGGCTGGGGCTCGGTGAGGGGGTCAAGGAAGAGGACAGAGATGGTAAAGCCTTTGTGGCGGTCGCCTTCACAGGACACGACGACGCCCGAGCCGAGTCTTGGAGAGTGGCTGTTTTTGGAGCGCATGACGAAGGTCATTTCCGTCCACAGCTCGAAGGATGAGGGGCTCCAGAATTCTACACCATTTTTATGCAGGCGAACGTGATCACCTGCGATATTGCAGCGGTAACCCCGGCTTTCGACAACGACCTTGGTGTTGTCACTGCACCCATCAGTTTGGCTGGCTGGCATAAAGCAGTGTTTGAGCGCAGACAATCTACATCACGGGGGATATGCGTCAACTCGACGAGTTGTTTTACCACTCGATAATTGCTGCGCCCCAAGTCAACCCTGCGCCGAAAACCATGAGGAGGATGAGGTCGCCGCGCTGGATTCTGGCGGAGTTGACGGCTTCATCGAGAGCGATGGCTACGGAGGCGGCGGAGGTATTGCCGTATCGGTCGAGGTTGACGAAGACCTGTTCTTCCGAGGCGCCGAGTTTATCGCCGACGGACTCGATGATCCTTCGATTGGCCTGGTGGGGGATGATGCATTTGATTTGGCTGATATCGAGTTCGCAGCGGCGGAGGCATTCGCGGGCTGCGCGGTACATGGCGGTGACGGCGTTTTTGAAAGTTTCCTTTCCTTCCATTCGGAGGTAGTGGAGGCGGCTTTGGACGGAGTCGACGGTGGCGGGGCAGCGGCTACCGCCGCCGGGCATGCAGAGCAGGTCGCCCTTGGTTCCGTCGGCTCCCATGCAGGCGGTAAGGAGGCCGTGTGCGCCGGGTCGGCTATGGAGGATGGCGGCTCCGGCGCCATCCCCGAAGAGCACGCAGGTATTTCGGTCACTCCAATCTATGATGGTGGAGAGTTTTTCGGCACCTATGACGAGGACGGTGTTATAGGTGCGGGACATGATGAACTGCTGTCCGATTTCGAGGCCGTAGATGAACCCGGAGCAAGCGGCTTCGAGGTCGAAGGCGGCGGCCTTTTTGGCGCCGATTTTCTGTTGGACGATACAGGCTGTGGCGGGGAAGACGTAATCCGGGGTTATGGTGGCGACGATGATGAGGTCGATATCCTCGGGGGAGATTCCTGCGCGCTCGATGGCGAGTTTGGCGGCGTTGGCGGCGAGATCGGAGGTGGTTTCGGTATCGGCGGCGATGCGGCGTTCCTTGATTCCCGTGCGCGTGGTGATCCATTCATCGGAGGTGCTGACCATTTTTTCGAGGTCAGCATTGGTGAGGACGCGTTTGGGGACGTAGGAGCCGACGGAGAGCACGGAGCAGGAGCGGCCGTGGTAGCCGTGCTCGGCTCTGGGGTTTTTGAAGGTTTTTGGGGTTTTGTGCGTTGTCATGCCGGGGTGGGGGAGCCATCGGGCTGGGGATCGGATCCCAGGCTCTTTTGCGCTGCGGCGATTTCGTCGATGATGTGCTGGTTGACGTTGTGTCGGATGCTTTCGGCTGTGAGGAGCAAGGCATTCATGATGGCGCGTTCACGGGCTGATCCGTGGGCCTTCATGACGTGTCCATTGAGTCCGAGGAGGGGGGCGCCACCGTAGCCATCGGGGTCCATGCGGCGGGCGATGGTTCGGAAGGCGTTTTGAGCGAGGAGGGCGCCGACCTTGCGTTTGAGGTTGGCTTTGAGCTCGGATTTGAGCCACAGCAACATGCCGCGGGCGAGGCTTTCGCAGGTTTTGAGGACGATATTACCGACGAAGCCATCGCAGACTACGACATCGACGCGGTTATTGAAGAGGTCGTGGCCTTCGACGTTGCCGATGAAATTGAGGGGGGCTTTTTGGCAGAGTTTATAGGCTTCGAGAGTGAGTTCGTTGCCTTTGATGGCTTCGGTTCCGACGCTGAGGATGCCAACTCGCGGGGAGTTTACGCCGAGGATTTCACGGGAGTAGACATTTCCCATGATGGCGTATTCGAGGAGGTGTCGGGGTTTACAATCGATATTGGCGCCGGAGTCTAGGAGGACGAACTCATTTTCCGGTGCGGGGATGACTGTAGCGATGCCCGGTCGATCGACACCGGGCAAGGTTCGTAGTTTTAGGGTGGAGGCGGCTACCAGGCCGCCGGTGTTACCGGGGGAAATAACGGCATCGGCACGGCCTTCCTTGACCAGTTCGATGCTTCGGACGAGGGAGGAGTCCTTTTTTCGGCGCACAGCGGCGACGGGTTTGTCCTCCATGGTGAGGACTTCGCTGGCGTGGACGATTTGTACGCGAGAGTCTGTACAGCCGCATTCCTCTAAGGCGGCCTCGACAACGGATTGTTGTCCGACCAAGAGGAGCGACTGGATACGCTCGGAGCTTTCGAGGGCGAGTTTGACTCCGCTGACCACGACTTTGCAGCCGTGATCTCCGCCCATCACATCGACTGCTATTCGCATGGACGAAAAAGGCGCAGCTGGCTGTTGCCCACGGCTGCGCTCGTCCGGAACGGGTTATACGACCTGAACGCTGATGACCTGGCGACCTTTATAGAAGCCGCAAGCAGGGCAGACCCGGTGGGGGATGTAAGGAGCTGAGCATTGGGGGCAAGCGCTCAACTGGGGCAGCTTCAACACGCTATTGTAAGCGCGGCGCATACGTTGCCGGCTGCGCGACGGTTTTCTTTTCGGTACTCCCATATCAAATCAGCGGTTAAGAAAGTTTTAATTTATCCAATGCCTGCCATGGCCCTTCCGGTTGACGGGTTGTTGCGTCCGGAGGGCTTTCGGATGGGGCCGTTTTGGCTAATCCAGTGCAATCCGGCCCACACAGTGGGCGCTGCGGCAGCTCGAGGACCATATCTTCACGCAGATATGGCGTCAAGTCCACGCAGTCATTGAGCCATTCCGCGGCGTCCTCGCCTTCAAAGGGGAGCAGAAGCACCCAAGGTTCGATGGTTTGGCTGGCGTGGAAGTGCTGCAAGCAGCGTGCGCAATCGCATTCCCAGGTCCAGGACAGGGATCCCTGCAGCAGGACACCATTTTCGTGTTTTTCTGCCACGAACCTGTATTGCAGGGGGGCGGAGAGTTGCACGAGGTCGTCTTGGATGTCCAACATTAATTCCTCTGGCGGTAGGGAGCCATCGAAAGCGACCGAGTGTTTTTCGACGTGTTTGGCGTTGAGGGTTAGTGGCATGACGATGTCTTGGACTGGAATTTGGACTGGAGGGCGAGTTTCACGGCGTTTGGGACGAGGCAGTCGACATTTCCGCCGAGGCGGGAGATTTCCTTAATTACGCGGGAGCTGAGAAAGGTGTAAGTATCTTTTGGCATCATGAAGAGCGTTTCGACTCGCTGGTTGAGCTTTCGGTTCATGAGGGCGAGTTGGAATTCGAACTCGAAGTCGGAGACTGCGCGCAGGCCCCGGAGGATGGCCTGGCCTCCTTGTTTTTCCACGTAATCGACGAGGAGTCCGGTGAAGGTGTCGACTTCGACATTTTTGAGGTGGGTGATGGATTGGGTGACGAGGTCTTTACGTTCCTGGAGGGTGAAGAGCGGGTGTTTGGATTCGTTTTCGGCGATGGCGACGATGACGCGATCGAAAAGTTTGACGGCGCGCTCGATCAGGTCGAGGTGACCATTGGTGAGGGGGTCGAAACTGCCTGGGTAGACGACCAGTTTCATGGTTTGTGAGTAGGGTGGTTGGGGGTGTTGGTTAGGTGTGTGGGGGGTTAGGGGTTGGTGGGCGTATGATTTTTCCAATCGACTTCATAGATACTGATGGGTTCACGGAAGCCTTTCACTTGGACTGGGGGGATAGCTTGGCAGGCTTGTACTAGTTCGGGGGCGTTAACCGCGAGTTCATTGAAAGTGGATTGGGAGATGACGATTCGGCCGCTACCGGATGTGCCTTCGAGGCGGCTGGCGAGGTTTACCTCCCGGCCGAAGACGGTGTAATTGAGCACGTGTTGGTCTGAGCCCATGAGGCCGACGGTGACGGTGCCTGTATTAATTCCGGTTCCGAGGTCGAGGATGGTGAGAGGGCGGAGTGGGGGGAGTCCTGCGCGGGCGGGATCCTGATTTTTTCTGGCGCGCTCGAGGTTTTCGGCCTGCCGTTTCTGGTTGAGTTTGAAGATGGCCTGCTGGGCTTGGATGGCGGCGCGGACGCAATCGGCGGCGTGGTGTTCATTGGGTGTGGGGGCGCCCCAGAAAGCCATGACGCAGTCTCCGATGTACTTATCGAAGGTGCCGTGGTGTTGTTTGATGGTATCGGCGACTGCCCCGAGGTAGAGGTTGACCGTGTGGAGGATATCGCGGGCTTGGGCGTCGAGGTAGGCTTCGGCTTCCTGGTGGGAGAGGCCTTGTTCGCTGGCGTAGCGTTCGGCTGCGGCTTGTCCTTCATCGGTGACTTTGGTGAAGCCGCGGATATCGGCGAAGAAAATGGAGACGCGTCGTCGGCTGCCGCCGAAGCCTACGGCCTCGGAGTTGAGGAGTTCATTGACGACATCGGGAGCGACGACCTTGGAGAAGACTTCTTTGACGCGGAATCGTTCACGTTGTTCGACGACGCCGCGGTATGTGACGAGGGAGAGGTGGGTGAGAAGGAGGGTTGTTGTGGGGACGGCTATAGGCAGCCAGTAGCGTGCGCTGGCGAAGAGGCCGAGGGCGAGGAGGAAGTAGGCGGCGAGGGAGAGGGTCAGGACAGTCGAGGCCCAGAGCATACGCATGCGCCAGGTGACGGTGGCGGAGAGGCATGCAATCAGCAGGGTGAGGAGGATTTCGGTGGTGGGGCTGGTTCTTTTTACGAACTGGTTTTGGATGATGGAGTTGGCGACATTCCAGTGGGTGGTGAAGAGGAAGTCTTTACTTGCGAGCGGGGTGGCTCCGGTATCGGAGATATTATTTCCGGAGCCCAGCGAGCCGACGAAGACGACGGCGCCCATGATATCGCGTCCGTCGACGTATTCTCCGTTCTTTCGTTTAATGTGGCGTTGGAGGAATTCCGTGAATGGCATGATGATGCGACGTTCTTCGGCTTCGTGTTTGCCGAGGACCCAATCGACATAGAGGTATCCTTGGGCATCGACGGGGATGGTTCGTTGGACTCCGCCTGGTCCGCGCAGGATGACGCGGTCGGAGAGTATTTCGGCTTTATCGACGTCGAGGCCGAGATATTTAGCGGCGGCGAGGACGGCGAGGTGCCAGTAGCGTCTTCCGTCCGGTGTTTCGTAGAGGACTTTGATACGGCGGAGGACGCCATCACGATCCACGTCGGAGACGATGTGGCCGATGCCTGCGCTGTTGGTGGCGACCATGGGGAAGGGGACTTCCATGTTCCATCCGCCGCTTGAGTTGGTTGAGGTTGAGGAAGCGAGCAGGACATTGCCGGCGCTGGCAAGTTTTCGGGAGAAGACGGTATCGGAGGGGATGGGGAGGTTATTTTCGAGTTCATCTGACCAGGCGGGGTAGGAGGTGAGGAAGAGGATATCAAAGGCGATGACCCGTGCGCCTTCGGCGGCGAGTTCTTCGACCAGCTGGCCGTGGATATGGCGGGGCCAGGGCCAGATGGCATCGTAGGTCAGGCTGACGCTTTCGTGGGCAAGGTCGTCGATTGCGATGGCGACGAGGTCAGTGCAGATGGGGGTATCGCGTTGGGACATCCAGCGAACGCGCCAGTCGTAGGAGATATTTTCTACGCGATTGAGTACTGAGAGACCTGGGGAGAGGGAGGAGAGGAGTTGGAGGCTCCAGACGAGGAGGAGCACTGCGCTGGTGATGATAGCGGGGACCCAGCGTTGGAGTTCTTTCGTATTTCGTTTCAACTGGAGTGGGGTATTAACAAAAAAAGCGGGGCAGCTAAAGGCTGCCCCGCTATGGGGAGAGCAAACTCTTTTATGACTATTGGCTGCCGCCGACGACCGGGGAGACAAAGATCACCGGAGGGGTCTCGATAACAGCTTCCTCGGTGCGGGCGCCGCCCTTGATCGAGGTGGCCATGGCTTCCGCTTCGGCGGATTCTTCAGCAGTCATGGGCTCGACCTTTTGGGTGGCAGGGTTGAATTTTTCGCCGGCATTGACGACCTGGGTGACCACGCCGCCGTCGGCTTTGACGTAGACGGCAACGATCTGGCCTTTCATGACCTTGATGGTGCCGTCGGCGGAGATGACGTATTCGGTGCCGCGGATACCGGCGACGCCGTTGGGGGTCTTGATTTCGTATTTGGAGGTAGCGGAGAGTTTTTTCACACTACCGACGATGCGACCGGATTTGAGGTCGAGCTGGGTTTCGATGACGGTATCGACGCCAGTATTCTCGAAGTTCAATTTCTCGAGGCCGAGGGTTGTATTTTCAACGAGGCGAACGAGGGGGCCGTTTTGGTCCAGGAACAGGTCGACACTGGAGTCATTGGCGGTGCGAATGACGGTTCCAGGGGCTAGTTGTTCCCCACCTTTTAGGGCTTTCCACGCCCCACCCTCGGAAGCTTCGGCAGCTCCGACAACTCGACGCACGACGGCTTTGCCTACCTGAGCGGCCTGAGAGAGGACCATAGATCCGGCCAGCACAGCAACGCATGCGATTACCCTGAACAGTTTCGACGTTTCTTTCATACAGTTTGCTCCTGGAGTTTGCTCCTGGTTATCCGTGTTTAGAATATGCGGCAGTCTAGGCACCGAAAACTCAATGTCAACCGCAAATCCCTGACTTAATGGCTCTTGTTTATCGGTGCATCTAGCGAAATGACAACGAGTCACAAATACGGGACGGGCGTGATAAATCAAGCACTTATGAACTCGCGGGGGTCAGTAATTTTTCCGGTGAGTGCGCTTGCGGCGACGGTCATAGGTGAGGCCAGGTAGACCTGTGCGTCTTTGTGGCCCATGCGACCGGGGAAATTCCGGTTGGTTGCGCTGATACATTTTAGTGGTTGGTTCATGCGGCCGAAGGTATCGACGGGGCCGCCGAGGCAGGCGGCGCATCCGGCGTTTTCGGTCATTTGGACGCCGGCGTCGGTGAGGATTTCCCAGACCGATTTGTCACCCCAGCGTTGGGATTGGAGGTCTTGCACGATTTCGGGGGTGGCTGGCACGCCGAAGGTATCGATGGAGACGCGTTTGCCTTGGATGACGCGGGCGAAGTCGAGGAAGTCGCTGGTTTTTCCGCCGGTGCAGGATCCGATGTAGGCGCGGTCGAGTTTGAGGTTGCTGAGTTCTTTGGCTAGGCGGCGTTGGCCTGGGTCCGGGTGGCAGGCTACGACGGGTTCGAGCTGGTCCAGGTTGACGACGAGTTCATAGATGAACGATTCGTTCTGGTCCTTCTCGACGGGTTCGTAGGAGCTGCGGGTTCCATTGAGTTGGCAGCGGTGGTCGACGAATGCTTTGGTTTTGTCGTCGAACTCGAAGATGCCGTTTTTGCCTCCGGCTTCGATGGCCATATTGGCGATGGTCATGCGGTCATCGAGGGAGAGGCTGAGGGCGCCGGGGCCGTCGAACTGCATGGCGCGGTAGGTGGCTCCGTCGAAGCCGATTTCGCCGATACAGTGGAGGATGATGTCTTTGGCCATGACGCCTGGCTGGAGTTGGCCTTCGAGGCGGAAGTGCATGGTTTCGGGCACTTTGATGAGGAGTTTCCCGGTACCCATGACGAAGCCGGCGTCGGTATTTCCTATACCGGTGGCGAACTGGTTAAAGGCGCCGGCCATACAGGTATGGGAGTCGGTGCCGAAGAGGATTTCACCGGGTCGGGTATGGCCTTTTTGGGGGAGGGCGGCGTGGCAGACACCGGCGTAGCGGCTACCGTGTTGACGCTTGAGGGGGCCTTGTTCGGGTTGGTAGACCCAATTTCCGTTGGGATCGTCGATGACGTCGTAGAAGTATTTGAGGTCCTGTTCTTTGACGAATTCGCGGAGGATATCGACGTTTCGGTTGGATTTGCTATCGGCGGTGAAGATGTAGTGATCGGGAATAATAACGATGCGTTCCTTATCCCAGACCTTGGCATTTTGGCCGAATTCGCGTTTGAAGACGCCGATTGTGCCGGGGCCACAGACGTCATGAGTCATGAGGGTATCGACTTTTACCCAGACGTTTTCCCCGGCGGTCACGCTTGCTTTGCCTGCGGCCCGGGCCAGCAGTTTTTCCGTCAATGTCATAATTCGGAGCGGAAGATAGCTACAGGCGGGTTTGGCGGCAAGAGAACACCCTCTGTTGTTTCGGCTTTGCCGTTGCGCGCCGGGGTGGGGGTGGAGCAGGGTTGCGGCGGCTTAATGTGATTTATGAGGGCACTTATTCAGCGAGTGGATCGGGCGGGGGTACGGGTTGGGGGGCGGGTGACCGGGGAGATAGGGAGTGGTTTATTGGTTTTTTTGGGGGTGGAGGGGGAGGATACGTTGGAGG
>JBMTVN010000119.1:0-10657 GCA_049451415.1 Limisphaerales bacterium | reverse complement strand
TATGACTTCTGGAACGTCGAAAGTTTCACGAATCGTGGAACTATGTTCGCCGACCCAGGATTCCGTATCGAGACTGCATCCGACTCCCAGCCGTCGGAACAGGCCAAGGTCTTCATCAACGACGTAGATGCCGTTGTCGATGTCGGGAATTACCTCCTGATCAATGCCGAAAAGGTCGAAAACCGCGGTCTGCTGCAAGCCGGTGCCCAGAGTCTCGTTCGGATTATCGGTGACAGCGTCGACCTCAGTCGCGGCGATATCAATATTGAAACCTACGCTGGTTTTGGCGGCAGCGATGGTGTGACGGAGACCAATTTCTTCCCCGCACCTTTAATCTTGGACAATTACTGGGGTGGTCCCACCAACATCACCTTTGATGTGGGTCCTGGATTCTACGACTTCGACACCAACCTGGGTCCTTTTGTCATCAGCCCCTTGCACGTGGTCACGAATTCATTCGGGATTGGGCCCACCCAGATTGGACTGCCCTATCCCCTCTATGACGTTCGTCGCATCGACATCGATGAGACCAACGTTGTGGTGCAGGCGATCTTTCTGGGTTACGACACGAACCTGCTGAACGGCCAGGTGCGCTTCTCGGAATTCAATACGCAGACGGACTTCGCGGTCGCCGGTGCCCGCTTAACCATGGAGTTCACCAACAGCGTTACGGGGGCAATATCCTCGCAGGAGGTCTACGTCACAGACGACATGGCCGCCCGGACCAATAACCTCGCAATTCTGCCCAATGCCCGGACGGCCAGCACCTTCCGCCCTTCGAACTACCGCGTCAGTCGATCCATGCTGATGGATTTCGCTTTTGGCGGTGCGGGCAATGCCGCAGGCACAACCAACCTCTTCTACGAGGATGGAGTTTCCTCCAACATGACCGTTGAGGGCATTTTCACAGCTTACTCACCGTATGTGGCTTCTGCCGGGGCCTTGACGCCTCCGCCGGTCCCCGGTGCAACCGATTCCAATCTCCTCGGACGTCTCGAGATTGATGCCGACACCTTGGATTTAAGCAAGGTGAAGGCACGCGCCAACACGCTAATGTCGATCAAAGCCAACCATGTGGTATCGACCGGTGAGTCCGAGCTTTCTGCCGGCTCTTACCGTTTCGATCTGGCCTCGACCAACGGGACCCTCAAGCTGGACAGCTCGGTGACCGGTGTAGCCAAAGTGTTTGAAGGACCGATGTTCTTCTTCAGTTCGCTCTGGACGAACTTCCTGGCGAGCGTAGGCACGGATACCAATGGCGAGCCTGTCACCAACTGGGTGAATGTGGGTTACCACGTGCTCATGGTCGACGCTTATCAGTTGGGCGTGACTCAACGGACTTCGTTCGAATCGCTCAAGCTCCGGGCGCAAAACATTCAGATTGACCATCCCTACTACGTCACGGGGGAGCTTCTCCTACAGGCGACGAACGTAACGATGAATGAAGACGTCACACTCCTGGGAGGGTCGGGTAATTTCGCCAGCAGCAATGCCCCGGCCGTTTCAGCGCTGACCAATCGAGGCAACTTCCTGGTCGCCGGTACAGCGGTGATCGGGACAGATAGGGCTCAGCCTTACAATGTCCTGGTCAATGAAGGTCGGATTGCCGCCAACTCCATGAGCGTCCGCACCCATACCCTACATAACAAAGGGGATCTGGTGAGCGACAACGTTCTCCGCATCGAAGCGGGTGTTGCGAAATTCGAAGACGGAATCACCCAGTCAGATGGGGATACTATCCTGCAGTCGCAGGATCTAAAGTTCCACAATTTCAGCGTTCAAAGCCTCGGGACGTTATACCTGAACGCCACGAACTCGCTTTCTGACAGTGGCGGGGCTGCGAATGCATCGCTCTCATGTAACCGCGGCTTCCGTTTGCTCCGGAAACCGATGTACGGGGATCTGCTCGGAACCCGCGTGGCCACCCAGGTTTCGCAAAACGCGGTGATTGATCATACCTGGTCAGCTGAAGACCGGGGCGTGTCCGTCGATGGTTTCAAGAATAACGTCGCCGTTGGCCGGTTGGTTCTCTCCAGTGGTCAGGGCGCCCAGCTGCGCTTCCACGGTCCGGATGCTAACGCGCACTACGCTATTTACGCTGATTACTTGGATCTTCAGGGTTTTGTTCAGACGAGTTACGGGCGAGGCAAATTGGCTGACAGCCTCAAGATCGACCCGAACGTTACAATCTACTACGCCTACGCCAATGTCCCGGTGGAAGACCTGGACGGTGCCCTCGATGGCAGGCTGAAATGGGTTAAGGAATTCAGCGGACCAAATAGCAGTGTCGTCGTGGCATTGCCCTCCGGCGGCAGCGTAACGGTGAACAAGGGACTTCGTGAGAGTATCATCATCGACTCCGATGGCGATGGTCTGGCTAACGGCTACGATCCGCAGCCATTCTCGGAGCCGAAACTCGACGTGTCCGTCGCATCCATGTCCCCGCTGTCGATGAGTATTTCTTGGCAGGCGGCTCCCCTCAGCAGCTATCAGGTCGAATACCAGAACGATCCGGCAGGCGAATGGATTCTGCTGCAGAGCGTGAACAACGAGTCGACGTCGATGCAATCCATGCAGGTTCAGGATGTGATCGAATCGCCGGATGCCGCACGCTACTACCGGGTGCGGTACAATCCCTAACCTCCGTCACCAGCTTACATACAAGAGAGAGTCATGTTCAAAAAACGCATCTTCACGGGGTTGACGCTGCTAATGGCGCTGGTCGGCGTGCAGGCAGTCGAGGTGTCGCCGGTCATTAGTCTAGGTGGACGAGAAGCCCATCCCACACGGATTCTGGCTCGCTTCAACAATCCGGCTGCTGCCGAGCGGGCGGATGTCTCAACCCTGCTGCAGGAGCAGGGCCTTGTCATCAAGCACCAGTACGGGATTGTCCCCGGCTTGGTCGTGCTGGATGTGGAAGCCCTGCAAGGCAGCGGCAATGGGGCACAGGAGCTGACCGCTCGCATCTGGGCCCTCAGGCAATCTGGCCTGTTCACATATGTCGAACCGAACTACGTCGGCCGTTTGAGCGCCGAACCCAATGATGCCTACTACGTGAACGGGGATCTCTGGGGACTAAAGAATGTCGGAGGTAATGGAGGCACGCAAGGGACAGATATTTCGGCACCCGAGGCTTGGGATATTACCACCGGTTCCACGAATGTGATTGTGGCTGTGCTCGACAGTGGCGTTCGTCACACGCATCAGGACCTGGCCAAGCAAATGTGGGTCAATCCGGGAGAGTCAGGCTTGGACGCAGATGGTTTGGACAAGGCTACGAACGGGGTCGATGACGACGGAAACGGTATTGTCGATGATGTCCATGGTATCAACGCGCTGGACGTGACCGGCGTGCTGGGTGATCCGGATGATTTAAACGGTCATGGTACCCACGTGGCAGGGACGATCGGTGCTGCCGCCAACGACGGCAGTCCGCACGTCGGCGTCGCTTGGAAGGTGCAGATCATGGGTTGCGTTATGGGTGATGCGAACGGTTTCGTGTATTACGATAGCGCGATCGCCTGTATGGAATACGCATCAACCAACGGGGCACGCGTCATCAACGCGAGTTGGGGTGGAACCACCTACTCCTCGCCCTTGTATGAGGCAATTGACAGGATGCGCCAAAGCGGAATTCTTTTCGTTGCCGCTGCCGGTAACAGCGCGGTAGATAACGACGTTGAACCCCACTATCCCTCCAGCTATGAGTTGGACAATATCATTGCTGTGGCTGCGATCGACCGGGCGGATCGCCTGGCGGCTTTCTCCTGCTTCGGCTTAACCTCCGTGGACCTTGGTGCACCCGGCCATGAAATTCTCTCCACGTGGAACATCTCTGATACGGCCTACAACTCCATTTCAGGGACGTCCATGGCGACACCCCACGTTACCGGTGTTGCCGCACTCATTCTTGCGCACAATCCAGCTGCGGACGTCTTTGAGATGCGTCAACGCCTGCTGGAGACCGTGGTGAAAACCCCGGCCTTGGACGGGATTACCGTCACCGGCGGGCGGGTGAATGCCTACAAGGCTCTGACAGCCTCCGGAGACGGTGACCTTGAGATTTCAGTGAATCCGGCAGAGGAAGCCGTCCTGCTCAGCGGGAGCACCCAGCAGGTTTTCGTGTCCGTCAGCGACCTGTTCGGCATCACCGACGCCACGGTGGTCGGACAGTTCCTCGGCGGTGCCTCCGGTTCGCTCAACTTTAAAAACGATGGCAACCCGCCTGATGCTGTCGCCGGCGACTCCATCTACTCCGCTGAGTTCGTAGTTCCGGCCCTGGCCCCGCCGGACGAATACATTTTGTGTCAGATCGCAGCGAACGCGCCCGACTTGATCGGGGTAACGAACGTTATTCGCTGGTATGTGGCTGATCCCCCCACCAATGACGATTTCGTCAATGCTGCGAAGGTTCCGGCTGAAGGTAGGGTGACCTACTCGCTCAATAAGTTCGCCACTCTCGAGCTGCCCGATGAACCGCAGCATGCCGGTGTCCCCACCGTCGCCGCCAGCCTCTGGTGGGTGTGGTCTCCCAGCTACGACAATCACGTCGTCATTGATACCGCAGGAAGCGATATCGACACGGTAGTCGGCGTCTACACGGGGAAGACCCTCGCCAGTCTGACCGAGGTCGTTTCGGGAGACAACGCGGACGGCCGAGCCCAGGCCTTTGTTGAGTTCGACGCACAAAGGGGCGTGAGCTATTACATCGCGGTGGCCGGCGCCTCAAGTGACGATCTCGGATCGATTCGGCTCCGAGTTGAACCGAACGGACGACCCGATACCCTTCCTCCGCTTGTGCAGATTCTTGAGCCCGCAAACGGGGCGGTCGTGACGAGCGAGAAGATCACCATCTCCGGTATAGCGGCTGATCCCAAACCTGCATCCGGAGTGTTCGGCGTCAGCGTGCAGAATCAGGGTGACCTAATGTGGAAGCGGGCCTCCGGCAGCACGAATTGGAACGTGAGCATGCTGTTGAAGGAGGGCTACAACACTATTTCTGCCACCGCGGTTGATTACGCCAGAAACACCGCCACGCCGATCAGTATTGTGGTCCAATACATGCCTCTCACCACTCCGAACGACCACTTCGTTAACGCACTCGCGCTCGAGGACCTGACGGGTTTGGTCGGCGCAGGCAACGAGAGTGCCACCAAGGAATATCTTGAGCCCTTCCACGGAGGCAACCAGGGCGGTAAGTCGGTTTGGTACAAGTGGACAGCGCCTTCCGACGGTGTGTTTACGGCGGCGACAACCAATAACACCTACGACACACTGATCGGTGTCTATACCGGCTCTGTTGTGACCAACCTCACAGTCATCGCAGGGAACGACGACGCAGATATCGGTGTCAGCGCCAGTCGTGTCAGCGTGGGAGTGACGGCAGGTGTCGAATACCACATCGCTGTCGACGGCTTTGCCGGCAGCAATGGTGATTCTGAACTGGCCTACGAGTTTGTGGAGGGTGCCGCGCTTCATCTGGAGACGATTGCCGGCGAAAACGGCAGGGTAAGTCCGGAATCAGGAGACTACAGTGTGGGTTCTGTCGTAACGGTTACCGCCTTGGCTGACCCGGGTTATGTCTTTGAGGGCTGGACCGGCACGATCAGGTCCAGTGCGAACCCGATAGAAATAACGATGGACCAACCCTACACGCTGGTAGCGGCTTTCACCCGGCCCTCCATCTCCGACGATTTCGAGAGTGGCAGCTTCAGTCCTGAATTGGGTTACAATAGAAACCCTGCCGGGAGTTCAGCTGCTTGGTCGGTGGTTCAGGGCAATGCCGGTGGAGGTAATTATTCAGCCCGGTCGGGCCGGATTTCCGACAACCAACAGTCGATCCTCCTGCTGGAGGAGCGGATGGTAGCTGGCGTGGCCTCCTTCCAATACCGGGTCAGCTCAGAGGCTTCTTTTGATGTCCTTGAGTTCAGGGTCAATGGCGAGATCAAGCGCACTTGGTCTGGCCAGAATGACTGGACCCTCTACCAGTTCGTGGTTCCTGAGGGGACGAACAAACTGGAGTGGATCTATCGTAAGGATCCCAGCCTCGCCAACGGCGAAGACGCAGTTTTCATCGACAACCTTGAGGTGCCGGTTTATCGGCCAGGCCCCGAGGAAGCCTCCGCGCTGCAGATGCTAAGCCTGCCTAACCAGAGCGGAATCACGGTGATACTGACCGGTGAACCCGGCCGCCGCTACGCTGTTGAAGTCTCCAGCGATCTGCAAACATGGAACACCGTGGATACGGTCACGGCATTGGCAAACGGTAGCGTGAAATACACAGATCTGCAGGGTCCACAACAAGCTGCCCGTTACTATCGTGCTCGGGGCTTATAACCCTAACCATCGGTTTTAGCCCATGTGGCTCAGTCAACTCCGCCCGCTAGCCGGGCGGAGTGTCTTTTTAGCCGTCTTAGCTGTCGGCTGGCTTTGCTCCGAATCCTGTTCCGGTAGCCCGCCATCAGGAATCCCACATCCCATCAAAACAGTTGGTGAATCGGCTACCGCCAAATGGCCGCAATTTCGTGGCGAAGGCGGAAGAGGCATCGCCTCTAGTGGTGGTTTTCCTGTTCTGTTTAGTCCGGAAACCAACTGCCTCTGGAAGGTGGAACTCCCCCAAGGTCAATCCTCTCCCTGTATTTGGGAAAAACGCTTGTTTATCACCGGTTCTAAGGACGATTCGTTCAAGACCTTGTGCCTGGACTCCCTGACCGGCGAAGTCCTTTGGCAATCGGAGGTTGATTTGGCAGAGGGGGAGAGGGGGAGTGGGCTCGGGGGCCCCGCCGCGCCAACGTGTTGCACTGACGGCCAGCGGGTATACTCCTACTCCGGTCCATTCGGGTTGGTGGCCTATTCCATGGAGGGGGAAGAGGTTTGGAGACGGCCGCTGCCCACACCCGCGACCGGACATGGCGTCGGCACCTCCCCAATTGTAGCAGGTCGGTATCTCGTTCTGCTTCGCGACCAGGATCTCGATTCCGAGATTCTAGCTTTGGACTGTGAGACGGGCCGGACAATCTGGGCGGTTCCACGCCCTGAGTTTCGTCGTGGCTTCTGTACGCCAGTCGTCCTCCAGCAGGGGCATTCTTCACTGGTACTTGCTCCGGGGACCTTGCAGGCAGTGGCCTACGATCTTGACTCAGGACGGGAGGCGTGGCGCGTCCCTGGCCTACCGAATGAAATCTGTAGCAGCCCGGTTGTCGCTGATGGGGTGCTCCTGCTGGGCGGATGGACCCCTGGATCCGGGTTTCGGAGTATGCCCGCATTCGACGACTTGATCTTGCGGGGGGATAGTGACGGAGACGGCATGCTCACGCGCCAGGAGGCGCCATCCGGACCTGCCAGACAGCACTTTCACTACATTGACGCCAACCGCGATGGGGTGGTCTCCCGTGAGGAGTATGAGTTCATTGCCGATGCGTTCACCAGGTCCAGCAACGTGATGCTCGCCATGGAGCTTTCGGAGGACAGTAGATCAGCACCGATCGAACGCTGGAAGCAGACGCGCGGCCTCCCCTATGTGCCCACGCCCCTGGTATATGGTGGCCGAGTCTATCTGGTGAAGAACGGGGGAATGGTCACGTGCGTCGATCTCCAGACGGGCGCCGTCCTCTACCGAGAGGAGCGCCTGGATGTGCTCGGAGACAACTATGCATCGCCAGTGGCTGCCGATGGGAAGATTGCCATCGCCTCAAGGTCCGGGACCGTTGCCGTGCTCAGGGATGGGCAAGTGCTTGATGTGCTGGCTCGAAACGACATCGGAGAGTCGATCATGGCAACTCCCGCGATTGCCCAGGATATCCTTTACGTGCGCACGGAAAACCATCTTTGGGCGTTCCGGGAATCATCCGCCGCCCAACGTTAGGCGGACCTTTTCTATCCTCCGGTTGACTTCGAGGGGGGCTGTGTCCAAGCTTCACGCATGAACCCTTCCGCCTCTCAGCTTCAAGGTGTGTTGTGCCGTTATCCCAAGATTTCCAAGTGGACCAGCCTCCTCAGCGTAGCCTGGGTTCTGTTCGGTTCACCTGGTGTGCTCCACGCCCAGTGGCCGGAGTTTCGCGGGCCGACCGGTGATGGACATTCCACTGAGACGGGCCTGCCACTGAAATGGAGTGAGACAGAGAATATCGTCTGGAAAACCGTCATCCCCTACAAGGGCTGGTGTGCTCCTGCGGTGTTCGATGACCAGGTCTGGGTATCCAGCGCTGCTGAGGACGGGCACGATTTTTATGCCATAGGGCTGGATGCCAAAAGCGGCAGGATCCAACACAAGGTCCACCTGTTTCACAGCGACGACCCGGAACCGCTGGGCAACGGCGCATCTATGAACTCCTATGCAACCCCGTCCTCCGTCATTGAGAAAGGCAGGGTTTACGTTCACTTCGGGAGCTTTGGAACCGCGTGCCTGGACACCGATAACGGAAATGTGCTCTGGAAGCGTGATGACTTGCGCTGCAGGCATTATCGTGGAGCCTCATCCTCGGTTGTTAGCCACGGCGACCTCATCATCCTGACCTTTGATGGCGCGGATCTGCAGTATCATGCCGCGCTGGACAAAGCCACCGGACGAACGGTGTGGAAAACCGATCGTTCTGTCGAATGGAACGACGAGGACGTGCAGGATCCGATGGTCAAGGATGGGGATTGGCGCAAGGCGCACAGCACGCCTTTGATTGTGAATGACCGGGGGCGTCCTTTGATGCTTAGTGCAGGAGCCAAGGCTGCGTACGGTTATGATCCTTCAACCGGGCGCGAGCTATGGCGGGTGGAATACCAGGATTGGTCCACCGCCCCGGTTCCCCTTTATCAGGATGGCGTTGCCTACTTTGTTACGGGCCTTCGCCTGAAGGAAATGTGGGCAGTCAGAACCGACAAGGAAGGCATTCTGGGTGACGAGGACGTCCTTTGGAAACTGAAGACACATGTGGGCAAATATGCTTCCCCATTACTGGTGGACGGTCTGATCTATACCGCAGCCGAACAGAGTTTTGTGACCTGTCTTGACGCGGCCACTGGCGAGACGATTTGGAAGGAAAGGATTGGTGGGAGCTATGCTGCCTCGCCGGTTTATGCCGATGGTCGCCTTTATTTCTTTAGCCAGGAGGGAACGACTACCGTGATCCAGCCCGGTCGTGAGTTCAAGGTGCTCGCCACCAGCCAGCTCGATGATGGGTTCATGGCGTCACCTGCAGTTGCGGACAAAGCCTTCTTCCTGCGCAGCAAGACGCACCTTTACCGGATACAACTCAAAGATTAGGACCGCCACACGATAGTCTTAGCCAGATTTCTACAACACTTGACCCAAACGATCCTTGCAGCCCCATTGCTGTGGGCGTAATGGATCCTGAACCAACTAAGTCTTTTAATTCGTCATCATTCTCATGAAGCCCCCAATCTCCCCAGGTCAATCGCGGAGCCGACGCCTCGCTTTTACTCTGATTGAACTGCTCGTGGTCATTGCCATCATTGCCATTTTGGCTGGAATGCTCTTGCCTGCGTTGGCCAAGGCCAAGGCCAAAGCTCAGCAGTCCAAGTGCATGAACAACCTGCGCCAATTGGGTTTGGCCACGGTCATGTATGTGGGTGACTACTCGGCCTATCCAGGCTGCATCAAGATCCCGGATTTTTACTACGTCTGGCCGATTCGTCTGTTCAGCCAAATGAGCACCAGCCGTGAGTCCTTCTTTTGTCCGGCAAACAAACCTGAGTTCCGCTGGGACACCAACATCAACAAGTCACTGACGATGGGAATCGACTTTCTGCGTGCCTCCGGCAATGGCGCCGGGATGAGCTACGGCTACAATGATTGGGGCGTCGGGCCAGTGACTCAAAACGTCTCTGAGCAGCTCGGTTTGGGGGGGGACATCAATCCGCCCAACCAACCGGAAATGCCTGAAAGCCGCATTCAGAGTCCTTCCGATATGATGATGCTGGCCGATAGCCGCTCGGATTATTCATGGGACGGGAATATTGACTGCAAGGAACCTGACCAGTGGCCGGCAAAGCGGCACAACGGCAGTACGGTTACGATGTTTGCCGACGGCCATTCCGAGAGTGCGCGTCGTCGAGATATCGTGGATCCAACGAATGACAAGTGGCGTCGGCGTTGGAACAACGACAACGAGCCTCATTACGAGTACAACTGGACGGGTGACGATGGGACCAGTAAGGACTGATTGCATTCCTGACAGTTCGCGCGCCTGGTAAAGCGACACACATTTGAGAGTTAACTGCTGCATTTGATTCTGCTGAACAGGACCACTCAGACATAGTCTGGCCTCGGTAGGGGGTGCATTTATCTGGACTGTTGTGCCCCGCCCGGAATCGATTGTGGTGGAGTCCTTTCTTCACCCAAACCGTCCTCTTATTGGATCAATGCTGCAGATTATCGGCGCACGTACGCCAATAATCCGTACGGCCATTCAAGTCTGTGGTGATGCCATCTCATCGTCAGATCGCTCCTTCTTGGGCTTTTGTCGTATTCGTGGGGTGTGAGGAAACAGGCTGCTGACCTTGTCCGCTTACGGATTATTCACGAACGTGCGTTAGGAATCCGTACGCATAGCGGGCGTTTGTTTCGTGACTGAACAGCATCTTCACCTACGGGCGGATATGGTTCCTGGGGGTTTCTGGTGGGTTTGCCATGGACTGGTGGGGC
>JBMTVN010000118.1:0-10659 GCA_049451415.1 Limisphaerales bacterium | reverse complement strand
ACTTGGCATGGACTCCAGAGCACATTCGAATTTTCCCCCAGTGCGCCGGATGCTCCGGGTCATGCCGGTCACGTAAAATATCCTCCATCACACTCCCCGTCAGCCTCGACCGAACCTGCAGCTTCCGCATCGGCTCCCCCAACATCGGAGAAGCCCTCACCTCCGACGGCAATAAACACTCCATACCCGCCCTCCGCGCCAAATCCTCAATCTCAGTCATCCACGTCGAATCACTCAAAGCCTCCACGGTGGCAGGATGCAATAACGGCACCACCACCCCGTGCTCGCAATCCCGCAAAGACGCCCAAGAGTTGATCCACCGCAAAATCCCCAGGTCCGGTGCGCTAAACGCCGGTGCCGAAAACACCAGAATGTCCGCCTCCAACGCCGCCAAACTCGCACTCTCCGCAATGATCGGCTCCCCCATAAACCGAAAACGCCACCACGAAAACGAAAAGTCCAGCTCGTGCCAAAAATACTCCACCAAACGATGCCCCAGCTGAACCGCACGCTCCCGCGCCTCCCTGTCCTCATAAAAAACCGCCACATGGCATGCCCCTTCACCCGCTGAAGCCGGAGTATGCCCCATGTATTCCTCCTGCGTCGTGCTCATCATTCTCTGCGCTAAATACGGCGATCACTCCCCTGCCCGCTCAATGCTCCCAGCCGCCACCCCAACGAAAGCACCTCGCACAACAACCCAATCCCATCGCCGATTTTATCAACATCGCCCCGACCCGCCACAAATCAAGCGGAACCTCACGCCCCTTACCCACAACTTGTTCACCAGTTATACACCAATTCACACCCCCTCATCAGCAACCCGAAACTCGTGCATAACCCGTTGCACTTGTTGCTATTCACGCGTTGACACCCCCCCCGCCTTTGCTACCCTGCCCCCTCATTTCTTCGGGGGATTCCCCACAGAAATATTCAAGCGATTATCGACATTGTCCTATGGCCAAAGCATCCAAAGCTCCGAAATACGTCTACTCCTTCGGTAATAAAACCGCCGACGGTAACGGCACCATGAAACCCTTGCTCGGTGGCAAGGGCGCAAACCTCGCGGAAATGACCCGTATCGGACTCCCCGTCCCTCCGGGATTCACCATCACCACCGAAGTCTGCACCTACTACTACGATAATAAGCGGACTTACCCCAAAGCCCTCCAATCACAAATGGAGGCCGGCGTCGCCAATATGGAGAAAATCATGGGCACCAAGTTCGGCGACCAAAACGCCATGCCCCTCCTCGTCGCCGTCCGCTCCGGTGCCCGCGACTCCATGCCCGGCATGATGGACACGATCCTGAACCTCGGGCTCAATGACCAAACCGTCCTCGCCCTCGTCAACGCCACCAAAAACGAACGCTTCGCCTGGGATTGCTACCGCCGCTTCATCCAAATGTATGGCGACGTCGTGCTCGGCGTCCAAAAACGCCCCGACGAAGATCACGAACCCTTCGAAACCGTCATCCATGGCCTCAAACACGAGCGCTATCACGCCGAAATCGAAGATACCGCCCTGACCGTCGATGACCTCAAGGAACTCATCGTCCGCTTCAAATCCCTCGTCAAGGAACGCACCGGAAAAGCCTTCCCGAATAGCCCTTGGGAGCAGCTCCAAGGGGCCGTTGGCGCTGTATTCGGTTCCTGGATGAACGACCGCGCAATCGTCTATCGCCGCAAATACAATATCCCCTCGGAATGGGGCACCGCCGTCAACGTCCAAGCCATGGTCTTCGGTAATACCGGCGAAACCTCCGGCTCCGGCGTGGCCTTCACCCGTAACCCCGCCAACGGTAACAAGGAATTCTACGGCGAATTCCTCATCAACGCCCAAGGCGAAGACGTCGTCGCCGGTGTCCGGACCCCGGAACCCGTCGCCAAACTCAAAAAGGCCATGCCCAAGGCCTACAAGGAACTCGAAGCCATCCGCAAAACGCTCGAGTCCCACTTCAAAGACGTGCAGGACTTCGAGTTCACCGTCCAGGAAGGCAAGCTGTTCATGCTCCAAACGCGGAATGGCAAGCGCACCGCAATGGCAGCCCTCAAGTTCTCCATGGACATGGTCAAGGAACGCTTGATCGACTGGAAAACCGCCATCAACCGCAACCCCGCAGACCAGCTGGATCAACTGCTCGCACCCGTCTTCGATGCAGCGGAAGTCCGCAAAGCCGAATCCATCGCCTCCGGTCTACCTGCAGGCCCCGGCGCCGCTTGCGGCAAGATCTATCTCAACGCCGATCGCGCCGCCGCCGCCGCCGACAAAGGAGAAAAAGTCCTCCTCGTCCGGACGGAAACCTCGCCGGAAGATCTCCGCGGTATGATCGCCGCCGAAGGTATTCTCACAGCCAAAGGTGGCGTCTCCTCCCACGCTGCCCTCGTCGCGCGCCAAATGGGCAAGGTCTGTATCTGCGGCGCCTCCGCCCTCTCAATCGATTACGACAAGAAAACCGTCTCGGTGGCCGGCCAAACCTTCAAGGAAGGCGATCACCTCTCCATCGACGGTACCGCCGGCACGGTCTTCGGTGGACAGATCAACACTGCCCCCTCCGAAATCATCACCGGCCTGCTCCACGGCAACAAAGCCGCCCAGAAGACCGAGAAGTTCAAGAGCTTCCAGCAGCTCATGAACTGGTGCTCCAAAGTCACCAAACTGCAGGTCCGCACCAACGCCGATAACCCCGAGCAAACCAACAACGCCATCGCGTTCGGCGCCCAAGGAATCGGACTCTGCCGCACCGAACACATGTTCTTCGAAGGCGACCGTATCGACGCCATGCGCGAAATGATCCTCGCCGAGAATATCGACGACCGGAAAAAGGCCCTCGCCAAACTCCTCCCCTACCAACGGGAAGATTTCGCCGGCATCTTCGAAGCCCTCAAGGGCCTGCCCGCCACCATCCGCCTGCTCGATCCCCCGCTGCATGAGTTCCTCCCTCACACGGAGGCCCAGCAGCAGGACCTCTCCAAAAAAACCGGTATCCCGGTGGAGAAAATCAAGCAGCGCGTCGAACAACTCCACGAGTTCAACCCCATGCTCGGCCATCGCGGTTGCCGCCTCGGTGTCGCTTACCCCGAAATCACCGAAATGCAGGCCCGCGCCATCTTCGAAGCCGCCGCCTCGGTCGCTAAAAAGAAGATTAAGGTCAACCCCGAGGTCATGATCCCCCTCGTCGGCTTCGCCAAGGAACTCCAGCTCCAAGTGGAAATCGTCCACCGCGTCGCCAAAGAGGTCATGAAAGAAACCAAGGCGAAATTCAAATATCTCGTCGGCACCATGATCGAAGTGCCCCGTGGCGCCCTCACCGCCGACGAAATCGCTGAAACCGCCCAGTTCTTCAGCTTCGGCACCAACGACCTCACCCAAACCACTCTCGGCATCAGCCGCGATGACATGGGCAACTTCCTCATGCCCTACACCGAGAACGAGATCTTCAAGAAGAACCCGTTCGCAACGCTCGACCAAACCGGCGTCGGCCAACTCATGGAAACCGCAGTCGCTAAAGGCCGCAGCACCCGCCCCGATATCAAACTCGGTATCTGCGGGGAACACGGCGGCGACCCCGACTCCGTCAAGTTCTGCCATAAGGTCGGCCTCGCCTACGTCAGCTGTTCACCCTACCGCGTGCCGGTAGCCCGCCTCGCAGCCGCCCAAGCCGCCCTCGAAGAGGCCAAGGCCGCCGCAGCCAAACCCGCTGCCAAAGCCAAAAAGACCGCAAAGAAAAAGTAAGGCGCAGCCACTAGGCTAACCATTCACGCAAGAGCCGCCCGCCACCGGGGCGGCTCTTGCCCTTTCTACCCACGCAGATCTTTCTGCCTTCCCAATCTTTCTGCCCACGCAATCCCTCTAGTCCAACTCCGATCTTCCCTTCTTCCCCCCACAAACAATAATACTCCACCTATGGATTCCCACGAACTGCTGCGTGAAGTGTTCTCCAAAAGCAGCGTCAAGCAGATCGCCGCCGACCTCCACCTCTCCCTCTCCATGGTCTATAAATGGGCCGAGCCCGACGATGGCAACGGCAGCGGCGCCACCAACCCCCTCGACCGGATCGAAACACTCGTCAATTCCACCCAGGACAAACGCCTGGTCCAATGGATCTGCGAACGCGCCGGCGGATTCTTTATCAAGAATCCATCCACCCAATGGCCCCACCCCCATTTTCTCATCCCAGCCACGAACCAGGTCGTCCAGGAATTCGCCGATCTCCTCGCCGTCGTCGCCGCCGCCGCAGCGGATAACCGGATCTCCCCCGAGGAATCCAAAAAAATCCGCGCCCGATGGGAAGAACTCAAGTGCGCCACCGAGGGCTTCGTCCGCTGCTGCGAAGAAGGGAATTTCTCCAAGCTCCGCGAAACACCCCCTCCCC
The DNA here is from genome assembly GCA_049451415.1 of Limisphaerales bacterium. GTDB lineage: Bacteria > Verrucomicrobiota > Verrucomicrobiia > Limisphaerales > JAHDYP01 > JBMTVN01. The sequence continues at coordinate 6,284 of JBMTVN010000118.1, read as the reverse complement.
CACCCACCGCGTAGTGTGTTAGCCCACACAACACCGAACCTGGTCCCGTCTGGCTTTGCGTATTCTTGACCCGTTAAGCAATGAAGCGCCGTGGCGCTTGAAGTGACGAGTTATCCTGCCGTACCCGCCCGTCTCTAACGCCAATCCCACCCACGGTATCCCTTGAGCCTCTCCTCTCGCCGCACATCGCCAACCGCCAGCCAAAAAAAGGCCGGCCCCGCCTTCTCAGGCAGAACCGGCCCATCTAAGAAACGCGCTCGACCTTACTTCACCAGGGTCTTGCCGCTTGACTCCAAGTCGTCGCAAGCCTCGCCCACCCGAGCCGCCATGGCCTCTTCAGCCTTCTTCAAATACGCACGAGGATCGTAGGCCTTCTTGTTGCCCACTTCCCCGTCCACCTTCAACACGCCGGCATAGTTCGACAGCATGTGGTCCGCAACCGCCCGCGTAAACGAATACTGGCAGTCCGTGTCGACATTCATCTTCACCACACCATAGCCCAAGGTCTCCTTGATCTCGCTCTTCGCCGAGCCAGAACCACCGTGGAACACCAGGTAGAACTTGGCCTCAGGACCAAACTCAGCGCGAATCGCGTCCTGACCATCCTTCAAAATCGAGGGACGCAGCTTCACCACACCCGGCTTGTAAGCTCCATGAACATTGCCAAAGGTTGCAGCAAACATGTAGGTCCCCTGCACCGGACTCATCCGACGATACACCTCCAACATGTCCTCAGTCGTCGTGTAAAGCTTCTCAGCTGGAGTGTCATGACTCCCAGCCGCACCATCCTCTTCCCCTCCCACAACACCCGCCTCCAACTCCAGCATCATCCCCATCTTCGCCAAGCGCTCGTAAATCGGAACACACAGATCCAGATTCTCCTTCAACGGCAAATTGGAGGCGTCCACCATGTGACTGTTATACAACGTCGGCTTGCCCTCCCCAACCAACCGCTCGGACTCCTCAACCAGCGGATTCAAAAAATCTCCCACCGACTTCGGAGGACAGTGATCAGTATGCACCGCAATCAACACGTCATACTTGTCCGCCACCCGACGAATGTGCTCCGCCAACGAAATCGCACCCAACGCCTGATCCTTCACGTTCAAACCAGAAACGAAGGCTCCCGCTCCCGTCGAAACCTGCAGGATACCGTCCGATTTCTTGTCCGCGAATCCCTTCAAGGCCGCATTCGCCGTCACCATGCTCGACACGTTAATGGCCGGATAGGCGTAATGGCCCTGATAGGCCGTCTCTAGCATCTCACGATACTGCTCGGGTGTTGCAATAGGCATATTCTTATTCCAGTTTCAGTTTACCAAAGCCCCCACTAAAACCAGACTTCCTACTGGCGTCAATCTTTAGCCAATCGCATTTCCTTCCACCTTCCCTAATACCCCCCGCAAGCCCAACTTAAACCCACCTCCCAACACCTCCACAGCCACCCGCCATCTCCCTTCCCCCATCTCCGATGTCCCGCGCGCGCAATCACGCCAGCCCTCAGCGCTCAGCGCTTCCCGCTTCCCGCCCCGCACCCTCCCCCTCCTCCGGACTCACCCGCAATACCCCGTCGGTCACCGCAACCGACCGAATCTTCATCAATAGCTCCGCCGACTTGGGATCCTTGTATAGCTCCTCCAGCCAGTTGACGGTCTCAAACGCCCGCATCACCTCCACAGGCAACTGCTCCCCATTCACCTCCATACCCAGTAGCCGCACCACAATCCGCCCCTTTTGCATCTCCACACCCAATCGCGCAGTCCCATTCAAATAACGTCCCCGCAAATGCTTAAAACCCGGCATATTCCCCACCAAACCCTCCAGCGGAATGCTCACCTGCCCGGAAACCTCACTCTCCTTCATCACCACATTCATCCGCATGCTCCCCAATTGCATCGAGGAATTCCGATTCAATAACGCGTTCAACTCCTCCGAAGTCAGCTCCAAATCCTCCGTCGGAACCCCCTCCTTCAATGCCCGACCAAACCCGTCCACCCGCTCAGCCAACGCCCGATATACCCCATCCTCCATCTCTACCACCGGCATCTCCATCGGCTCCGCCCCCGTATACTTCTCCATCACCTGCCTAGCCTTCTTCACCAAGTAATAACCACCCACCCCAACCATCACCGCAGCCAACAACCCCACAATCACTACCGTCAGACAACCGTAAAACAAACATCCCTTGCCCTTCTTCGGCGCCACTTGAACGTAAACAGGTGCATTCATCGTCTCGTCTCCTATACCGCCACACACTATGCCCCCCACCACCACACAACAACACCGAAACATCCCACCAAAACCATCGCTTTCCAATTTGCCCCAACCCCTCGCCTCAGCCATGCTCTCGCCCATGCCAGGCCTCATCGCCATAGTCGGTCGCCCAAACGTCGGTAAATCCGCCCTCTTTAATCGGATCGTCGGACGCCGTATCGCCATCGTCCACGACCGCCCAGGCGTCACCCGTGACCGCGTAGCCGCCGAAGCCGAATGGCGCGGACAACGCTTCACCCTCGTCGATACCGGCGGCATCGGCCTCGTCAAAGGCGAACAAACCGAGGATATCATCACCCGCGCCGCCATCGACCAAGTCAACATCGCCATCGAATCTGCCTGCGCCCTCCTCTTCGTCGTCGATGCCAAGGAAGGACTCGTCCCCCTCGACCTCGAGGTCGCCTCCCGCCTCCGCGCCTGCGGTAAACCCGTCCTCCTCGTCGCCAATAAAATCGACGAGTCAGGCCGCGACCCCCACGCCGGAGAATTCCACGAACTCGGCTTCGGCGAGGTCCACCCCGTCAGCGCTCTCCACAACCGCGGCATCAGCCCCCTCATGCAGCTGGCCGTAAAACACCTCCCCGCACCCACCGACTCCGCAGCCCCCCATACGCCAAAAGAACCCCAACTCAAACTCGCCATCGTCGGCCGCCCCAACGTCGGCAAATCCTCCCTCATCAACGCCCTCACCAAATCCGACCGCGTCGTCGTCTCCCCCATCCCTGGAACCACCCGCGACTCAGTCGATATCCCCTTCGAAGTAGAAACCGACGGCACCCGCCAACGCTACCTCCTCATCGATACAGCCGGCATGCGAAAACGACGCCGCATCGATGACTCAGTCGAGTTCTTCAGCGTCAAACGTTCCGAGGAATCCATCCGCCGAAGCGACCTCGTCGTGTTCGTGCTCGATGCCGAAACCGGCATCCTCGAACAGGACAAGAAAATCGCCGACATCATCATGGACGCCGAAAAAGCCTGCGTCGTCGTCGTCAACAAATGGGACCTCTTCGAATCCGCCGTCCAGGAAGCCCAAACGGAAGCCCGGCGAAAAGCCAAGGTGGACAAACAACAGAAGTTCGGTAACCGCCCGCGCGTGACCCTCTCCGACTTCGCCGACTGGGTGCAGGAAATCCTCTTCTTCCTCGATTACGCCCCGGTCATCTTTACTTCCGCCCAATCCGGCTTCCATCTCGACCGTATGCTCGAATCAGTCCGCTACGTCGCCGGCCAACTCCAACTCCAAATCCCCACCGCCATCGTCAACCGGTCACTCCAGGAAGCCATCTCCCGTAAACCTCCCGCAAGCCAACGCGGACTCCACCTCAAACTCTTCTACGCCACCCAAACCGATAAAGCCCCACCCACGTTCCGCCTCTTCGTCAACCACCCCCAGCTCATCACCGACCAGTATAAAAAATACCTCGCCGGCCAACTCCGCAAAGCCTTCGGCTACGAGGGCTGCCCCATCCGGCTCGAACCCAAAGGCCGCCCACGAAAAGTCGAACCCATCCGCGGCGGCCGCAAACCCCAACCCACCAAACCCAAACGACGCCCCATCCGCCGCGACAAACGCTAACCCCTCCCGTAATCATGAACCGCATACCCAGGCTGCTCGCGTCGCTCGCCACCAGCCTGCTCCTCGCCATCCCCACCCTCGGCGCCACTGCGCCATCCCTCACCAACGCCTTCCTCCAGGTCACGGTCACGACCAACGGCATCGCAATCCAGCCCACCCGGCCAAACCTCAACTTCACCGCCCACGCCTCCCTACCCATCCCCATCTCCTCCGCAACCACACCCTCCCCTGGCTCCGCCCAAATCACCCTCGATAACGGCTGGTCCTACTCCCTCTCTCTCCCCGCAAATTCCCCCTTCCTCCACATACACCTCCAACTCTCCAATCAAACCCCGGTACCTCTCGAGCTCGACCGCCTCCAATTCCTCCAGCTCTCCCTCCAATCCACCACCACCGCCGACCAACTCCACCTCATCGGCACCGGCGGCGTTACCCCCATCCACTCCGCCAAAGGCAGCTACACCTTTTCCGCCCTGGCCAACCCCAAGACCCGACACGGCCTCGTGACCGCCTGGCTCACCCAACAGCAGGGCGCCGGCATCTTCCTCCCCAAAAACACCACCAACCTCCCAGTCACCCTCGATGCCCGACTCGACTTCGGCCACCTCCAAGTCAACCCCAACCAAACCCGCCCCACCGAAACCCTGCTCATCGGCATCTTCCCCGACACCCGGCTCGGCCTCGAAACCTACGCGGATAATGTCGCCTCCCATCACAACATCCACCTCCAACCCACCCCGGGAGTCTATTGCACATGGTACCACGCCGGCGCCTCCGACGAAAACCAGCTCGCCGCCAATGCCACCTACGCCGCCAGACAACTCCAGCCGTTCGGACTCTCCGTCATGCAAATCGATGACCTCTGGCAGCGTAAAACCCCACGCAGCTTCCAGGGCGACTCCTCCTTCCCCACCACCGGCCCCATCAAGCTCTTCACGGAATCCCGCGAGGAAAACTACCCGCACGGCATGGCCTTCTCCGCCTCCAACATCACCTCCCATGGCATGACCGCAGGCATCTGGTTCATGCCCTTCGCCGGCAACCTCGCCAGCCCCCTCTTCCCCCACTCGATCTACGCCAAAAACGCCGACGGATCACCCTACCACGACGCACTCTGGTCTGGCACCTGCCTCGACCTGAGCAACCCCGAGACCCAGGCATTCATCCTCGAAAGAACCCAACGCATCTATAATTGGGGCTACCGCTACTTCAAAATCGATGGCATGCACACCGGCCTAGCCACCAAAAACATCTACATCAATACCCACTACCAGGACCAAACCCTCGGCGACGCCAAACTCCATAACCCCCGGATGACCCACGTCCAAGCCTACCGCAAAGGCCTCCAACTCCTGCGCCAAGCTGCCCCCAATACTTTCATCCTCGGCTGTAACGTTTCCCAAAACATGCTCTCCATGGGCCCGGCCTTCGGCCTCATCGACGCCATGCGCATCGGCCCCGACAACGGCGGCGGCGCCCGCGGTGAGTGGAATGATGTCACCCTCGGCGCCTGGCACGGCAATAATCTCTACTTCCTCAATAAACGCATCTGGCATAACGACCCCGACCCCGTCTACGTCCGCCCCTCCATCCCCCTGAACAAAGCCCGCTGGATGTGCTCCTGGCTCGCCGTCTCAGGCAGCATGCACACCTCCAGCGAACAATACGACGCCCTCCCCCCGGAACGCCTCGACCTCCTCAAACGCTGCCTCCCCTCCCATACCGCCACCGCCCGCCCAGCCGATTACCTCGACTCCGACCACCCCCGTGTCTGGGTCGCCAAGAATCACCGCCTCACCCTTCTGGGGCTTTTTAACTGGAACGAAAACCAGCCCGACGAAATCCACGAACCCCTCCAGCGCCTCGACCTCAATCCCGATACCCCTCACGTTGCTTTCGACTTCTGGGACAACCAGTTCCTCCCCGATTTCACCAACTCCCTCAGCGTCCAAATCCCCGCCGCCTCCTGCCGCGTGCTCGCCGTCCGCCCCGCCTCCCCACACCCCCAGCTGCTCAGCACATCACGCCACATCACCCAAGGGCTCATCGACGTCCAATCGGAATCCTGGAACCCAGCCACCAAAACACTCTCCGGCTCCAGCCTCGTCGTCGCCAACGATCCCTATGAACTCCGCATCGCCCTCCCCCACACCAACGTCTGGACCCTAAAGCAAGCCTCCGCTGAGAACACTCCCCTAACCCAACTGCCCGACCCCAACGGTCTCCGCCTCTCCTTCACCCCCACAACCACCGGCCTCACCCACTGGTCCGTCCAGTTCCAATAACCCTCAGGAAACCAGAAGCCAGAGGTCGGAAGTCAGGAATCAGTCCGTAGTCGGTCTCGCAACAAGCGAGCCCCGTAGTCAGCCCTTACCACTCTCCACCCCTCCCTCCTTGAGGCACGCAACCACCAACCGCCAACCGCCAACCG
>JBMTVN010000117.1:0-10689 GCA_049451415.1 Limisphaerales bacterium | reverse complement strand
GATCCTTGTTGTGCGTGGGTTGATGCGGGACCGATTGGGGGCGATGGTCTCGGGGGGCGTCGACTTCCAGGCGAAGGATGCCGTTGGCAGGGTTGGATCCGGGGGTAGACTTGCGGCTCGGGTTCTGGACAGGTAGGTCCTTGAATGCCAGGGGCGGGGTGGGCAGATTACTCTTTATGCGTCAGGAACGAGTGTCTGGAATCCGCGCCCGTTTTGGTTGTGCGTTTGGGTGGGCAGCCTTGGTGGGGATGGTGTTGAGCGTGGCCACTGGGCAGGCGATTGTGCCGGAGTATTGTGTTGGGGACGGGGGTGTGGTGATTGAGGGGGTGGACGGAGGCAACCCGATTCTTTACGACAACGACTGGTGGTTTGATGTATTTGACAACAACTACCTGTGGGCGCAGGCCAGTCTTGGACGGGCGCGTCTGGTGGGCAACGTGGTGACCCGGGATATGTGGGACTGGGAGAGCGGCTACCAGTATTCTATGGAGCAGTGCATGGCTGACGCTGAGAAGGCGCTGGTGGTGGCCCGCAATTCCGGTTTGGCCGGTGTGCCTGACATGACTCGCGGGGCTGACAGAGTGCTGGAGCGGCCGGCGAGCGGTAGGATTGAAGATACCTTGGTGCAGTCGACGGCGGGTAGTCGGCTGATTGTGGAAGAAGCACGCAAGGCTTCTCCTGGTCGCCCGCTGGTCGTTATAGCTGGAGGGCCGCTGACCACGGTTGCCAACGCTCTATTGACAGAGCCCGACATTGCCCCAAACGTGATCGTGTTCAGCCTGACTGTCAGCTTTTATGGCTATAACGGCAAGGACGGGTGGAGTGCGTATATTGTGGCGAAGCGCACCCGACTGGTCGAATGGGCTACGGGCAGCTTTTGGGAGAGGGGCTCTGTTTTTCGGCCCGAGCATTTCCAGGGACTCCCGGACAATGCATTCTGTCGCGAGATGCAGGGTTTCATTCGAAGCGATCTCGGAATGGCCAATCAGCTGGGGGATGGTGCGCCATTGGTTTGGTTGTATGATCCGGGCTGCTGGACTGGAGCTCGGGTCAGGGAGGCGGTTTGGAAGGGGAAAGCGGTTGAATTTACGCTGGCTGCCGAAGGTGATGTTCTGGACATCCCGCGTGATCAGACCGACTTGGAACGAAGTCGTGCGGAGTTCTTTCGTGTCTTGGAGAATCCCCGGGTGTATCAAGCTGCACGGTGATTCAGGTTTCCGAACGAGTGTGATGGGGGTGCAGTTTCTCGGCTGCAGAGGGGGGGAGTTAGGGAGGAAGAAGTGGAGCCAGTGGTCGGGATTGAACCGACGACCTACGGTTTACGAAACCGTTGCTCTGCCACTGAGCTACACTGGCTTGGACAGCAGAGGGATTAACGTATCGGGGAGGAGATTTCAGGCAAGGCAAAACCGCCGGGAAATGGATATTGGCGCGGAGTGCAGGTTATTTTGCGGCGGCAGTGAGATTTGCTGCGAGTTTGAGCATGGGGATGACTCTTTTTTCCAATTCCGCGGTGGAGAGCGCGAGAGTTTGATCGAGAGACAGGGCGTTAGCGACGTCGAACTTTCCGGAGATAGAACGGCGTAGTTCGGTCAGGTGAGCGCCGCAGCCGAGTTTTTGTCCGAGGTCATGGACGAGGGTTCGGACGTAGGTGCCTTTGGTGCAGGCGACGCGGAACGTGGCGAAAGGTTCTTCGTAGCTATTGACCTTGAAGGTGTAGATATGGATGAAGCGTTCCTTGCGTTCGACTTCGACGCCTTTCCGGGCGAGCTTGTAGAGGGGCACTCCATTTTGTTTCACCGCGGAGACCATGGGGGGGAGCTGCATTTGGTCCCCGACGAAGGACTGGGCGGTGGTGGAGATATCCTGGAGAGTCATGAGTGGCACGGGGAGGGAGGAAAGGAGTTCCCCGTCCGAATCGTAACTGCTGGTGGTTTCACCGAGTTTGAGAGTGCCCTCGTAGACTTTGTCATCGGACATGAGTCGTTCGGAGAGCCGGGTGGCTTTTCCGAGGACCAGGATGAGGAGGCCGGTCGCGTTGGGGTCCAGGGTGCCGCAGTGGCCTACCTTTTTGATGCCGAATTTTCGTCGGACGGCGGCGACCACGTCATGGGAGGTGGGGCCGGAGGGTTTATCGATGAGGAGGGCGCCGTCGAGGGGGGAGAATGCGAGCATGGGGACTGGGCGTTTTGAAGTATTTGGGGTGGGTTAACCTTTTGTGGATGCGTGCCGTTTGCGTTTGGCGGGTTGGTTTTGGAGGCGCTTGAGGGCGATTTGGATTGCGTTGAGGACGGCCTGCTGGGTGGCTTTGGGGGGTCCTGCGATTCGTGCACCGGCGGCTGCGCGGTGTCCACCGCCGCCGAACTGGCTGGCGATCTGGTTGACGTCGAGGCGGGTGTCCTTGGAACGGAGGCTGATGCGGGTGAGGTGACGTCCGGCTTCTTCGAAGAGGCAGGCGACGATGACGGGTTGGATACAACGGAGGTGATCGATGAGGCCTTCGCTATCGTCGGTGGAGGCGCCGGTGCGGGTGTAATCGGCTTGGCGGAGGTAGAAGCTGGCGGTTTGGTTTTCGTGGTGAAGCTGGAAGCGTTTATAGACTTCGCGGAGGAGTTCGACGCGGGCGAGGGGGAAGGACTGGTAGACTTCCTGGGCGATGATTTCGAGATTGGCGCCGTGCTGGACGAGGTCGGCGGCGGTTTTGGGGGGGGTGGGGTGGGGGGGGGGGTATTGGAAGGAGCCAGTATCTGTGGAGATGGCGGTGTAGAGATTATTGGCGATGGCGGGGGTGATGGGCCAGTTGGCGTGCTGGATGAGCTGGTGGATGAGTTCTCCGGTGGAGGGTTCGTGGGCGCTGACCCAATTGAGGTGGCCGTATTGGGTATTGGAGGCGTGGTGGTCGATATTGATCACCGGGGTATTCGGGAGGATGGCTTGGCTGGCGGTGCCGAGGCGTTGGGCTGAGGCGCAATCAACCGCGATGACGGCGTCAAAGGGTTTGGTTTTGCGCGGTTGGCGCATGAGGCCTTTGGGTGCGAGGAAGCTGAATTTCGCAGGGACCGGGTCCTGATTCCAGCATTCGACCTTCTTTCCCTGGGCTTTGAGCGCGAGGGCTAGGGCAAATTGGGAGCCGATACAATCGCCGTCGGGTCGCAAGTGTCCGACGATGCAGACACGCTGGAGCGGGGCGATCGTTTGGAGGATACGATCGAGGATATTACGACTGGAACTCACGGGTTGGGATTTTCGTTGGAACGCTCGATGTCATCCAGGATGGAGAGGATGCGGTTGCCGCGTTCCACGGAGGTATCGAGTTTAAAATAGAGGCGCGGGGTGTAGCGGAGGACTATGGCACGGCCGAGCAGTTCCTGATACTGGGTGCGTGTTTCGTTGAGAGTATCTAGGATGCGGCATTGTTGGTCGTGCTGGGCAATGATTCCGACGTAGACCGTGGCATTTTTGAGGTCGGGTGTGAGTTCGACGTCATTGACTGAGGTCAGCACGGATTGTTGTGGCGGCAAGCCACGACGGACCATCTCGCCGAGCTGACGTTTGATCAATTCACGAACGCGTTGAACGCGGACCGAGGCCATGTCGGTATAGGGGAATCAGAGTTCCTGAGCGACCTTTTCGATGGCGTAGCATTCGATGACGTCGCCGATCCGTATTTCGTTGAACCCATCCAGGCGGATACCGCATTCGAGGCCGGAGCGGACTTCGTGCACTTCGTCCTGGAAGCGGCGCAGGGAGGCGGACATACCGGCGAAGACGATCTCTGACCGACGGCGGAGGCGCATTTTGCCTTTGGTGATACGGCCGTTGGTAACGACGCAGCCGGCAACGCTGCCGCCTTTGGAGAGTTCGAACACCTGGCGGACCTCGGCGGTGCCGGTGGTGACTTCCTTGTCCATGGGGTCGAGGAGGCCGGCCATGGCGAGTTTCACTTCATCGATCAACTCGTAAATGATGGCGTATAGTTTGATGGCGACACCGTGTCGTTTTGCGGCACTGGCAGCACTGCTATCGATGCGGGTATGGAAGCCGAGGATGATCGTATTTTTCGGGGAGGACGCGGCGATATTGACGTCGTTTTCCGTGACAGGGCCGACGGCACTGTGGACGACTTCGAGCGAGGCTTTATCCGACTTGATTTGCTGGAGGGACTGCACGATGGCCTCGGCCGATCCCTGTGCATCGGCTTTGACGATGATCTTGAGGACCTTGGCGTCGGCGTTGCCGATATCGAAGAGGATGTCGTCAACCGTTTTGCGGTTGGTGGATTTGTTTTGTTCCGTACGGGCTTCTTCTCGCCGTTTTTCGCCGATGGCTTCCGCTTCCTTGAGGTTTTCGCGGACGGTGAAGTCGAGGCCGGCCTCGGGGACGCCGTTGAGACCGAGCACCTTAACGGCGACAGAGGGGCCGGCGTCCTTGACACGTTTGCCGTCCTCATTGATGAGGGCGCGGATACGGCCGTAGTAGGGGCCGGCGAGGATGGAGTCGCCGAGTTTGAGTGTGCCATTCCGGACGAGGACGGTGGCGACGGGGCCGCCGGCTTCCAGGCCGGATTCGATGACGTTTCCGAGAGCTTTGCGGTTGGGGTTAGCCTTGAGTTCCAGGATTTCGGCCTGGAGCACGAGCATCTCGAGGAGCTTATCGATGCCCTGTTTTTGGAGGGCTGAGATATCGACGAAGATTGTACTGCCGCCCCATTCTTCGCAGACCAGGCCCAGTTCCTGGAGTTGCTGGCGGGCTCGCATGGGGTTGGCGCCGGGTACGTCGCATTTATTGACGGCTACGACCAGGGGCACCTTGGCATCGGCGGCGTGGTTGATGGCTTCCCTTGTTTGGGGCATGACGCCGTCATTTGCGGCCACCACGAGCACGACGATATCTGTGACGTTGGCTCCTCGAGCGCGCATGGAAGTGAATGCGGCGTGGCCCGGGGTATCGAGGAAGGTGATTTGCTGCAGGTCCTTTTTTCGTTCCGGGTGAGGGATGGAGATGGTGTAAGCGCCGATGTGCTGGGTGATTCCCCCGGCTTCTTTGGCCACGACGTTGGTTTTGCGGATGACGTCGAGCAGGGTGGTTTTGCCGTGATCGACGTGGCCCATGATCGTGATGACCGGCGGGCGGGGGCGCAGATCTTCGGGTTTATCCTGGACCTGGACTTCTTTGGGTTTTTTGGGTGCGTGGACGATACCGGCTCCGCGCTCCCGTTTTTCCACTTCGAAGCGGAAGCCGTGTTTAGCGCAGACGCGTTGGGCGTAGGGTTCATCGATGGCTTGGTTGACCGTGGCGAACACGCCGAGTTCCATGAGGTCGGCGATAATCTGGAAAGGCTTGCGATTGAGTTTTTCAGCGAGGTCACGCACCACGATAGGGGGTTTGAGCGTGATCATTTCGCCGGTGGTTGGGGGCACAAACTTGCCGAGCCCGGGTTGTGCCGGTTTGGACTCCTGCCGTTGCTGCTGCGGCCGGTTCTGCGGGCGTTGCTGTTGGTTGTCGCGACGGTTGGGGCGTTGGTTCCGGTCGCGTCCGCTGGGTCTTCCGGAGGGTCTTCCGGAGGTGGGGAGATTGATACGGCCCACGAGTCCGCCGATTCCCACGGCGGGTTTGGGCGGGTGGGCAGGTTTTGGGTGAGCCTCTGGTGCGGGGGCGGGGGATTCTGTTTGAGCCACGGAGGGGGTGGCGGGCTGAGGGGGTTCCTCGGCTTGCGTTGCCGGAGCTTCAGCGACCTGGGCTGGTTCTTGGGTTGCTTCTTCTGCGGCGGGAGGTTCGATGGATTCCGCAGCGGGGGCGGTCTCAGGTTCGATCGTGGCCACGGGCTCAGCGGCTTCTGGAGATGGTTCCTGTGGTGCGGGCTCGGGTTCGCGTTCCGGCTCCGGTGAAATTTCCGGTTCTTCCGCCTTGGCGGGTTCCGGTTGTGGCTCGGGTTCCGGTTCCGGTTCCGGTTCAGGCTCAGGCTGGGCGGTGACGATGATGACCGGTTCCGGGGCTGGCGGGGGAGCTGGTTCTGCCGGGAGTGGTTCCTCGGCGCCGCCTAATTGTTCCTCTAAGTATGCTGCAGTGATCTTGTCGAGTGAGCTGGAAGGAACCTTGGCGTTGGTGATACCCAGGTCTTTGGCCTTCGCCAAAACTTCCTTGCTTTCGATCCCGAGCTTTTTGGCTATGTCGTAGATTCTAACAGGCATACAGAGTCGGAGTGCCCTTAATTGGGCGGGGCGGGTTTATCCCGCGTCAAAGCTGGTTAGGTTGAAGGGTTATCTTCCCCGGGCAAGGCATTTCGCTGTTGGGCTTCGGACTGGACGGCTTCGATGATGGAGGCGGCCTGGTCTCCGATTCCGGGGATTTCCTGGAGGTCCTCTGTTTCGGCTTGGAGGAGGTCTTCCAGACTGAGGAAGCCGGCATGGACGAGCACATCGGCTTGGGCGGAGGTGATTCCGGGGATTTGTGCCACGGCAGCAATGGCGGCGGCGACCTTATCGTCGAAGGTGACTTCGGCTACGGCTTCTGGCTCGATATCGACGTGCCAGCCCGTGAGTTTGGAGGTAAGCCGGGCGTTTTGCCCGCGTTTGCCGATGGCGAGTGAGAGTTGGTCTTGGCTGACGACCACTTTAACACTGGATGTGCCCTCGATGATTTCAAAGTTCTTTATTTTTGCGGGTGCGAGGGCATTGGTGATGAAGGTGCGGATATCGCGGTCCCACTTGATGATATCGACTTTTTCGTTATTGAGTTCGCGAACAATATTTTTGACACGTTGGCCACGGAGGCCGACGCAGGCGCCGACGGGGTCGACCCTGGGGTCGCTGGAGAAGACGGCGAGTTTAGTGCGGAATCCGGGTTCGCGGGCGATGCCTTTAATTTCGATGGTGCCGTCGTTGATCTCGGAGACTTCGACCTTGAACAGCTTGATGACGAACTGTGGGTCGGCGCGGGAGAGGATGATTTCGGGGCCGTGAATCGTATTTTCGACGGCCTTGACGAAGCAGCGGACGCGTTCTCCGATCTGGTATTCTTCAGTGGGGACGCGTTCACGGTTGGGGAGGGTGGCTTCGTAGCGGCCGAGGTCGACGCAGACGTCGGAGCGTTCGAAGCGGCGCACGGTGCCGCTGACGATATCGCCGGCGCGGTCCTTGAACTCGGCGAAGATGAGTTCTTTTTCGGCGCGGCGGATATGCTGCATCAGGGCCTGTTTGGCGTTTTGGGATGCGATACGGCCGAAGTTGGCTGGTGTGACTTCCTTTTCGACTTCGTCGCCGGGCTGGGCTTCGGGTTTGATCCGGCGGGCATCGAAGACGGAGATTTGGTCGTGTTTGGAGATGACTTTCTCAGCCACGACGAGTCGGGCGAAAGCCTTGATGTCACCGGATTTAGGGTCGATGCTTACCCGCAGGTCGCGTGCGGGGCCTACGGCTTTTTTGGCAGCGGAGAGGAGGGCTTCCTCGACGGCGTTGATCAGCACGTCTTTTTGGATTCCCTTCTCACGTTCCCAAAATTCAAGAATGGCCAGAAACTCAGCGTTCATGTCTCGTTCGCTTGTCCCACGTGGGGAACAAAAAAGCCGGAAGACATAATCCCCGACTTGGTCGCACTGGCCTAAGCCAGCAATCGTCTAAGAATGGTCGGGATCCTAGGCCTCCTCCTTTGGGTCCGTCAAGCTGAAAGCCGGGAGCTGCGGTGGGGGTGGGGGTGGGTTCGGAGCGAAGGCGCTTCCGTTTTGCGGGGATTTAGCCTGTAGTTGGGGCATGCAATTACTGGCGGATTATCACATGCACACCCCCTTGTGTCGTCATGCGCGGGGTGAACCTTGGGAATATGTGAAGCGGGCGGTGGAGATCGGTTTAGGTGAGATGGGATTTTCGGATCATTCACCGATGCCGGAGGATGATTTTGATGAATGGCGGATGTATTTGCGTCAATTGGACGAGTATGTGGCGGGGGTGGAGGAGGCGAGGAGGCGATATCCCGGGATGGTGATTCGGTTGGCTTTGGAGGTCGACTACATCCCAGGGCATGAGGGTTGGATCCGGGAGTTGGCGTCGAGGCATTCGTGGGATTATTTCATAGGGTCGGTCCATTATTTGGAGGCGGGTTGGGACATTGACAACCCGGGGAAGCTTGCGCAGTGGAGGGGTCGGGACACGGGTGAGGTTTGGCGTCGGTATATTGAATTATTGGAGATGGCGGCGGGGAGCGGGCTTTTTGAGATACTGGGGCATGTGGATTTGCCGAAGAAGTTCGGGCATTTCCCGACGGAGGAAGTTCTGCCGCATTACGAGCGGGTATTTGGGTTGGCTGCGCGTTCCGGGGTTGCGGTGGAGTTGAACACGGCTGGTTTGAGGAAGGATTGCAGGGAGATTTATCCTTCCCGGGCGATTTTGGAGGCGGCTTTTCGGCAGGGGGTGAAGATCACCTTCGGGTCGGACGCGCATGCGCCGGAGGAGGTTGGGGCGGATTTTGGATTGGCGCTGGAGTTGGCGAGGGGGGTGGGGTATCGGAAATCGTGTCGTTTTGCGGGCAGGAGCTGTCAGGAGGTGGAGTTACCGAAGACCGTGTAGTCCGTGGTTTCTGGTTGGGGCTTATCGGGCTTCGGCGATGGCGTCGTACATGGCGACCACATTAGCTGGGGGGACATCGGCTAGGATGTTGTGAACTTGCTGGAAGACGTGGCCGCCGTTTTGGTTCCAGACGGTGTTGAGCTGTTGGACGTGTGTTTTTATCTCGTCGGGTGAGGCGTGGGAGAGGACATCGCGGGTGTTGCAGCCGCCTCCCCAGAAGGTGAGGTGTTGGCCGAACTCGGCTTTGAGTTCGGCGGGGTTCATGCCTTTGCAGTTGATCTGGACTGGGTTGATGGACTGGAGGCCGGCTTGGATGAGGCCCGGGAGGAGGGGGCGGATGCCTCCGCAGCAGTGGAGCTGGATATTGATATGTGGGGTGAGTTGGCGGGTGAGGTCCCACATGGCTTTCTGTCTTGGCTGGAAGAACTCCTGATACATACGGGGGGATATTTGGGGCCCGTGTTGCATGCCGAAGTCATCGCCGAAGACGATAATATCGACGTGGGGGCCGACGGCGTAGAGGAAGTCCTCGAGGTTGCGCAGGTGGATCTCCGTGACTTTGTCGAGGAACTGGTGGGCTTCTGCGGGGTTCGCGGCGAGGAGGAGGAGGAAGTTATCATTGCGGTAGAAGAACAGGCCCATTTCGAGGAGGTTACCGCCGAAGAGAGCCAGGATGGCGCGATTGGAGGACTGGCGCAGTTCTGTGGCGCCTTGTGCGAGAGCGTGGAGACGGTTGGGGCCGCTGGCCACGGGACCGGGAGGTGATGCGATGCTGGTCCACATCACCTCATCAAAATAGTCTTCCAGGTTGTTGATGTCGGGTTTGGTGGCGAAGGGGTATTGGGATTGCTCGAAGTAGAGCACGCCTGGGGGCATGCGGGCGGTGGTGTTGCCGGCTTTGGATTGGAGGATCCATTCGCCGTTTTGTCTGACAGGTTTGACCCAAGTGGGGATGAGGCAGGCGGTCCCATCGGGAAGTTCCCATTCGTGCCACCAGGAGTCGTTGGTGGCGAATGCGCGACCGAGTTCGATAGTATCGACGTGAAAGCGGTTCAGCAGGTCTTCGTCAACGATGGCGAGCTGCTGGATGACGTCGTAGACGCGGATGGGGCGTTTTGGCAGGCCGAGGTAGTCTCGGAGGCGTGCGTAGGCGAGGGCACTGATACCTGAGGACCGGTGGCCTGACAGATCGATGGGGGTGCGGTCGGGCTGCTGGTGTTGGAGGGCGGTGAGGACCCGTTGGCGGGAGGTCATGACTCCCAGAGAGCCCTGTTGGGATGATTTGTCAATCTTCGGTGCGGTCGACCCATTTTCCGTGATCCCGGATGAGGTCGATGAGCCGGTCGACGGCTTCGGCTTCGGGGATATTGAATTTCACTGGGGTTTTCCCGATGTAGAGATTGATCTTGCCCGGTGCACCGCCGACGTAGCCGAAGTCGGCGTCGGCCATTTCGCCCGGGCCGTTGACGATGCAGCCCATGATGGCGATTTTGACGCCCTTGAGGTGGTCAGTACGGGCTTTGATACGAGCTGTGACGGTTTGGAGGTTGAAGAGAGTCCGGCCGCAGCTTGGGCAGGCGACGTAGTCGGTTTTGAAGCTACGGCAGCCACCGGCCTGGAGGATATTGTAGGCGAGGCGGAGGGCGGGGCCCGGGGTGGGTTCAGCGCGGAGGAAGATGGCGTCACCGATACCATCGGCGAGCAGGGAGCCAATGGTGACTGAGGCGCGGATCATGGCTCCGAGGTCATTGGGATTACCGGGGTTATTATGGAGTTGGTCCTTCAGGAGGATGGGGTTATTACGGCCGAGGTCCTTGAGGCGTGCAGCGAGGAGCCGGAATGCGGTGATGGTGGGGAGAGGGGTGTTGTCGGCAACCGTGATCAACTGGGTTTCACAGGGTACTTCGAAGGGGGTTGTGGGATCGGCCTCGAGCAGATTGAGGTCTTCGTAGACAGCTTCCGGCCGGACATCATCGGTGGGGCGGAGTTTTGGGGTGATGCTATCGAAGAGTGTTTTCGGGGTGACGACGCGGATCGTTTGTTCGGCGCCACAGGAGATTGCCTCGGTGAGGGGGATTTCGGGGGTGGGGCGACGGGAGTGGTGGTAGGGATCGAAGGGTTTTTGGGT
>JBMTVN010000116.1:0-10938 GCA_049451415.1 Limisphaerales bacterium | reverse complement strand
TGCACCGCACCAACTCCCCCCCATCCACCTCACCACAATCCATCGTGCGCACATGACACCCATCCCGCAGCACAGTAACCCGATCAGCCAACGCAAATACTTCCTCCAGCTTGTGCGAAATATAAACCTGCGCCACCCCTCCCTGCCTCAACTCCCGCACCAACCCAAATAACCGCTCCACCTCCCGATGCGATAGGGCCGAGGTCGGCTCATCCCAAATCAACAGCTTCACCTCGTGAGCCAAAGCCCGCGCAATCTCCACCCCCTGCATCTGCGCCACGCTCAAACTCCCCATCCTCGCGTCCGGATCCACCCCCAACCCAACTCGCCCCAGCAACTCCACCGCCCGCTCCCGCATCCCGGCCCGATCCATCCAGCCACCAAAACCAAAGACTCTTTCCCGCCCCGCAAAAAGATTCTCCGTCACCGTCAGATCCGGAAATGGCATCAACTCCTGATGGATCAGATGCACACCGCATCCCAAGGCCTCATGCGCCCCCTTAAAACATACCTCGCGACCCAGATACTCCACCTCACCGGCATCCCACCGGTCCATGCCAGCCACCAACTTCATCAAGGTGGATTTCCCCGCCCCATTCTCCCCCATCAATGCGTGCACCTCCCCAGCCCTAACCTCCAAGTCCACCCCCGCCAACGCTCGCACCCCGCCAAAGGACTTCTCCACCCCACGCGCCCGCAGAACAACCCCACCAATGGCGACATCCCCCGGTTCACGCGCCGGCTCAACACCCGACCCCGACAACCATGAACTTCGCCAGTTCATAACACAAAAACCACATGCCCCAAACCACGCCTGTCCAGCAACAAAACCCCGAGGCGCTTACGCACCTCGGGGTCTGCAAAAATGAACACCGCAGCAAGCTACTTCATCAACAACGCTTGTCGCGCCAGCTTCACGGCACGATTCAAACGGCGCTGATAATGAGCAGGCAAACCGGTATACTTCCGCGGAAGAATACGACCGGATTCAGTCGTAAATTGACGCAGCAACGTCACATTCTTGAAATCCAGTGCATCCACGGTGAAATCAATCTTCGGCTTCGGACGCGGCGTGCGAACTTCACTCGTGCGGCCACGAGCCGAACGCCCCTTCTTGTCAGTGTTGGTCTTGCGAGGCATGGCTGTTTACTTGATTTCCCGGTGAACCGTGTGGCGCCGGAGAAAGGGGTTGAACTTCTTCATCTCCAGCTTCTCAGGCTGAAGTTTCTTGTTTCGACTCGCCTGATAACGGGAAGGGGGTTTGCCCTCCTTGCGCGCTTCAGTGCACTCCAGTGTCACTATCTCTCGTGGCATACTCTCTAGTCCTTATCCTTCGACGGCTTGCCGTCATCCCCGTCATCATCATCATCCACTTCAATGGAACCCGTCGAATCCACCGATCCCAAAGAACCCAACCGCTTCTGCCGCAACGCACCCTCGCGCTCCAGCTGGCTCTGCGCCTCCACCGTGAACCGTGTCCACGGAATCGCATCCAATCGGGCCCGGGGAATCGTCTTGCCCGTGAGCTCACAAACACCGTAGGTGCCCTTCTGGATCCGACGCAAGGCCTCCTCGATCTCGTAAATCGCATCCTGATCAGAGGACAAGAGGCTCAAGGCAAAATCGCGGTCGAAATTGTCCGTCCCCGAATCCGCCATGTGCAGGCTGTAACTCGCCATCTGCTCGGCAGATTCCTTGGCTAATCCGTCCATCTGATTCAATAGCCTGTCCCGCAATTCCAGCAGGTTATTCTGATACTTCACCCACTCGGACCTAGGCTTCCCCTCCACATCCAACGGAGCAGACTCCCGATCCGGATTGGCAGCAACCCCCAAAATGGAGGCCGCCGTCGCGGCACGCACCGGCTTGCCATCGACTTTGCCCTTGGCCTTCTTTGCGGTCTTCTTGCTGGTTGTCACAGCTGTAAAAAACTCTAAATCACAAATCCACACGGTCCGTCACAAAGGCTGCCCACCCTGATCCGGCCCGTTAAGAGCGGGTGAATCTAGCAAAGCAAGGGGAAAGCGCCACAAAATTCTTCAGGGAATTCTCAACCGGGAAACACCGTCAGGATCCCTTCTCAATGCAGGCATAAGCATTGTGATTATGGATGCTCTCCTGATTCTCCGCCTCCACCCGATACCAGGTCACATCCGGATGCCCCCGTAACCGCACCACAACGTTCCGCACCAAGTCCTCCACAAAGACCGGATTCTCATACGCCCGCTCCGTGACCGCCTTCTCATCGTGCCGCTTCAACAAGGAATACAATTCGCTGCTCGCTGACCCCTCAATCATCTGAATCACATCCTCAATCCATACCGGCTTCCGGAACCGCAACTGCACCGTCACCGTCCCGCGCTGGTTGTGGGCCCCAAACCTCGATATCGCCTTCGAACAGGGACAAAGCGTCGTCACCGCCGCCTGCACGGTCAGCACAAAGTCAATCTCCCCCCCGCTAGCCGCCGCATCAAACCGCGCCACATAATCCATCACCCCCTCCTTCCCCGATACCGGCGCCCGCTTGCTCAAAAAGAACGGGAACTCCATCTCCAAATGCGCCGTCTCCGCCCTCAGTTTCAGCTGCATCTCGCGTAGAATGCTGGAAATGTTGTCCACATGAACCATCCCGCCATGCGCGTTTAAGACCTCAATGAAACGGCTCATGTGCGTCCCCTTGAAATGCTGGGGCAAATCCACATACATCCCAATCGTCGCCACTGTGTTCTGAACCTCATGCGCCTTGTCCCGAATCTGAATCGGCATGCGCACCCCGCGCACCCCCACCTTGTCAATCGGGATCTCCCGGTGGTCCGGCTCGCTCTGCTTGTCATGCAAAACACCCGCCGCCACAGACGCCCGCTTCGACTTCACCACCGACGTTCGCTTCTTACTCGCTCGTTTCACGGCGCGGACCCTATCAGCACGCCATCCAATTTGCAAAAGACACACGCAAACCAAATCCCGACCCCGAAACCTCCTTTACGCACCCACCCGCTCTGCCCCATGATCCCACCCGACTTCCGGTGCCTCCAGATTCCGGCGCCAGAAAGGCAAAACCAAGGAACGCCATGCCCGCCAACACCACCCCCTCCCTGCCCAGGCTACTCCGAAGTCGGCTACTCGTCATCACCCTCCTGCTCTGCGTCTCCACACTCCACTCGACCGAAATTCCGCGACTGCGCATCGCCTCCTACAATCTGGAAAACTATATCCTCGAAAAAACCGCCTCCCGCGCCGCTAAAAACCCCTCATCCCGCTCCACCGCCTGCCAGATAATCGCCCGCGCCCAGCCCGATGTCGTCGCCCTGCAGGAAGTCGGCGGCCCCTCCGCCCTCGCCGATATCCAATTCCGCCTCGGCCAACTCCACCTCAATCTCCCCTACTCCGAAATCGTCGAAGGCTACGATACCAACATTCAGGTCGCCCTCCTCAGCCGCTTCCCCATCACGCAACGCCGCTCCCACAAGGACAAACGTTTCCTGGTCAATAACCGCCGATACCGCCCCACCCGGGGCATCCTCGACGTGGAAATCACGCTCCCCTCCGGCTACCGCTTCAATGCCCTCGCCGCCCACCTCAAATCCCGCCTCAATACCTCCTCCAGCTCACAACAGGAAATCCGCGAACAGGAAGCCCGACTCCTCCGCCAACTCGTCACAGATCACCTGACCCGCAACCCGAACGCCAATCTCGTGCTGCTCGGAGACTTCAACGATACGCCGTCCTCGCTCGCCCTCCGCACCCTCATCGGACGCGGTAAAAGCAAACTCATCGATACCCGCCCCAGCGAACAACCCGCCCCCACAACCAGCCCGCACGCCAACCGCTCCATCGCCTGGACCCATTTCTACGCCCGCGAGGACGCCTACACTCGCATCGACTATATCCTGCTCAGCCCCGGCATGGCCCGCGAATGGTCCCCCACAGAAACGCACGTCGTCGATTATCCCGACTGGGGACAAGCCTCCGACCACCGCCCCATCATCGCCACCTTCACCGGCTCCGACCGCTAAACACCCACCCTCCCCAGCATCCATGGACAGTTTTGTCGTTCCATTTAAAGGCCGAAAAGGTTAGCCAATCCCCCAATGCCAGCCGCCCATCCACAACCGACCCACACGCCGCCGGCCGACCGCCGCACGCTGTATATCCTGATCGGCCTCATCACCGGCGTCGTCCTCGGACTCCTCGGCTATGCCCTCGGCCAACTACAGCCCACCGCCAAAAGCTCCGTCGAATGGGCAGCCAAAAACCTCCTGGACCCCTTCGGCCAAATCTTCCTCCGCCTCCTCTTCATCGTCATCGTCCCCCTCGTGTTCGCCTCGCTCGCCCAAGGCGTCGCCCAGCTCGGAAACCTCGCCCGACTCGGCCCCATGGCCGCCCGCACCTTCGCCCTCTTCGCCATCAATATGATCATCGGAGTCAGCCTCGGACTCCTCATCATGAATATCTTCCAACCCGGCCAAACCCTCGACGCTGCCAGCCGCGACCAACTCCTCAGTGCAGCCAGGGAAACCGCCAGCATGCCCACTGCCACCACCAACCCCGGCGATTCCGTCAACCTCAACCTGCTCGTGGAAATGTTCCTCCCACGGAACCTCCTCCAAGCCATCGTCAACTTCCAGCTGCTCCCCCTTATCCTCTTCTCCCTACTCGTCGGCGCCGCAACAACCTACCTGCCGGACCACCAGAAGAACTGGGTCGAAACCGGCCTCCAAACGATCGTCGACCTCATGGCCCGCATCGTCGACTGGGCCATGAACCTCGCCCCCTACGCCGTCACGGCACTGGTCGCCTCCGCCGTCGCCCAAGCCGGCTGGTCCATCCTCCAAACTCTCCTCCTCTTCGTCACTCTCGTCATCCTGACCATGGCCTTCCACCTCACAGTCAGCCTGTCCCTCCTCATGAAACTCTTCTCCAAACGCTCCCCCAAAGCCCTCTTCCGCGGCATCCGCATCATCATGGCCACCGCCTTTAGCACCAGCTCCAGTAGCGCAACCCTCCCCACCAGTATCCACGTCAGCCGAAACGTCCTCGGGGTCTCCCACGCTACCTCCGGCTTCGTCCTCCCGCTCGGTGCCACCCTTAACATGAGCGGCACCGCCCTCTACGAAGGCTGCGTCGTCCTCTTCGTCGCCCAAGTCTATGACCTCTCCCTCGGAATCATCCCCCAAATCCAACTCGTCCTCCTAGCCGTCCTCGGTGCCGTCGCAGTCGCCGGCGTCCCCGGTGGCTCCCTCCCCGTCATGATGGGACTCCTCTCCAACTTCGGCCTCCCCGCAGAAGGCATCCTCCTCATCCTCGGCTTCGACCGTATACTCGATATGGCCCGCACCACCGTCAACGTCAGTGCCGATGTCGTCACAGCCTGCATCGTCGATGACCACTTGGGGAACGGCACCCCACCGCCGACAGACGCCAGATCACCAGCAAGCCCTTGACCACGAACGCTGCTTGCGCAGCGACCCCGTTGACCACTAAACGAAAGCCCTGATGTTAAACGCCCTCTGGCTGACTCTCATCGTCGCCGCCGCACTCCTCGGCGGCTTCCTGGGCAATATGAAAGGGGTCGTCGATGGTGCCGTCAACGGCGCCGAGACCGCCGTAACCCTGGCAATCAGCCTCGTCGGTATCATGGGATTTTGGCTCGGCCTCATGCGCCTGGCCGAGAAGGCCGGCCTCGTCCAAAGCATGGCACGACTGCTCCAACCCATCCTGCGCCGCCTCTTCCCCGAAATCCCCGAGGGCCACCCCGCCATGAGTTCCATGGTGATGAACATTGCCGCCAATATGCTCGGCCTCCTCAACGCCGCCACCCCGCTCGGCCTCCGCGCCATGCATGACCTGGAAAAACTGAACCCCCACCCCGGCACCGCAACGAACGCGATGTGCACCTTCCTCGCCATCAATACAAGCTCAGTCCAACTCCTCCCCATGACCGCGGTCGCCATCCTCGCCGTCAACGGCTCCGCCAACCCCACCTCGATCATTGGCACAGCGTTCCTCGCCACTCTCTGCTCCACAATCGCAGGCATCTCCGCCGTCAAATGGCTCGAAAGACGGCGTTGGTTCAAACCACCCGCAACCCCGGCCATCGCCGATAATCCCTTTTCAGATACCCCCACCTCCACCCCCGCAGCTCCACCACCCCAAGCCACTCAACTTTCGCTACCCCGCAAACTCCTCCTCGCCGGGTTCTGCCTCTGCTTCGGGTTCTTCTTCCTCAAACTCACTCTCAACCCCGACTCCAGCCAGGGGGGGCCGCTCATCCGCGCCATCAGTGCAGCCTCCATCCTCGCCATCCCCTTCCTCGCCGCACTCTTCCCCCTCTATGCCGCACTCCAGAAAATCCCGGTCTATGAGGAGTTTGTCGAAGGAGCCAAGGAAGGCTTTCAGGTCGCCGTCCGCATCATCCCCTACCTGGTTGCTATGCTGGTCGCCATTGGCATGTTCCGCGGTGCCGGCGGGATAGAACTCCTCACCCACCACCTCAAACCCATTCTCCAAGCCGTGGGCTTTCCCTCGGAACTCCTGCCCATGGCCCTCGTCAGACCCCTCAGCGGAACCGCCTCCATCGCAGTCCTCCGAGACCTGGTCGGCCAATTCGGCAGCGACCACCTCCTCTCCAGAACCGCCGCCACTATCCTTGGGAGCACAGAAACAACCTTCTACGTCGTCGCCCTATACTTCGGCGCTATCAATATTCAACGAACCCGCCACGCCATCCCCGCCGGCCTTTTCGCCGATGCCATCGGCGTCATCGCCTCCATCCTCATCTGCCGCCTCGTCTTTGGCTAACCCCACCAGCCTCCCACCCCAACTCCATCCACTGCACGGAAGCCTCACCCCTATTCGCGTCCATTGGCATCCATTCGCGGTTAAGAACAGAAGTCAGCAGCCTGAATTCAGCGGTCAGAAACCAAAGATCCAAAGTCAGATATCAGCTAGTTGCGTCCATTCGCGCTCAGCCCCACAGACCCCGCCAGCGTTTCGCAGTTTCCGTGTTTCAGATCACCAGCCAACCAGCCCAGACCCGCCTGCCACCGCCAGAACCCAAGAGGTAACACTCAACCCCCTCAGCTATTCGCGTCCATTCGCGTCCATTCGCGGTTAAGAACAGACCCTCACCCGACTCCATTAGCGGTCCCGGAACTAGATTTTGCCCGACTTCCGCCAACGGTACAAGGTCGTCGGATGAATCCCCAACTGCGCTGCCACCCAGGTCAAATCATTGCTGCTGCTGTCCAACAACTGCTTCGCCACCTGCAGCTTCTGCTTCCGGTTCATCGGCAGCCCCCCGGGCGCCACCATGCTGTTGGCCACCGGAGCTCCGTTCATAAGGGGCTGACGAACATCCACCGCAGCGGGGGCAGTTGGCGTGGGCGGATCCCACCACGCAGCCCGCAGCACCGGTCCGTCATATAAAATAACCATGCGGTCGACCGCGTTCCGCAGCTCACGGACATTACCCGGCCAGTCATACTGCTGGAACTTCTTCACCAACTCAGGCTCCAAGTCCTCAAAATACTTCCCCATGCGCTCCCCGGCCGCCTGCAAAAACGCCAGCGCAAATAGCGGAATGTCCTCAGGTCGCGAACGCAGGGGAGGAATGTGCAAAATGACTTCCGACAAACGGTAATAGAGGTCCGACCTGAATTTGCCCTCAGCGATCTCCATCTCCAAGTTGCTGTTGGTGGCGGAAATCACCCTGACTTCAGAGTGAATCTCAGAATGACCTCCAACTCGCCGTGCACGTTTCGTCTCGAGGAACCGAAGCAACTTAGGCTGCAACTTGATGTCCAGCTCACCCATCTCATCCAGGAACAAAGTCCCCCCGGCAGCCTGTTCCACCAGTCCCGCCCGAGTCTTCACTGCCCCGGTAAAGGCACCCTTCTCCGCCCCGAATAGCTCCGCCTCCATGAGCTCCTTCGGAATTGCCGCACAATTCACGGCCACAAAGGGCCCCCTCCCCGACGCGGCATGCAATGCGGTCGCCACCCGCTCCTTGCCCACCCCGGATTCTCCCAGAATCAATACCCCGGCCACCGTGGGCCCCAGCCTCTCAATGGATTGGCGCAAGGACTTCATCGCCGGAGACTGCCCAAGCAAAGTCTCAGGCGCACTCAACCGCGTCCCTCCATAAAGCTGCAACCACAGCTTCTGCGAATCCACCGCCTTCTGCAGGGCCCCTCGCCACCGCTCATCCCGATCCCTCACCTGCAACACATCAAAGGCCCCATCCTTTGCCGCCACAATGATCTCCTCCGTCCCCAACCCCTCCCCTGCCATTAAATAATAGCGGTTCGCTTGCGCCAGCCGTACACGAAGCTGGGGCCAGTCCGGCCCCAAACTCGCCGCGTGCGGCACAACAAACACCAAATCCGCAGAATCATGGGAAAGATCCTGTATGCTGCGACCCGTGAATCGGCGGAATACCACCCCAAGTTGACTCAACCGAGCCTCAACCGGCATAGACTCCGGAGCATTAAGCAGATAGACCTGCATAGATGCGGGAAACCTATATTGGCGTGCATCGCGGTTGCAATGCATATGTTTTAGGACATGGCCGATTTGGCTTAGACAGACTCCCGCGCTTCTGCGAAATTACCCACCTCCTAATGAAGACTCGGCTCTGGATCCTAATCTGCTGTCTCATCTCCGCAACCCTCTCTGCCCAACCGACCAACCTGGTGGACGTCCTGCGCCAGTTCCAAGCAGAACTGGATGCCAAGGCCGCCGGCCTCCCCTCGCCCTCCCCCACCAACAACACCCCAACAAAACCAAAACCCATCCCTCCCACCCAACCTGCTCCCGTGACCACCGTCACCCCCCAAACACCCCAGACTACTACCCCCCCCTCCCTGCCACGCCTCCAACCGGGCGACACATTGAAAATCGAGGTCATCGGCGAACCCGATATGAGCGCCGACAAACTCACCGTCGCGCCGGACGGAACCATCCAACTCCCCATCGCGGGCCCCATCAAAATCGCCAGCCAAACCATCCCCGAAGCGATCGAGTCGATCCGGGCCTGCCTCGCCAAGGATTACCTCGTCGACCCTAAAGTCCGCATGTGGCGCACCGCCATCGTCGAAGCCTTCGCGCAATCCCCAACGCCAAACACCAAGGAAATCTGGCCTGGCGTCTCCCCCGCAGCCTCACCCAACACACCACCTGCCATCACCGATAAAACCAATCCCTGCAGCTTCACCATCAACGACCAAGTCGCCAAACCTGGTCGGTATGAATGGCCCGCAAATCAAACCCTGCGCATCCACCGCGCCATCGGCATGGCCGGGGGCGCCACATCAAACGCCAACCTCGCCAAGGCCATCATCCGCAGAACCTCCAACGGAAAAACCCAGGATATCCCCTGCGACCTCCGCAAAATCCCTTGGCTCTCCGAAGACGAAATCCCCATCCTCCAAAACGGGGACGAAATCATCATCCCGCGCGAATAACCCACCACCACCGCCATACCCCAAAGCCCAAACCGGTATCCCTTATCCCTTTGGCATGTGACGCTGCTTCACAAACGCCTCCCCCTGAGGCAACCGCACAATCTCATCCACCGCCACCTCCACCATCGTCTGCCGCCCCAAAAACTCCAAAAGGATCGCCACACGCATGCGCGATGGCAATAAGCGCGCCACGATCCCTTCCAAACCGTGGAACGCCCCGCCGGAGATCTGAACCTCCTCACCCACCTGCGGATCAGCCTCCACCACCCGCAACTCCTCCTGCCCTACCTGCAGCTTCAATTCGTCCACCACCGCATCCGGTAAAGTGGGCCATTGATAACCAAAGTGGACAATCGTCGATACCCCCGCCGTGTGATACACCAGCCGCAACTGCTCCCTCCAATTGAACCGCGCAAAGATATAACTCGGAAATAACGACTCTGTGAACCAAACCGGCCCGCGCCGAGTCGAACGCCGATACCGAATCCGCGGATTGAAGACCTCCAGACCCGACTGCGATCGCAAATTCGCCGCAGCAATGTGCTCGTGCTTCAACTGCGTGCGCACACAAAACCATGCCAAATCCGCTACTCCATCCCCACCACCCCCATCCTGCATGTTGACCACTGGAAACTCGGACATGGGCCGGAATCTACTCAGCAGATACCCCCTCCGTTAAGGGGAATCTGCAGAAAACCTGCCCCGCAATCAACACCCCCTCATGCCAACCGCATCCCTGCCCCACCTCCAATTCCAGACTGGCGTTGCCTCCACATTTGCTCCAAAGTCGATCTTAAGTTCGCAAGAGCAGACCCCGCGCACGAATCCAACCAATCACAGCAGCACCCCCCACCAAGACTATGGCAGCGTCAGCGCTTCACCGAATCGACCCCCAACCCTCCGGCGGCAGCGCGCGCCGTATCATCACCCTCCTCCGCGAACGCGCCTGGCTCATATTCCTCTTTACCCTCCTGGGAGGAGCCCTCGCCACCGCCTATATCCAATACGCACCAAAAAAATACGCCGCAACTTCATCCATCAAATACCAGGACTCCTTCGCCCAATACCTGCCGGATAAAACCAGCCCCCAACGCGCAATCCACGACGTCAAAAGAAACCTGCTCTCCGAAGAACTCCTCAAATCGGTCGTCAACGCCGAACGCCTCCAGGAAAATCCACGCTTCAATAAAAAACTCAGCGGCTCAGAAGCCGTTGAGGCTGCCTACCAGACATTGCTCAAACGCCTTACAATCCAAGGCCCCGCAGAAGACCTCACCCTCGAAATCACAGTCACGGACCAAACCCCCGACCTCCCCGTCCGCGTCCTCAACTCCCTGGCCGTTCGCTGGCTTGAAGCGTATTCCAAAGAACGCGCAGCCACCTTCGACCAAATCATGGCAACCCTCCAAACCCGGAGCGCCGATATCCTCAGAGACCTCCGAAAAATCACAAACCCCAACACCCCCATCTCCAA
>JBMTVN010000115.1:0-10969 GCA_049451415.1 Limisphaerales bacterium | reverse complement strand
CAGTATCACCACGCTCGCCCTGAATACCCTCACAGGAAAAAGCGAAGCCCGCCTCCAACCACGCCAGCGACCCAACCCCCGCCACCGCCAAAAACCTCCCCCTCCCGGCAAGGGCCCCGTCATCGATGTCTAACCCCCTCCTCCCCCGACGAAGCTTCCTCCTCTACCTCCCTTTGCTGGGAACCCTCCCAACCCTCGCAGCCCAAAAGCGAACCACCAACGGTTACCTCATCGGTTGCTACACCCGCCCGTGGGACCAATGGGACCTCGACCAGGCCCTCGATGGCGTTGCCCTCGCAGGCTTCCATTGGGTCGGACTCATGACCGCCAAAGGCAACCCCAATATCATCATCCATCCCGGCTTATCCACCGCCCAAGCCAACCAAATCGGCGCCAAAGCCAAACAACGAGACCTCTCCATCTGCTCAGTCTATGGGGACTTCCAACCCACCCCCAACCTCAACAGCTCTCGCCAGCAACTCCGCCAGCTTATCGACCTCTGCACCGCGTGCGGCTCACACGAACTCCTCCTCGGCGGCACCACGAACCCCGATGCCTACGACGCCTTCCTCAAAGCCGTCGCCGCCGAATGCCCCCACGCCCAACAACAAAACGTCGGCATCACTCTGAAACCCCACGGCGGCCTCAACGCCACCGGCGCCCAGTGCCGCCAAGCCGTCCAACGCGTCAACCACCCCAGCTTCCGCCTCTGGTACGACCCCGCCAATATCCTCTACTACTCCAACGGACAACTCGACCCACTAAAGGATGTCCTCGACGTCGATGGCCTGGTCGTCGGCATGAGTATCAAAGATTTCCTCCCCCCTAACAACGTCCTCATTAACCCCGGCACCGGCCTGGTCAACTTCACCCCGCTCTTCGCCCGCCTCCGACTCGGCGGCTTCACCCGGGGCCAACTCCTCGTCGAATGCACCGCCCCCGGATCCTTCACGGAAATCACCGAGGCCGCCAAGCAAGCCCGGCTCCTCACGGAACGCCTCGCACGTGGCCAACCCTTCCAAGGCCTCAAACCCGAACCCCAATAATTCCCACTACACGCTCCCCCCTCTCCTCTCTCCCCAAAAAAAAGCCCGGCCAGCATCTGCTGACCGGGTTGTTTGGTCGTGGCGCCAATCCGCCAACCCACATTACTGCAGGAGTCGAAGCGCCGACTGCGGAGTGGCATTCACCTGCGACAACATCGCCGTGCCTGCCTGGACGAGAATGTTGTAACGGGCAAATTGCGTGCTCTCATCCGCAACATCCACATCCTTGATCCGGCTGTTGGCAGCACTAAGGTTGTCCTTCAGCACCATCAACTGCTCGCTCGTGGAATTCAGCCGCGAAATGTTCGCACCCAGATTAGCTCGATCCGTCGCCAATTGCGTAATGGCCGCCTTCACTTCCGTCAGGGCCGCCGATGCAATGGAGACAGAATCCACTCCAGCCGTTCCGTCAGTAATAGCCGTATACTGGCTCGCCCCCAGATTCACCGCCGCCATGGTGAACTTGTTGCCATCCTCGTCCTTCGTCACTCCCAAACCAGAACTGCCAAACAGGGATACCCCGTTGAATTCCTTGGAAGTAGCATCACTGATGTAGCCCTCCAATGCCGCAAACTCCGCATTGTACAGACTCCTGTCAGAATCGGACTTGGTAACATCCTGCGCCAAAATCGCCAGCTCGCTCATCCGGTCCAAAGCCTTCGAAACCTTCTTCAGAAAACCATCCTGAGTCTGGCTGAAGGAAATCGCATTACTGATGTTCGTGTTCGCCGCATTCACGCGATTGATCTGGGCATCAAAACGCATCGACACCGCCATGCCGGCAGCATCGTCTTCAGGCGATACAATCTTCGATCCCGATGACAAACGGGATAGCGATTTGGATAACAATCCTTGGGATTCCCCCAGTAGGCGCGCGGCGCTCTGGGCCGACACGTTCGTGTTAATAACGATATTGACTCCTTCCTTGAGTCACCCCTCGCGGGGATTCTTCATTCGCAGCATTCCATGCCGCGGACAGGACTTATTCGGGGCTCCCGTCTTTATCCCCTCTGGTGTCCTTCAGCCGCCAGTAGCTGTTGTCTAACGACAACCACTCTATCGGCTCCCGACACAGAAGCTATCGTGCGTGTCTGAACAGTGATCCGGAATACCTGGCCCTCGATTACCTTTCCCGCTCTGCGCCCCCCCCGGCGTATCGGGAGCATCCGACAATCGCGACAACCTCCTGAAGTGCGGCCGCCGTAGCCCCCGCCTTGTGAAGCGCCCGAAAAGGCAGGGCACACAGATCATCTGCCAAATGCGTAAGGCAAGAGCTGGAAGCCTCGACAAAAGGGGCCGTAAATCATTGCAACAACCCCACGCATCGAAATCGGGATCGAAACGCGCCTGTTTGCCACGTCCTGCGTGTCGCCTAAGCCGCCGATCATCGCAACACACCCCTAGCTGGAGAGCCGGGTTATACGAGCCCTCAACCCATCGCACCAAAATCGCCCTCGCTTCCCGCTTCCCGCTCTGCCCTTACCCCTAAACCACGCGACCGAATTTCTTCTCCAACTCCTTCGCACTGATCTCAATCAACGTCGGCCTCCCATGCGGACACGTATACGGCATCGCACAACGACGCAGATCCTCAATCAACTTCTCAATCTCTTTGTTCGCCAATAAATCGTTCGCCTTCACAGCATGCCGGCACACTGTCTTAGCCACCACATCCTCACCCAACCTCAGCTTGTTCACGTCCCGCCCCGCCGCCACCAGCGAATCAATCACGTCACAAACAAAGCCCTTGCTGTCCTTCACCCGTACAACCGGAGGCAACGCATCGAGCAAAAAAGTCCGCTCCCCAAATTCCGACAAACCCACCCCCATGCGGCTCAACACATCCAGATTCTCCCGCACAAACTGGGCATCCCTAAGCGATAATTCCACAGTCTCCGGCAACAATAACCTCTGAGAAGCCGCTTCCCCCTCCTCCAAACGCTGTAACATCTGCTCAAATAAAACCCGCTCATGCGCCGCGTGCTGGTCCATCAAGACCATCCCCCTATCCGACTCCAACACCACATACAACCGCGCTACCACCCCCAGTAACCTCAATGGAACACGCAGTAATGGCCGCTCACCTCCACCGCCCGCACCAGTGTCAGGCTCAACCCGCTCCCCCACAGCTTCACCCGCCCCCTCAACCCCACGCACCCCCACCTCAACCACCCCGGGCAAATGTAACTCCACCTCCACCCCCTGCTCAGCCACACCCCCAGCCACCACATCCGTAGACCTAACCTCAACGTCCACCGCCACGCCGTCAACGCCAGCCACTTCAGCCCCCCCAAACCCACCGCTCATGCCCACCCCAGCCGGAACCGCATCCTCAGTCCGTGGCTCCCAACCCGACTTCACCCCACCACCACTCGTGGCCACCGACCTGCGGTGATACGACAACAATGCATCCCTCACCACCGACGCCACCGCATCCTTCACCGCCCGCTCCCGATGAAACCTCACCTCGCGCTTGGCTGGATGCACATTCACATCCACCTCCGCCGGATCCACCTCCAAGAATAAGCACGCAACCGGATACCTCCCCTTCATCAAGGCGGTGTGATACCCCTCCATCAGCGCGTAGTTCAAACCCCGGTTGTCCACCGGTCGACCATTCACAAAAATATGCTGGTCCGACCTCGTCGCCCGCGATGCCCCCACATACCCCCATACCCTCAAGTCGCCCCCCTCCACCATCTCCGCCTCACCCCCGTCCACACCACGCACCACAGGCAACCTCCGCACCCCCTCCACCCTCACCAGCGATATATCCGCCCCCAGTAAAACCCGCAACCGGTCCCCTACCGCCTCACCCAACTCACGCCCCTCAGGCATCGGCGCCAGTTGCCACAAAACCCGATCCTCCTGACGCAGCGTGAACCCGATCTCCGGATGCGCCAAGGCCGCCAAGGTCACATACTGCACAATGTGCGAACGCTCCGTCTCCTCACTCCGCAAAAACTTCCGCCGCGCAGGTAAATTGTAAAAAAGCTGCCGAACCTCCACCGTCGTCCCCGGTGGATGCCCCACCGCCTTCACCTCCGCCATCTTCCCCCCTAAAACCACCACCTGCGTCGCCTCCACCCCACCACCCTCCCGGGAACACGTCGTCAATGTAAACCGACTCACACTCGCTATGCTCGGCAACGCCTCCCCTCGAAACCCCATCGACCGTATCACCGACAAATCCTCCGCTGACCGGATCTTGCTCGTCGCATGCCGCTCCAAACACATCAGCGCATCATCCCGGTCCATCCCCATGCCGTCATCCTCCACCCGGATCAACTGCCTGCCCCCACGCTGAATCTCCACCACAATGCGCTTCGCCCCCGCATCCATCGCGTTCTCAACCAGCTCCTTCACCACACTCGCCGGACGCTCCACTACCTCGCCCGCCGCAATCTGGTTGGCCACATGCTCGGGCAATAAACGAATCCGACTCATGACTGGCCGTCCGCAGGTAGCTTGAACCGAAATAACGCACCCCCACCCTGCGCATTCTCCGCCTCAATCACCCCTCCATGATCCTCCACAATCCGACGGCAAATCGATAAACCCAAACCCGTCCCACTCGTCTTGCCATACGTCGCAAACGCCTCAAAAAGCCTCCCCTCCATCTCCGGAGCAATCCCGCATCCCGTATCCTGAAACTCACTCACCACCCGCCCTTCCTCATAAAAAAACCGACACGTCCATGTCCCCCCGTCCGGCATCGCATCACACGCATTGTTCGCCAAATTGTGGAAAACATGCGCCAAACGCTTCGGATTCATCTGCACCAAAACCCGCGGCACCTCCCCCTCCTGAACCAACTTCACCCGACGCGACTCCATCTCCTGGGATACCTCCTCCAAAATCGAGGCCACAAATTGCCCGAAATCCAACCTCGCCAAAACCATCTGCACACCACCGCCACGCGTAAACTCCAACAACTCGCTGATCATGTTGCTCATCCGATCCACCTGTCGCCGAATCCGCCCGCGAGCCATCTGCCGCACCTCCGGCGTCGCCTGCTCCATCACCGCCATGTCAGCCGAAATCCCAATCACATTCAGCGGATTCTTGAAATCATGCACAATCGATCGGGCAAACCGCCCCACCAAAACCAACCGCTCCGCCTGTAAAACCTCCTCCGTGTAAACCTGGTTGAACTCCCGCATCCGCCCCACCACCAACCGCGCCAAATTCGCCGCAAACACCGGCGTCCCCTCCAATGCCTCCACCACCGCTTGCCTCGGCAAAAACGCCAGCCTCGAGGCCACCACCGCCGTCACCGTCGCCGACCTCGACCCCTCATCCAATACCGCCATCTCCCCCACAAAATCCCCCTCCCCAAAATGCGACAAAACCCGCCGGTCAGTCGCCCCAATCAAACACGAAGCCTGCAGTTGCCCCCCCAATACCACATACAAACCATCCCCGGCATCCCCCTCCTGAAAAACAACCTCGTCCTCCGCATAAACCCGCACAACCGCACGCGCCTCCAATACCTCCAGCTGCTCAGCCGGCAAATGATCAAATAATCTGCAAACCTCTAGCTTGGACACCCACGCACTCTATCCCTTTCACCCTCCCCGACAAGCGCGGAGATACCCCTCTTTTTCCTTTCCCGCCACCACCACCCTGCCCCATGTTCAAACCCGTATGGGCAAACGCCGGGAAGCGCGAGAACGCGCCATTCAATTTCTATTCCAGCACGACTTGAACCCCGAAGAGGATCTCGAGTCCGCTCTCAATATGTTCTGGGAAGGACGCCACCTCAATAGCCTCCCCGAAGACAAACGCCTCGAGGCCCTCCAGGAAGGCCTCCCTCTACCACCCCCCTCCGCCGAAGAAGCTTCCACCCGGCTCTTCGCCGATACCCTCATCCGCGGAACACTCCAGCACCGCGAGGAAATCGACGCAGCACTGCGCCGCATCGTCAAAAATTACGAAATCCACCGCATCGCCGCCGTCGACCGCAATATCCTTCGCCTCGCCATCCACGAAATGCTCCATCGAGACGATATCCCCCCAGTGGTCAGCATCAATGAGGCCGTCGATATCGCCAAACGCTTCTCCACCGAGGAAAGCGGCAAGTTCGTCAACGGAATCCTCGACCGTCTCCGCGCTGAAATCCCCCGCCCCGCCCGCTCATAACCCTCCCCTCATGCCCGCTGACCTCCACCTCCATACCCACTACTCCGACGGCACCTTCACACCCCAGGAACTAGTCCAACGCGCAGCCCATTCCGGCCTCACCACCATATCGCTCACCGATCACGACACCGCCGAGGGTTGCACCGAAACCGCCGCAGCCTGTGCCCAGGCCCAAATCGAGTTCATCCACGGCACCGAACTCACCACCGAACTCGCCGGCACCGAATTCCACCTGCTCGGCTATGGCTTCAACCCCCATAACCCCTCCCTCAACCAGGCGTTCCATGCCTTCCAACAAGGCCGCCAGGACCGTATCCGCGAAATGGCCGAACGCCTGCAGCAACACCAAATCCCCCTCAGCGCCGAGGAAATCTTCGCACTAGCCAATTGTCGATCCCCTGGACGCCCCCACGTCGCCCGAGCCCTCGTCCAAAAAGGGATCTGCAGTAGCGTCGATGAAGCCTTCCAACGCTTCCTGCGCCGTAACCGCCCCGCCTGGACTCCAAAAACCAGAATCACCATCGCCGACGCCATCCAGCTGCTCCACCAGGCAGGCGGCATCGCTGTCCTCGCCCACCCCGGCATCAATCAAGCCGACCCCTACCTCGAAACCCTCGTCGAAGCCGGCCTCGATGGCATCGAATGCTTCCATACCAAACACTCGCCGACCGCCTCCAGTCGCTACCTCCAGTTCGCCCAAGCCCACCAGCTCCTCATCACCGGCGGATCCGATTGCCACGGCATGGCCAAAGGCAACCCCCTCATCGGCTCCATGAAACTCGACCCCCTCCACCTCCAACCGCTGCGCGAAGCCATCAACCGCCGCCAGCAGGCAACCCTAAAACCCCAATCCCACTAACCAATACCATGGGCCTCTTCGATCGCTTTAAATCCGGTCTCCAAAAAACCCACCAGCGGCTCGTCCACGAAATCCGCCGAATCGTCACCCGCTCCCCCAAACTCACCGCCGATACACTCGAGGAACTCGAAGCCGCCCTCCTCAGCGCCGACCTCGGACTCGCCATCACCGACTCCATCATCTCCACCGCCCGCCAATCCTTCGAATCCCAAGGCAAAACCGGCATCGATATCCTCCAGCTCGCCCGTACCCAAATCGAAGAAAGCCTCAACCAGTTCGATACCACCCTCAAACTCCTCCCCAACCAGCTCACCGTCATCTCTATCGTCGGCGTCAACGGCACCGGAAAAACCACCACCTCCGCCAAACTCGCCCACCACCTCCAACAACAAAACCTCACCACCGTCCTCGCCGCCTGCGATACCTTCCGCGCCGCCGCCATCGAACAACTCAAACTCTGGGGCGAACGACTCCATACCCCGGTCATCGCCGGCGCCTACGGTGCCGACCCCGCCGCCGTCGGTCACGACGCCGTCAGCGCTGCCACCGCCCGTAACGCCAACGCCCTCATCGTCGATACCGCTGGACGCCTCCACACTAAACAAAACCTCATGCAGGAACTCCAAAAGCTCCACCGCGTCCTCGCCAAACAAGCGCCCGGAGCCCCCCACGAAACCCTCCTCGTGCTCGATGGATCAACCGGCCTCAATGCCCTCTCCCAAGCCCGCGAATTCCATAAAGCCGTCCCCCTCACCGGCCTCGTCGTCACCAAACTCGACGGCACCAGCAAAGGCGGAGCCATCGTCGCCATCCAAAAGGAACTCGGTATCCCCGTAAAATTCATCGGACTCGGCGAACAACCCGACGACCTCCAGCCCTTCAACCCTCAAGCCTTCTCCCAAGCCCTCTTCGAAGACTAAACCCCTCCAGCACCCCCATGCCCCGCACACACGAATACTGGATGCGGCAGGCCATCTCCCTCGCCAAACGCGCCCAAGGCCTTACCTCCCCCAACCCCATAGTCGGGGCCATAATCGTCCTGAACGATAAAATCATCGGCCGCGGTTACCACCACGCCGCCGGCCAGCCCCACGCCGAAATCGAAGCACTCAACCACGCCCGCCAACTCAACCAAACCACCCGCAACGCCACTCTATACGTCACTCTGGAACCCTGCTCCACCCACGGCCGAACACCCCCCTGCACCCAGGCCATCATCCAGAGCGGCGTCCGCCACGTCGTCATCGGAACCATCGACCCCAACCCCAGCCACCAAGGCCACGGCATCACGCTGCTCCAAAAAGCCGGCATCCAGGTCACCCCCCATGTCCTCCCCCAAGACTGCGCACGGCTAAACCTCGCCTTCAACCACTGGATCTCCCACCAAAGCCCCCTCGTCACTCTCAAGGCCGCCATGACGCTCGACGGAAAAATCGCCGATGCCCATGGACGCTCAAAATGGATCACCGGCCCGCTCGCCCGTAAATACTCCATGCACCTCCGCATGACCCACGACGCCATCCTCGTCGGCATCGAAACGCTCCTCGCCGATAACCCCTCCCTCACCATACGCCCCCAACACCCAACCAAGAAACTCCACCGCATCATCCTCGACTCCCAAGCCCGCACCCCGCCATCCAGCACGGTCATCACTCAAAACACCGACCAACTCACCACCATCGTCGTCACCCGTAACGCCCCCAAATCCCGCATCCAGCAACTCCGCCAATACTGCAGTGTCTGGATCGCCCCCTCCGCCAAACCACTCATCCCCCTCCCCTGGCTGCTAAAAAAACTCGGCCAAAAAAACATCACCTCCCTCCTCGTGGAAGGCGGCGGCAAAATCCATGCCTCCTTCCTCCAAAATAAACTCGCCCACCAAATCGCCTTCTTCTACGCCCCCCTCATCCTCGGGGACCCCAATGCACGCCCCGCCATCCACATCACCCCCCCGCTATCCCTCGACCAAGCCACCCGCCTCTCCAACCCCCAATGGCAAAAGCTCGGCCCCGACCTCCTCCTCACAGCCTCGCTCCGCTAACACCGCCCGCCGCACCACAACACAAACGCCCGCCCACCTGCCCTAACTCCCGCATTGACGATCAGCTCAATTTGCCAAAGATCACTTCTACACATACGGATTTAATACACCACCCAACCCCGCCACTCGCCATGCCTAAACCCACTCTCCCCAAACCTCTCCAGTTCCCCAAACTCAAACGCCGCCAGGTCCAGCTCATCGCCAATGGTGACCTGCGACTCTCCGCCAACCAGCGCTGCTGGGCCGCTCAAAAGGAAATGGAGAACGCCCTCACCGCAGCCATCGAAGCCCAAGGCTGGCAGGTCGTCCGCGCCCACCCCTACAAAGCCAAAGAAAAACACGGCTTCATCGGCTCCCAAAAAGAAGGCCTCGAGGTCTTCCGTAATATCGACCCCAAAGCCCCCCTCATCGTCGCCGAAGCCGTCTGGCAATACTCCCACCACATCCTCCACGGCCTCACCACCCACCAAGGCCCCATCCTCACGGTCGCCAACTGGTCCGGCACCTGGCCCGGCCTCGTCGGCATGCTCAACCTCAACGGATGCCTCACCAAAGCCGGCATCAATTATTCCTCGCTCTGGAGCGAAAACTTCACCGACGCCGAGTTCACTTCCAACCTCAAGAAATGGCTCAATAAAGGCTCCTGCAGCCACCCCACCGATCACGTCACCCCACTCAATAAAGTCAAACTCCCCCCCCAACCCGCCAAACTCGGCGAAGCCCTCGCCCGCCAACTCCAACAGGAAAAAGCCATCCTCGGCGTCTTCGACGAAGGTTGCATGGGCATGTTCAATGCCATCATCCCCGACGAACTCCTCCACCCCACCGGCGTGTTCAAGGAACGACTCAGCCAATCCGCCCTCTACTTCGAAAGCACACGCGTCAAAGACTCCGAAGCCCGGGCCGTCCTCCGCTGGTACCGCCAAAACGGCATGACCTTCCACACCGGCCCCAATGAAAAAACCGACCTCACGGAAAATCAGCTCCTCCAACAATGCCGGATGTACATCGCCGCCCTGCGCATCGCCGATGACTTCGGCTGCCATGCCATCGGTATCCAATACCAACAGGGCCTCAAAGACCTCATGCCCGCCAGCGACCTCGTCGAAGGCACCCTCAACAACACCTCCCGCCCCCCCGTCCGCTCACGCGACGGCAAACGCACGCTCTACGCCAACCAACCCCTGCCCCACTTCAATGAAGTAGATGAATGCGCCGGCCTCGACGGCCTCATGACCCAACGCGTCCACCACGCCCTCAGCCAGCCCGTCGAAAATACCCTGCACGACCTCCGCTGGGGCGATTATGACCGCACCGGATCCTCCGGCGACTACATCTGGGTATTCCTCATCAGTGGCTCCGCCCCAGCCGCCCACTTCATCAATGGATGGAAAGGCGCCGAAGGCTTCCGCCAACCCCCCATGTATTTCCCGCTCGGAGGCAGCACGCTCCGCGGTATCTCGCGCCCCGGGGAGATTGTCTGGTCCCGTATCTTCATCAAAAATAACCAGCTCCATATGGACCTCGGCCGCGCCAAGGTCATCGAGCTACCCAGCAAGGAAACCGAACGCCGCTGGCAGGCCACCACTCCCCAATGGCCCATCATGCACGCCGTTACCTACGGCGTCACCCGCGACCAAATGATGGCCCGCCACCAGGCCAACCATATCCAGGTCGCCTACGCCGACGATGCCGCCAGCGCCGACGCCTGCCTGCTCGCCAAAGCCGCCATGGCCAAAGCCATGGGCATGGAAGTCAGCCTCTGCGGAACCCGGGCTGATGGCTCCTCCTGGGCCTGAACACCCGTAAAACACCCTCGCGTGGGCCCCCCCCCCCCCCCCCCCCCCCCCCCCCCCCCCCCCCCCCCCCCCCCCCCCCCAA
>JBMTVN010000114.1:0-11126 GCA_049451415.1 Limisphaerales bacterium | reverse complement strand
ATAAACCCCCCCTGCACCACGGGAATCTCAGCCACAGCCCCCCAAACCGCCTCCCCACCCAGCCCGACCGTTGTCTCCAGCACTAACGGCACCCCCGAAGCCGGCCATTCCAAAACCACACCACGATCCACCCCGTTCAGTTGTCGAACCCCTAGCTCCAGCGACGCATCATCCGCAACCACCAGGGACGCCACAACCCGATGATTCGACGGATCCCAGTCCGGCTCCGCCATCGACGCAACCGCCAGCACGTGGTTGGTCCACCCACCCACACTCACCGCTCTTGCCGTCGTGGTAAATGTCGCGCTCACTCCATTCGTCAGGATGCCCACATCAAAAGCAACCTGCCCTCCAACCACCTCCCATGTCCCCATCGAAGCCTCTGCCGATAGAATCTCAAAACCCACGGGCACCGTCTCCGACATAACCACACTCGTCGCCGGCGAACTTCCCCGGTTCAGCAGACTGTAGCTGAACTGAACCTCCTGCCCGGGCTCTGCCAAAACACCCAGCGGACCACCAGTCAGCTGCAAATCCGTGCTACTGGTGACATAAAACGGAACCGGCCCCTGTGCATTGCCTTGCGTCGTCGACACCACCACATTCCCCGGCCCAATCCCCACCGACAACGGGATCGCAGTATGAATCTCGGTCGGCGATACCACGGTAAAACCCGCAGCCCGACCGTTAAAACTCACGCCTCCAACCCCTACAAAACCCGTCCCCCTCAACACAACCGGCGTCCCTGCCGGCCCCAGCCCCGGCTCCATCGTGGTGATCTTGGGCAATACCCCGAATGTCTGCTGGCTGATCACTACCCCTCCCTGTGTCACCACCCGCACCGGCTTGCCGTTCACCACCCCCTCTGGCACCACCGCCACCAACACCTGCCCCAAATCCGGGTCCTCCGCCTCAAACACAGCCGGCACACCACCAAAATCAACCGACACCGCCTGCCCCAGGTTGACTCCAAAAATCCTGACCTGATCCCCCTCCGCCCCACTCGCCGGCACCAGTGAACTCAGCCTCGGCGGCACATGGAAAACCTCCTCGCTCAACGCTGCACCATTCGGAGTCACCACTTCCACCAACCCCGAAGTAGCACCCGCCGGAACAGTCACCACAATCTCACCCGGCGCCACCGCCGCCGCCCCAAGAGCTAATACACCATCAAACCTCACAGTCACCGGCGGATAAAAATTTCCCCCCCGAATCCGCACCTCCGCCCCGCGTGGAGCAAACGCCGGATCAAACCCGCGCACAAACGGATCATCTCCATATACGGAGAAATCCCCCGAGGTCACAAACCCGCCAGCCGCGTTCGTCATGCTCAAAGGCCCGGTCGTTGCACCCAACGGAATCGTCGCACGAATCCCCTCTGGCACCTGCGTCGAAGGCGTGTAAGCCGCCTGAACCCCATTGAACCATAAGGTCGAACCCACCAGGTTGAATCCGGAAATGTAAACACTCGTCACCCCCGCCTGCCCCTCCCATGGCACAACCTCCAAAATCACCGGCCTCACCGGCACAACAAAATCCACCGCACTCTGCCCGTTGCCCGCAGCATTCTGCACAGTCAACTTCGACGTCACCGCCCCTTGTGGAACCGTGGTCGTGATCTGGCCCGGAGCCGGCGTCCCCCATCCCGTCACTTGAACCCCGCCAAACCAGACGTTCTTCACCCCGGTAAAATTAACCCCCTCCAACGTCACCACAGTCCCCGCCTTCCCCATCACAGGAAAAAAGTTCGTAATCACCGGCAGCAGGGTAACCTCAAATGCCGATGCCGAGGTCACCGCCCCCCCGCCAGTCGTCACTCGCAAAGGCCCCGTCACCGCACCCGCAGGCACCACAGCATTCAACCGCGCAGGCGTAGGCGCACTAAAACTGGCAGCCGCTACCCCGCCAAAGGTCACCCCCGTCACGTTTGTAAAGTTGGCCCCGTAAATCGCTACAGCAGTCCCCGGCGCACCAAATGCAGGCTCAAAGGTATCCAGTAGCGGAGCCGGTCCCGTCAGTGTAAATAGCCCCTCAGATACCACGCTCCCCGCTAATGTGGTCACCATCACCGGAACCGGATTCGTCAAACTCAACCCCGCCGGCACCGCAACCCGAATCTGATCCGCCGCGGGCACGCTGAATACCGCCGTCCGGTCCCCAAACCTTACCTCCCCCACGCTCGCAAAATTGCTGCCCTCTAACACGACTGTCGTCCCTACGGCCCCACGATTCGGCGTCATCCCAGTCAACCGCGGCGACGGCAGAAAATGCTTCAGCCCGCTGTCACCCCTCACACCCCCGGCAAAGACCCGCACCGGCCCCACCGTCGCCTCCACCGGCAAAGTCGCCACTAACTGGCTAGCCGATACCAACTGAAAATCAGCCGGAGTGTTGTTGAACTCAACCCGCGTGGCTCCAGTAAAACCCGAACCCTGCACGGTCACCTGCACCCCCGGAACTCCCGTCCCCGGTGTAAACCCCGTCACGACCGGCGCCGCCCACGCCCCAACCGCCGCCACCAGTTGCACGCCTAACCAATACCAACCCCACCCCGTATTTCGCTGCTTCATGTGTTCCTCTCCTGTCTTGGATCCAATCCACCCCCACAAACGTCAGGGACAAAACACAGGGATTAAACGCCTTCCCCTCCCCGCTGCAAAGGGAATCCCTCTATCCCGCACACTCCAAACAATACCTGCCCGACACACCCACCCAACAACCCGCATAACAAGTCAACCAACACTGGCCTTCCGCCAAAGACTATGCATCATCCAGTCCATGACCCGTCGATCCTTCTGCCGCCAGCTCACCACCGCCACACTCGCTGCCCTGATCGCACCAACCCTCCCCAATACCAGCAACGCACAGGACAACCCCACAAAACGCAAGTTCTCCCTCTGCCTCAACCCCGGCGCCATCGGCGTCCGCGCCAACCAACAGGAAGCCATCCTCCTCGCCCACCAGCACGGATTCGAATCGGTCGAACCCATGGCCTCCGCCATCCTCCAGCTGAACGCTAACGCCCGTCGCCAAATGATGGAGGACCTCAAAACCAAAAACCTCGCCTGGGGCTCAGCCGGACTCACAGTCGATTTCCGTGGCGACGAAAACCGCTTCCAGTCTGACCTGAAGGCATTCCCGGAAACCGCCTCAGCCCTCCAGCAAATCGGCGTCTCCCGCGTCAATACCTGGATCACCCCAGGCAGCAACTCCCTCACCTACCTGCAAAACTTCCAACTCCACCGCGACCGCTTGCGAGCCATCGCCACCATCCTCAACGACCATGACCTGCGGCTCGGCCTCGAATACGTCGGCACCCATACCTCCCTCATCCGTAACCGATACCCCTTCCTCCATACGCTCGCCGAAACCCTCGACCTCATCCGCGCCATCAATACCGGTAACGTCGGCCTCGTCCTCGATAGCTGGCACTGGTGGCAGGCCGGCGACTCCGCCCAAGACCTCCTCCAGTCACTCACCGACAACGATATCATCGCCGTCGACCTCAATGATGCCCCCGCCGGTATCGAAAAAAACCAGCAGAAAGACAACGAACGCGAACTCCCCGCAGCCACCGGCGTCATCCACGTCCAGCCCTTCCTCCAAACCCTCGTCCAACTCAACTACTCCGGCCCCGTCCGCGCCGAACCCTTCAACCAAACCCTCAACCAGCTCGATAACAACCCCGCCTGCGCCGCCACGATCGCCGCCCTACGCAAAGCCACCAGCCTCATCCAGCCCGCCTGAAAGCTCCCCCACCACCCGGAGCCTCCAAGCCAGTCCATGCAGGCTTGCCAAGCTGCAGTAGCATAGGAAACTAGCCCTCGCATGAACCACCCCCTCCCCTCACGCTCTCCCACCTTTCCCTCCCTCCTCGCCTGCCTCCTAATCCACTCCTTCCTGCACGCCGCACCTTCCCGCGTGGAAGTCGAACATCACGCCAATGCCACGGATCTCTCCTTCCGCAGCCTCCCCTCCCCCGCCGCCAACGACGCAGCTCAAGGTCACACCTTCGAGCTGATCGACGGACAACTCGACCCCAACGGAGGAGGTCTCCCATGCCTCACAGACGGACGAGTCCCGGAATCTGACGACCACCCGCAGGCCAACCTGTTCTTCCGCGCCGGCAGCGATGGCGGACGACTCCATCTCGACCTCGGCCGAAATATCAGCCTCGCAGCCATCCACACGTTCTCCTGGCACGCAAACACCCGCGGCCCACAAGTCTATACGGTCTACGCCGCAGTCGCGAACCCCACCATCCTCAACCCATCCCCCAAACGAGGCACAGACCCCACTACATGCGGCTGGACCAAGCTCGCCTCCGTCAACACGGTGCCGCCTCCCATTCGCGAACCCGGCGGCGCACACGGTGTTCGCATCACCGCAGAATCAGACAACTCACTGGGCCAATTCCGCCACCTCCTGTTCGATATCCTCCCCACAGAAAAAAACGACCCGTTCGGCAATACGTTCTTCAGCGAAATCGACGTCATCGAAGCCGGCGGACCCGAATTAAAACCGGCCGACACCGGACGCGGTGAACTCATCCAGATACGCTTCGAGACCGCATCCGGAAAATACCGGTTCCTCATCGACGCCACCGATGCTCCCGACCTCGAGAACTGGGCCAGGGAACAACTCCAGCCAGTCATCCAGGAGTGGTATCCCAAGCTCGTCAACCTGCTGCCCAGTGAAGGCTACGTCGCCCCCACCGAGGTTCACCTGCGCTTCCGCAGCGATATGGGCGGAACCCCCGCATCCGCCGGTAGCAACCGCATCAATCTCAATACCCAATGGTTCCGCCGCGAACTCAACCGCGAAGCTCGCGGCTCAGTCGTGCACGAGCTGGTCCACGTCGTCCAAAGCTATGGCCGCGCCCGACGAACCAACCCCAACGCCACTCGCAACCCCGGCTGGCTCGTGGAAGGAATCGCCGACTACATCCGCTGGTTCCTCTACGAACCCGAAACACGAGGCGCCGAAATCACCCGCCGCAACCTCGATCGCGCACGCTATGATGCCAGCTATCGCATCACCGGCAATTTCCTGAATTGGGTCACCCATACCCACGACGCCTCCATCGTCACCAAACTCAACGCCGCCGCACGCGATGGCCGTTATTCCGAAGACCTCTGGGTCAACTATACCGGCCATTCACTCTCTGAGCTCGACACAGCCTGGCGACAGGCACTTGAACTGCACCTCCAGGACAAGCCAGAGTAGCCCAAGCCACTACTCGGCAATCGCCCCCGCATAACCACCGTCAGGAGGACGCCTCCGCCCCACAAAGTCATCCAGAAAAGGCCCGCCAAACTCCCACGCATAAAGCTCCTCAATGCT
This sequence comes from Limisphaerales bacterium, assembly GCA_049451415.1. GTDB lineage: Bacteria > Verrucomicrobiota > Verrucomicrobiia > Limisphaerales > JAHDYP01 > JBMTVN01. The sequence goes on along the minus strand of JBMTVN010000114.1, from coordinate 5,783 downwards.
CGTCCTCGAGTCAGCTAGTGTCCCCCGCGCCAGTCGCAAAAACTCCAGCTCACCCACAAACCCCATCCCTTCAGGTGAACCCCCCACGTACAGATCCGCCACATTGCTCAAGGTAATGCCCGCACCAGGCCCCACCCCCTCCACTTCCAGTCTCCCATCTACATACAAACGCATAACCTCCGCCGACCTGTCGCATTCAGCTAAAACATGATGCCACCCACCATCACGCAAATCCGACCGGCTGCTGATGACCCGCTCCATCCCACCATGCCTCAACACGAACACCGCCCGCCCCAATTCGGATAACCTCAAGCCCCAGCCCACACTGTCCATCTTCTGAATCAGGATCCCCTCCCCCCCTCCCGCGTCAGCCCTGAAAACAATTTCCACCAGAAAATTTGACCGGTGGATCTGCGGGTTCACCAACTCCTCTCCCAGAACACTCCGGCGAACCGCCCCACTCCCCGAACCCACCTCCAAAACCACGCTCTGCTCAATCTGCTCCTGCTCCAATACCGCATACCGGTCGCCCCCCTTAAAACGCAACGCACCCTCGGTCCAGTTCTCCAAAGGTCCCGATACAAAATCCCCCAACCCCATGTTCACAGTCCGAAGCGGATAGCTGGGAAACCGATAGTAGTCATCCCGCGTGGTGTAATAGGAAGGCATACACCAATGCTCATCCAAAACCCGGTCAGGAGTCGCTGGGACCGGATAGAAATGCCACTCCGCAACGGTCTCATACAAACTCCACGGCACAAATACTCGCGCACCCTGCCCCTTCGCTACGGTCCCCTCAGCCGGGCGGAAATCATGCGCCGCCCCATCCCTGATCAAAGACCTCAGCGAAAGCTCCCCCACCGATGAGGCCATCGGCTTATATCCCTCCAAGGCATGCCGAAAATCCTCCAGGGTCGCATGCCATCGACCCGATGGCTCAAATACCCCAAAGCTGCTGCCAATGTCATAAAAGGCATTCCGCGCATACGCATCCGTCTCAATCGCAAACTGGCTTCTGCTCGGACCAGCATCAGCTTCGTTCCCCGCCCGAGCCGACTTCGCCGGATCCGCATCCCGAAAAACCCGCAGCCCCATGCTCTCCCAAATGTTACCCAAGAACTTGTCCCGGCCCGCCTGAGGCGCCTGCCGCCTCGAACCCCGGACAAAATTGTAGAGGGTGTTGTTAAAAATCGAGTTCTCGTAACTGATGATCTGCTGAAATGCCGACGTGTTCGCCAAACGCCCCGATGGCCCCTTCGATTTCCCCCAGGCAATGTTGTTGAAATAGTAGTTCTTGAAAGCACCATCCATGTAATACGCATGACCAAATCGATCCTCCGTGTCCGGACTCAACACATGGTCCCAGTTGCGATAGCCCCCGGGATTGCCCGACACATTCCCATACACATAGGCCGGACCTCCCTGCCACGTCTCAATCCCGCCAAAATCATCCGTGTTTAACATCGTGTCCACCGCTCGATTGTGATGAATCAATATGCGCGTAAACGGCCGGTGCATCGCCGCCCGGCTCTGCTTGCCCCCATGCACATCCACACCCTGCGCATAAACCCGTTCAAAAATGTTCCCCGCCACTTCAACGGTCTCCGCATACGAAATCGCCAAGGCCTCCCCCTGACCAAATAGATCCGGCCTCAACCCCACCCGCTCAAACAGGTTCCTCCTCACCCCCACATCCAACATCCTCCCAATCGGCGGCTGCAACGCGCTATACACAGTGCCATCCTCCAGCTCCACCCCGCCATGGTCCGTGTCCACAAACGCACAATCTTCCACCACTACCCCGTCAATCACATCCCCCGGCCCCATCGCCTTCATCCGTACACCACGGTGCACATGCTCAAACCGACAATGCGTCACTCCGATGTCAACCCCGCTCCCCAACAACCTCACACACCCCGGCTCCACATCAATGCTCTCCTTCGATACCCAGTAGGGAGCCGCCACCGGATTGCGATACACGTTGGTAAATCGAAACGTCAGCCCGCTCACCCGCACATGACTCATCCCCCGGCTGTCAATCACCCGAATCCGCCGCGCCACCTCAACCCGTGACAGGTTCGGATCCGCATCACCCGGCAACCGTAAATACAACCGACCCCGCTCACCCTTGCGGTCGAACCAAAACTCCCCGGCGCTGTCCAGGTAATGCGGCTTGTCCTCCAGATAATACCGGCAACCCCGAATGATCTTGTAGGACGGACCTCCCCCCCACTGCCCGGGAAATACCAGCGACCCATTGTCCCGGTCCACCGCCAATACCCGCGCCGGATACGGCGTCCCCATCACCCATCCTTTCGTCGTCCAGACAATCGCATCCTCATAGTAATCCTGAGGCTTCTGGTCGTTAATGTGCTTCGGATCAAATGCCATGTGACGCTTCTGCCCCTTGACCTCCGCATAGTTGTCGAATGGCTTGGACGGATTTGTCCACACCCACCACTCGCTCTGAATGTCATCCGGATCGCTAACCTCCCAGTTCGGCGTCCGCGCCAAATGCACCCGGTTGACCCCTCCCTCGCCAGAGACCACCCACACATTCCGCGGCACCCAATCCAAATCCACATGCCAAACCTTCCCCGCATCCGGAATCGACTCATTGTCCGCCCCCCGCTTCCACCCCCCGACAATCTCCGCACCACTCAAAACCGCCTCACCACTCCCCCACGAAGGATCACGCGTCAGAATAATAGGCGAATCCGCCCGACCCGATTCCGTCGCCTCAAGCTGACCCCGATACACCACCCCCTGCTTGAAAACATAGGTGTGCACCCCACGGCAACGCCGCGCCACACCCTCAGCCGCCGGATCCCACGGATGATGCTTCCACGCCGTCTCCCGACTCAGCCCATCCGCACGATCAGAACCCCCATCAAAATCAATGTAGCGAATCGAGGCGCCTGGCTGAAAACGGAACGCACGCGGCGCCCATTCTAAATCCCCCGTCGGAAGCACCTTCGCATGCGGCTCCTGCCAGGACCACCGTACCCCCAAATCCTCCGCCCACCCCGTCGCAACCATCATCAATGACAAAAAGGTCGCCAGCCGCACCACAGAACCCCAACCCTCCACGTCAACCGCATGGTCGGCCCGCGAATGTTTCAAAAGGAACGGATGCTCGGTTGAACTCTCGGAGGATATCACAGCCGAACTCTCATCCCACCACGCCCCCGCGTCAACCCAACGCCACGCACCCTCCCTCCTTGTCTCAGCCTGACGCAGACCGCATGCGTTCCACTCTCAAGGGGTGGCAGGCCCACGCCACACACTGCCCCCAAAGGTGGTGAGATAAATAAGGTCCGGCCTGCCGGCAGCAAACTCAACACGCTGGATGTTCGCGAAAGGAAGCTCATCAAACGCCTGCCAGGAATTCCCATTATCCTCCGAAAGCCAAAGACCCGCCCCCGGAGCCCCCTCAGTAAGCGTCATGTAAATCCAGCCCGGCCGCTCCGGATGAAAATAGCCGCCAAAGGTCTGCGGCCCCCGCCGCCCAATACGTCGCCAGGTCACTCCACCATCCGCAGTAAAATACAATCCCCCGGATTCATCCCCATCACCCGCGTCAGCTGCCCCCGCCAAAATACGACGGCTGTCACGCGGATCCACTTCGAAGTCCTTTAAATAGAGCAACGGCTGCAGGCCGTTGATCTTCTCCCACCTCCCATCCCTCACCTGCCATCGATACAGCCCCACGCCTTCAGGCATCAAGGGCCGCCCGCGCGAAACCCGCTTGGCGCAAATGGAGGCAAACAACGTGCCGTCCCCATGCAAAATGACCCGATACACGCGCATGTTGTCCGGATGACCCAACCCATCGTTCATCGGCTCCCAGTGCTCACCACCATCATCAGACCTGAATACCCCCCCATCAAATACGCCGGCGTACAACCCCCGCCGCCCGGGAGGACTTCGAGGATCCAATACAATGGACGTCACCGGCCGCCCCGGCAGCCCCTCCCCCACCGACTTCCACGATTCACCAAAGTCCTCTGACACACAGACTCCCCCGGGACCCGAGTGCCCATGTCGCCCGGAAATGATGTTGTCATTGGGAATGTCATGCACGTCAGAGAATGCACCCCAGATCCTCCCCGGCACCTCAGGATCAAATGCAAGCTCGTAGCAGGTGTTCCGCCATGGCGCCCATGTCTTCTGATTCCACCACCGCCAGGTCACTCCACCATCCAAAGACCGCGAGAATCCCAAGTCTGTATACGCTATGTAATGCCGGTTGGTGTCGTGCGGATCAATGTCGTAATGCCATGTGGTGGTGACTACCAGGCCGTTGCAAACCCAATCCGCCCCAGGCCCCGGCTCGCCATCCGCCGCTGGATAAGTGCTCCCAACTATCCAGGACCGCCCCCCATCATGGGTGATGTGAGGCTCATTCCGGACAAGCATAACACGCTCCGGATCCGTGTTGCAGATCGCTACACCAAAAGGAGCCTCCCCCCCCTTGAAACACTTGCCGGTAGACGCCGTGACAAAATCATGAGCAACGTTGAAATCACTAAACCGCGGATCCTGAAAATACACCGCACGCCAGGTCTCCCCGCCGTCGTCACTGCGATAAACGGTATCGCTGTGCGGAGGATGAAACCCGGTGCTGGTGTTCACGGCATAAACGGTCCTCGGTGCCGCATCAGCCGTAAGCACATACCGGTAATGCGAAACCTCCCCATAAGCCCACTGATCTGCCCGTTGCGTGTCTGTGTTCAATTCCCGCGCCATCGCCCACTCCCACCTGAGACCCCGATCACGCGAACGGTAAATGCCTCCGCTAAACTCTCCGTCAATAACCTCACTCGGAACCGAGCAGTAAAGCATGATGGTGTCCGATCCAGCAACCGAGGCTCCGCCAAACGCGATAACCTTCCCCCGTGGCAGGCCAACAGTGCGACGCTGCCACGTCTCGCCAGCATCACCCGAATACCAAATGCCCTCCTCTGTAGCCACCACCACGGCAACACCACCCTGCGTGCGGTCAAAACAGACGCCCAATAAACTGCCCTCCGGACCAGTGCAACGCATCCACCCCGCCGCACCATTGGACGATCGCGCCACACCACCCCCAGCCAACCCCACAACCATCCACTCCGGATGATCCGGATGAATGGCAATCTCCCCATAAGGTGACGCAGGCGGTCGACCAACCACCCGAAAGGTCCGCCCACAGTCATGGCTCACGCATATTCGCCCCCCGGACGACGCAAATAACGTATCCCGCAGGACAGGATGGAAGGCCGGTCGACAGCCGGTATCGCTGCGTAGCTGCGCCTGATGAATCATTCGCCAACGCCGGCCGCCGTCCTCCGAAATGTAGGCAGCACTCATATCGCAGTTGATCATCATCAGCTGCGGATCCACAGGGGATATCGCCGGAGTAAAAAGCCCACCACCCCCAGAAAGCCCCACCGGCTCCCAAGACCGCGACAGCCCAACCACAGGAACCAACAACATCAAAGCCAAAGCAATGGACCGGAGAAGCTTCATGGATTGCCCCATAGCATGTCAGCTGGAAGATCCAGCGCAAGTCTCCTCAGCCCTCCACAATCAACTCCCAGCTTGCCGCTTCAAGCAGACAACGTCAGGCTGAACCTGCATGTTCTCCCCGTCCAACCGTTGCTCCAAAACACATCACACCACCGGGGATCTGCCCTTCGACTCAACACACTTTTCTTTCACCAACCCCAGCAAAAACCGCCAGGCCAGGCCGGCACAAAGAGACTGAACCTGACGACGCTCACCTCACCACCCCCTCAACC
>JBMTVN010000113.1:0-11212 GCA_049451415.1 Limisphaerales bacterium | reverse complement strand
CGCCTCACCCACCGCCCCCGCTCCATGCTCCGACAAAGCCGCCAAGTGATTGTCCTTGATCAATATCGCATCAAATAAACCCACCCGGTGATTCGTGCCCCCACCATGCCTCACCGCCTGCTTCTGTAACCAACGCAACCCAGGCACAGTCTTCCGCGTGTCCAATACCCGCACCCCCGTGCCCTCCACCGCCTCCACATACCTGCGGGTCAATGAAGCCACCCCGCTCAACTGCTGCAGTAAATTCAAGGCAGTCCGCTCCCCAGTGAGCAGAGCCGAGGCCGGCCCCCGCACCCGCATGACCACATCACCACCCCCAACTGCCGCACCATCCTCCACCCGACACTCGCACTCCACCCGCCCGGATACCTCCGCAAAAACCCGCACCACCACCTCCAAACCCGACACCACCAGCGGTTCCCTCGCCACAATATCCCCCTCCGCCATGCAATCACCGCTCACCGTCGCCAGGGTGGTCGCATCACCAGCGCCTATGTCCTCCGCCAACGCCACGCGCACAACCCGCTCCATCTCGTCTCTCAACCGGTCATCCATGCCCCCCAGAATGCCGCCCCGGCTCAAATCCGGAAGTGGAAACTTGCCCCATCCCAGCTTCTTGCTTGTTCAACCTCAATGCCCGGTCCATCTTCTATCCCATGCCTGCCCCCATCATCACCTGCAGCCAAATGCGGGATTGGGAACAACGCACCTGGGCCGCAAAAAGAACCCCCTTCGAAGTCATCAGCCGCGTCGGCCATATCCTCACCGCAAGAATCCGCCAACTCACCCGCCCAGGCGACGCCATCCTCGTCCTCGCAGGCAAAGGCCACAACGGGGACGACGCCCGCCAAATCGTCACCAACCTCAAGGACCGCGAAGTCACCCTGCTCAATGCCCTCGAACCCCGCGCCGCCCTCAAGGAATTCTCCTCTCTCCTCTCCGTACCCCAAACACTCATCGTCGACGGTATCTTCGGCATCGGCCTGCACAGCACCCTGAACCCCCACTGGCAACGACTCATCCACAGCATCAATAACTCCGGCATTCCAGTCCTCTCCGTCGACGTCCCCTCGGGCCTCCATGCCGACTCCGGCTTGCCCGAGGGCGCCGCCATCCAAGCCTCCATCACCATCACCCTCGGCGCCCCCAAGCTGGGCCTGGTCCAAACCCACGCCTGCCCCTACGTCGGAAGACTCGAGGTCACACCCGATATCGGACTCGTCCCCTGCCCAATACAAAGCAACCTGCGCTGGACCCTGCCCGAAGACTTCACCGGCTTCCCTCCCCCACGCCCCGTCGCCAGCCATAAAGGTTCCTACGGACACCTCGTCATCCTCGCAGGAAGCCTCGGCTACCATGGCGCAGCCGTCCTCGCCGCCCGCGGCGCCCAAAGCGCCCAGCCTGGCCTCATCACTCTCGTTACCCCCAAGGAAACCTACCTCCCGGTGGCCAGCCAGCTGCAGTCAGTCATGGTCCGCCCCTGGCAGGAAAACTGGACCCCGCCCGATTCCTCAACCGCCCTCCTCGTAGGCCCCGGACTCGCCGACCCCTCTGTCCCCGAATCCCTGCGCCGCTGGGCCGCCAGCCAATGGCAGGACTCCCCCCTGCCCGTCATCGCCGATGCCTCAGCCTTACCCTGGCTCCGGCCTGGCACCCCCAAATCCAAAGCCCTCCGCATACTCACCCCCCACCCCGGCGAAGCCGCGCAACTGCTCAAAACAGATTCCCGCTCCATCCAGGCTGACCGACCCAAGGCCCTCCACTCCATCTCCCGCCGTTTCGGCAAAGCCTGGGTCATCCTGAAAGGACACCAAACTCTGGTGGGGCAATACGGCAGCCCCATCTTCATCAATAGCTCCGGCAACCCGACGCTCGCCCAAGGTGGAAGCGGCGACCTGCTCGCCGGACTCCTCGCCGGACTCCTCGCCCAACCCAATCTTCAGCAATCCCCCGAAACCACGCTCCGCTACGCCGTCTGGCAACATGGCCACCAGGCCGACCAGCTCAGCCACTCGCAGCCCAGGTGGACGATCGAAGAACTCGCCTCCCACCTCCACCACACCCCCTAACCCCACCCCAGGCAACCCTATCGACTTGGCCTTCAGCCAACCGTCGTGTAAGTTGCTCCCCTACCCACCCCCTCCTATGCCTCACCCGAAAACCGCCAACCACCCACTCCCGCTCATCCTCCTGCTCAGCCTCTGCCTGACCACCACCCAAGCCCAGTCCGTCCGACGTGACTTCTGGCTCGGCATCCCCGGATCCTCGGTAGATAACCTCATCGCCTCCCCGGATTACCCCTCCACCCCCTCCGGAACGGACTTCCCCACCATTTTCGAAGGCCCCTCCAACTGGGCCGATGATTACGGCACGCGCATCCGCGGCTTCGTAAACCCGCCCACCACCGGCGACTACATCTTCTGGATAAGCGGCGACGACAATAGCCTTCTCTATCTGGGCTCGAACGAATCCCCCTCATCCGTACAGCTGATCGCTTCAGTCAACTCATGGACCTCTTCCCGGGAGTGGAATAGAGAACCGCAGCAACAGTCCGCCCCCGTCCGCCTCGAAGCCGGCAAATCCTACTACATCGAGGCACTCCACAAAGAGGGCGCCGGAGGAGACAATATCGCCGTGGGCTGGCAGCTGCCGGACGGCACGCTCGAACGCCCCATCCCCGGCAACCGCCTCTCCCCTTTCATGGTCTCTTTCGACCCGCCGTCGATCACCTCCGAACCCCAGGACCTGGAACTGGAAGAAGGTCAACAGGCAGTCTTTCAGGTCAGCGCCAATGGAGCAGAACCCCTGGTCTTCCAGTGGGAACGAAATACTCTGCCCATCCCGGGTGAAAACCTCCCACGACTCACCATCAGCCCCGTAACCCTCGCCGACGATGAAGCCACGTTCCGCTGCGTCATCAGTAACCCCCTCGGCACCACAATCACCCGAACAGCCACGCTCCGCGTCCGGTCAGAAACCGTCCCCCCGGAAGTCCATGAAACCCGCCCAGCCCCGGGCAGCACCATCAGGTCCTTCTCCCAGGTTGTCGTCCGCTTCACCGAAAGCGTGCAGGGCGTCCATGCCAGCGATCTCCTCGCCAACAACCAACCCGCCACCAGCGTCAGCGGAATCGGCGCAGGCCCCTACACCTTCTCCTTCAACCCAAAAACGCTCACCCCGGGAAGCATCTCCCTATCCTGGAACCCCGACCACAATATCACCGACACCGCACGCATCCCCAACCCCTTCCAGCCATCCCCCTGGACATGCGAACTCAACCCCACCGCCAACTTCAACACCGTTCAGATCACGGAGTTCCTCGCATCAAATAGCAGCGGCCTGACCGACGAAGATGGCGAAGCCCAGGATTGGCTGGAGCTCTGGAACAATGGCATCAGCGCAGTCAACCTCACAGGCTGGGCCCTCAGCGATGACCCCAAAAATCCGGCCCAATGGACCTTCCCCGATGTGTCCATCCCGGGAGGAGGACGCCTCGTCGTCTACGCCTCCGGTAAAGACCGCAAACCCACCACCCGAGGCTCCCGCCTGCATACCAACTTCAAACTCAGCCGCTCCGGAGAACCCCTCGCCCTCTACTCCCCCGAACAACCACCGCTACCCCTCGATGGATTCACCTCCTCCAGCTACCCCGAACAGCGCACCGACATCTCCTATGTCCGCAACAACGACGGGACATGGGACTATTGCAAAACCCCTACCCCCGGCTTCAACAACAGCTCCAATACCGCCTCAGGCATCACCGCCCCCCCGGTTTTCTCCTCCACCCGGGGACACTACGCATCCCCCATCTCTCTCTACCTGAATTGCCCCACACCCGGAGCCACAATCCGCTATACCACTGACGGCAGCGAACCCACTCCAACCCAAGGCACCGACTACTCCCAACCCATCCCAATTATCACCGGAACCGTCGTCCGAGCAGCAGCATTCCATCCCGACCTCCTCCCCTCGGATGTCGTCTCCCACACACTCCTCGCCGGTCGCTCATCCCGCAACCGCTTCCTCCCCACCCTCTCCCTCGCAGCCAGCAACTCCGACCTCTGGGGACCCACCGGCATCATGGAACCCGGCAACACCGTCAACCACGGCATCGCCTGGGAACGCCCCGTATCCGTCGAGTATTTCCTGCCCGAGGATAATACCGGCTTCGCCCTGAACGCCGGATTGCGCATCCAAGGCGGAGGCTGGGTGCGGGAACGCTACAGCCCCTCAGCCGGATTGCCCTACAGCAAATACTCCTTCCGCCTCTACTTCCGCGGCGACTACGGATCCAGCAAGCTCAATTACCCGCTCTTCCCCGACTGCCCCATCAACGATTTCGAACGCATCGTGCTCAGGGCCGGGATGAATGACCACTCCAACCCGTTCCTTGTCGATGAACTCGTCCGCCGACTCCACGCCAACATGGGCGCCATCGCCAGCCACGGAACCTTCGTCCACCTCCACCTCAACGGATCCTACAAGGGCATCTACAACCCCGCCGAACGCATCGATGTCGACTTCCTCCGTTCTTACACCCAGAGCACCAACGACTGGGACCTCATCGCCCAGTTCAATGAACTCCAGGCCGGGGACATGATCGAATGGAACCGCCTCTCATCCACCATCCTCGGCCGCGATATGTCCGACCCCGCCAACTACGCCGCTGCAGCCTCCCAGCTCGATATCGATGCATTCATCGATTACCTCCTGCTCAATATCTACACCGGCAATGGCGATTGGCCCTGGAACAACTGGCGCGCCGCACGCGAACGTAAAGCCGGCGCCAAATGGTTCTTCATCGTGTGGGATGCCGAATGGTCCTTCGGCAATTCCGGCCGCTCCGTCTACATCAATACCATCACCGAGGAACTCGCCGCCAATGCCCCCATCGCCAACTTCTTCCGCGCCCTGACCGCCAGCCCAGAATTCCGCCTCCGCTTCGCCGACCGCTTCGAATACCACATGAATCATAATGGCGCGCTGACAGATGAAAACGTCCTCGCCCAATACCTCAAACTCCGCAACACCCTCCTCCCCGCCATCCCCGGACTGCTCGATACCATCCAGGCCATCTGGATCCCTCAACGCAGGAACCTCATCATCGAACACCTCAAAAACGCCGGACTCTACGCCTCCGATCATACCCCGTCCCTGAACCAGCACGGCGGTACTATCCCGCCCGGCTTCAACCTCACTCTCCAGGCCAACGCAGGGAACATCTACTACACCACAGACGGAACCGACCCCGCATCTTCCCCCAACTCCACGATCCGCAACATAGAACTCGTCAACGCCAATACACCCAAGAAAGCACTCGTGCCCTCCACCGCCAACGGTGGAAGTCAGCTCGGCAATTCCTGGACAGGTGGCAATGAACCGTTCAATGACTCCGCTTGGCAAACCGGAACCGCCGGAGCAGGCTACGACCTCAGCGCCGATTATCAGGACTTCATCGGCATCAATCTCCTCACCGAAATGAGCGGCCTCCAGCCCTCCGTCTTCCTCCGCATCCCCTTCACCCTCAACCCCGCCGACCTCCAGGGCCTGGAACAACTCAAACTGCAGGTCCGCTATGACGACGGCTTCGTCGCCATGCTGAACGGCGTGGTCATCGCCTCAGCCAACGCACCCGACAACCCCGCCTGGAATTCAAGCGCCACCACCAGCAACCCCGACAACGCCGCCGTCGAATGGCAACTCTTCGACGTCTCAGACCACCTCAACACCCTCCAGGCCGGCCAGAATATCCTCACCATCCAAGGCCTCAATGTCGCCGCCAACAGCAGCGACATGCTCATCGATGCCCTCCTCACCGCAACCGAACCGTCCCAATGGCTCCCCTCCCCCACCGCCATCCCATACACCACCCCCTTCACCCTCACCCAATCCGCCACCGTCAAGGCCAGGACTCTCCTCAATGACGAATGGTCCGCGCTCCTCGAAGCCCCCTTCCTCGTAAACCTCCCCTCCGTGCCTCTCCGTATAACGGAAATCATGTATCACCCCGAAGGCAACGAAGCCTTGGAATTCGTCGAGATCTCCAACCTCGCCTCCATCCCCGTCACACTCGATAACCTGCGCATCCAGGGCGTCGACTTCACTTTCCCAGCCAACTCCACCATCCAGGGCGGCCAATCCATCATCATCGCCTCAAACCTCGACCCGGTCGCCTTCGCCCAACGCTATCCCCAAGTCCAAGTCTCCGGCTTCTTCAATGGCTCCCTCTCCAATAGCGGGGAACGACTCGCTCTCCTCGATCCCAACGGCGCAGTAATCCATTCCGTCACCTACGACGATTCTTTCCCCTGGCCCACCGCAGCCGATGGACACGGACACTCACTCGAACTATCCGACCCCTACGCCGACCCCGACGCCGCCGGCTCCTGGTTCGCCAGCAGCAACCCTCTCGGCTCCCCGGGATCCGCCAACCCCATACCAGCCCCACCTCGCGTCCTCCTCTCGGAAATCCTGACCGAAAACCTCGGCACCACCCCGCACGAAGGCTCCCTCCCCGATTGGATCGAACTCCATAACCCCACAACCTCATCCGCCCAGCTCGGAAACTGGAGCATCTCCGACAACTCTAACCCCAGACGCTACGTCTTCCCCGCCAATGCCACCATCCCCGCCGGAGGCTTCCTCGTCGTCTGGGCCGATACCAACCTCACCACCTCCGGACTCCACCTGGGCTTCAGCCTGAAAACCGCGGGAGAAACCCTTAGCCTATACGACGCCAACACCAACCGCATCGACTCCATCACCTTCGGGCCCACAATCCCCAACCTCACCATCGGACGGCTCTCCACTACCTCGCCCTGGACGCTCTGCAACCCCTCACCCGGCACCAGCAACAAAATCGCCCCCTCCGCCACTCCCGACCAGGCCACCATCAATGAATGGCTCGCCAATCCCCTGCCCGGCGAAGACGACTGGATCGAGATCCATAACCTCAGCTCCTCCTTCCCGCTCGCCCTCAAAGACTACAGCCTCAGCCACGCAGGTCACGTCCACCGGTTTACCAGCCCCATCTTCATCCCAACCAAAGGCTTCCTGCTCATCCATGCAGATGAACAACCCGGCCCCGACCACACCCCCTTCAAGATATCCGCCAGTGGAGGCAACATCAGCCTGATCAGCCCCAGCGGTAACACCATCAATACGGTCACCTACGCCTCCCAATCGGAATCCGTCTCCTCCGGTAGATTCCCCGATGGTACCGGCCGCATCACGGAATTCCCCTTCAGCGCCACCCCCGGCCAAAGCAACTTCCTGCCATCCCCCACCAGCCCCAGAATCAATGAATTCCTCGCCGACAACCGCTCCCTGGCCACCGACTTCCAGGGCCGCACCGCCGATTGGATCGAACTCCATAACCCGGGATCAACCACCTACGACCTCTCCAACTGCAGCCTCGCCATCGGCAACCCCTCGAATCCTGACTGGACCTTCCCCGCCAGCACCCTGCTCCAGCCCGGAGGCTACCTCCTCATCACCTGCGAACCCTCCCTCCCCAACTCAACCCAACCCCAATCCGTCCCCAATATCGCCCGCGGACTGCCTCGCGACGGCACCACCCTCACGCTCCTCAGCCCGCAAGGAACACGACTGGACCAGATCTCCTACGGCCCCCAAATCCCCGATAAATCATGCGGCTTCACCCCCTCAGGCTGGACTCTGCTGGCTTCCCCAACACCTGCATCCATCAACTCAGACATCCACGCGCTGGGAACCGCCAGCGCGCTGCGAATCAATGAGTGGCTCACGAACCCTCTGTCGTCCTCACCGTGGATCGAGCTCCTCAACACCTCCACCCTGCCCATCACGCTCTCCGGCCTGACACTCTCCAATGACCCCTCCATCGCCGGACTCCTCACCACCCCCACCATCGCCCCGCTTTCCTACATCAGTGCCTCCGGGCGAATCGTCTTCACCGCTGATAACCAGCCCGGCTCAGACCCCACCCACCTGCCCTTCGAACTCAGTCCATGGGCAGGAAATGTGGTCCTCGCTGATAACAATTCCATCATCGATACCGCATCCTACGGACCCATGCCCACCGATGCCTCCCTCGGCCGATTCCCCGACGGCAGCGCGGAATTTGTCCCCTTCATCTCCACCCCAAGCCCGGGTGAACCCAACTACCTGCCACTCACCAAAATCGTCATCAACGAAATCCTCGCCCACACAGACCCCCCTCTCGAGGACGCCATCGAGCTCTATAACCTCACCAGCGAAAGCGTAAACGTGGGCGGATGGTTCCTCAGCGATGACCCGGATGACCTGCGCAAGTTCCGCATCCCCGCCAATACCACCATCCCCGCAAACAGTTACCTCGTCATCTACCAATACCAGCTCGATGGCGGCCCCGGTTCCATCACGCCTTTCACCCTCAATTCCTACCTCGGGGATTCCATCTACCTGTCAGAAGCCGGCGTGCTCGATACGCTCACCGGCTACCGATCCCAATTCCATTTCGGCCCCACCGCCAACGGGGTCTCCCTCGGCCGGGTAACCACCAGTATCGGCCATGACTTCGCCCCCCAACTCAATACCTCCTTCGGCACCTCCAACCCCACCAGCCTCACCCACTTCAGATCCGGCACCGGAGCCCCCCACCCCGGCCACGTCATCGGCACCATCACCATCCAGGAAATCCTCGCCACCCCCCCGGACCTCGGCGACTTCAATAACCCCGCCCATGCAGAATTCCTGGAAATCGCCAACCTGAGCAACAACCCCATCCCCCTCTACGATAGCTTACACCCGGAAAACACCTGGCGAATCTCCGGTGGAATACAGTTCTCCTTCCCCCAAAACACCACGCTCCAACCACTGGAATCCATCCTTCTCGTCGGCTTCAACCCATCCACAAATCCCGAGATCCTGCAGCACTTCCTCCACCGCTACCTCGTCCCAGCCCAAACCCGTGTCCTCGGCCCCTTCGAAGGCCGGCTCGCCAATGAAGGCGAAACCATCGCCCTCGAACGCCCCGATACCCCCCAAACCAGCGGACCGGATACCGGCCTCGTCCCCTATGTCCTCGTGGAACAAATCAAATACACCGCCTCCACGCCTTGGCCAACCAATGGAATCGGACTCGGAAACTCATTGCAAAAAGCCTCGCCCGACCTCTACGCCAACGACCCCGCCAATTGGCTCAGCGCCATCCCCACCGCCGGTCGCCGCACACCCCGCACCAACCTCGATGCCGACAACGATGGCATGCTCGATGACTGGGAAACCGGCTTTGCCTTGGATCCATCCAACGCAGACGACGCCAATGCGGACAACGACCAGGATGGCATGAGCAACTATGCTGAATTCGTCTCGGGCACGAATCCCACCTCGGCAGCCAGCCGCCTCGCCCTGAATGCACAAGCCCCATCCGGCAACCACAACCGACTCCTGCTCGAAACGTCACCAGGCATCTCCTACTCCATTCTCTACCTGGATACGCTCGCCGGAAATTGGACTCCGCTGATCAACATCCCCGCGACCTCCGGAGGCGGCTGGGTCGAAATCACCGACCCCATCCCCGCCAGCCCACATCGGTTCTATCGAGTCCAAACCCCCTCGCTGCCATAAATCGCGCCAACGCCACCCGAACCCACACCGGCCGCACGCACTCAACATGAAAGCCGGATGCCTGCGGCCTCCGTGCCCCCAAACAGCCATCAGGCCCCTCCAAATTTCTGCAGCGCTTTCACCCGCGCCAGTCCTTCCCGCGCCCGACGCTCCACCGCGTCGTCTGGACCAGACTCCAGGGCCTCCAGAAAATGCTGTCGTGCGGCAGGCAGTTGCCCCAGCTCGCGCAGATGAATCATGCCGGCCCCCAAATGCGCCTCAGCCAAACCCGGCCCCCTCGGGTAATCCCTCAGATGACGACGATACACCGTCAGCGCTGCCTGTGGATGCCCATGACCACCAAGCCAGTCAGCCAGCGCCAACCCATTCCCGGCTCCCAAAACACCCCGGGTATCCACCGGAGCAATCGCAAAGTAAAGCCGCGCCGCCCGACTGAAATCCCCCTCCTCCAACGCCGCACCCAAGCTGTCACCCACCGCCCCCTCCGCGTCCTCAGCTCCCGCCTCCGTCCGGTACTCCTCTCCCCCTCTCTCCAACTCGCGCCGATCCCAATACCAAGCCATCGCCAATCCCGCCAAAAAGCCCCCCAAATGCGCCCCGTGCGCAACTCCTCCCCCGCCTCCCTGCGACACCAGAAACGGCAACAGGTTGTCAATGATCAGGTAAACCCCCAAAACTAAACGGGCAGGAATCTCCACCACGTTCATGAAAATAGGGAAAAGAAACACAAACAACCGCACAGTGTTCCTCGGAAACCACAGAAAATAAAAACCCAACAAACCCGATATCGCCCCCGACGCCCCCACCAAAGGCAACGGAGATCCCCCCACAAAAAGACTGTAAAACAAGGTGGCCGCCACCCCCGTCGCCAAATACGCGCCCAAATACCACCACCACCCCATCCGGTGCTCAACGTTGTCCCCGTAAATCCATAGGAACAACATGTTGCCAGCCAAATGCATGAACCCCCCATGCAGAAATATGGAGGTCAGTAAATCTGTCCACTCCGGGGCAGCGGGACGAAACCCGTGCTCAAAAACATAAACGTCATACGCCGATATCCCACCCAGAACGGTTCTCCAATCCATCCCCGGAGGAACAAACTGCAGCATAACCTCCAAATACTCCCGCAGTGCCGGATCGTCCAAGTCAGGTGCCCTGACGCCCAAGGGCAATGTGACCAGAAAATACACCAGCACATTTGCCGCAATCAGCAAATAGGTCACAACCGGAACCCCTCTCGGGTTGGGGGCATCACTCAGTGGAAGCAACATCCTCTTACCCCAAGGTCGCAGTGCTCAAGATCGTATACCTCGCACCAGCCGCATGCAGATCGCTCCGCATCAATACCACCTCCCTCACGGTCCACTTCTCCTTCCTCATGCCGTCAGCCACACTCCCCAAAAAACCTGCATCGACCTCGAGACCCGACTCCGGCCTGAAACGCCCCATCGTGATGTGAGGTTGAAATGACTTCAGCTCACGGTGATCCCCATAATCCATCACCGCCTTGCTGATACGCCGCTGTAACTCCCCCAAAGCAGACACCCCCCCGGCCAGTCCCGCCCATAACACCCTCGGCCTGCCCCTACCCGGAAAAACCCCCAAACCATCGAGACTTAAC
>JBMTVN010000112.1:0-11294 GCA_049451415.1 Limisphaerales bacterium | reverse complement strand
CATCGGGTTACTGTGACTGGTTTCATGATGGATACCTATGAGGTCACCCATGCCATGTTCACCGAAGCCCAACTGCCCAACCCATCCCACTGGCAGGACAACCCGAACCAACCGGTGGAACGCGTGCGCTGGCGGGACGCGAAACAATACTGCAACGAGCGCTCCCTCATGGAACACCTGCAACCCTGCTACGATGAAAAGACACCCGACTGGGACTGCAATTACGAAGCCAATGGGTATCGACTCCCCACCGAGGCCGAGTGGGAATATGCCTGCCGCGCCGGAACAAGGGCCTCCTATGACTTCGGTTCCGAGTCGAAGCTGCGCCAGTTCGCCTGGTTCGCCGACAACGCGGGCGAGCAGACACACCCGGTCGGCACCAAGCAGCCCAACGGCTGGGGCATTCATGATCTCTACGGCAACGTCTCGGAGTGGTGCGAGGACGTCTACGATCCGGAGTATTACGCCTCGAGCCCGGACACGAATCCCACCGGCCCACCCAACACCGGTGAGGACGTGAAGCGCGTGCTCCGCGGGGGATCCTGGAAGGCCAGTGCCTCGATGTGCCGGGCAGAGCTGCGACAAGGCGAACGCACCGGCGACAGTGATGCCTGCTTCTACACCGACTTCTGCGGGTTCCGTTGTGTCCGACGCGCCACCGCGGAGGAAGTCTCCGCGTGGGCCGCGAGGGTGAAGCCCTAGTTATCATGCTCTTCCACACCTGGACCTTCGTCCTGTTCCTGGCCTTGGTGCTGCCGGTCTTCCTGGCACTGCGCCGCACCCGGCTCTGGCTGCCTTGGCTGATGCTCGCCTCCTATTTCTTCTACGGATGGTGGAACCCCTACTACCTGATCCTGATCCTCTATTCCACCGCGCTGGACTACGTGCTCGTCGCCCTGATGGACCATTGTCCGCCAGCAAAGACAGCTTTCCCCCTCCTGAAAAGACTCCTTCACCTGGACTTCGATGATGCGGTCCTGCGGCGTGCGTTCCTGGTCTCCACAGCCCTGACCGCCGCCACAGCCGCCTCGGCCCTCATCGCCCCGGCTACGTTGCGCCCCACTTTGCTCACGCTGACCGGCATCCTGTTCATGATGGCGCTGGGGGCGTTCCTGGGCAGCCGCCGCGTATGGCTGTTCGTCAGTCTGGTGAACAACCTCGCCATCCTCGTGTTCTTCAAATACGCCGGGTTCTTCACGGAAAACCTGAATGCCCTCCTGGCTGCAGCCCACGTCTCTGCCCGCCTGCCCGACCCAGCCTCGCTCATGCCCCTTGGTGCCGCATACCTGCTCCCGGTCGGCATCTCCTTCTTCACCTTCCAGTCGATGAGCTACACCATCGACTTCTATCGCGGCCAGGTAAGGCGCGAACGCAGCTTCATCCGGTTCGCCACTTTCGTGTCCTTCTTCCCCCAGCTGGTTGCCGGCCCCATCGAACGCGCCCGCAACCTCCTGCCGCAATTCGACAACCCGCCGGAGATCCGGATCAAGGATGTCACCGACGGCCTGTCACTCTTCCTCGTCGGCCTCTTCAAAAAACTGGCCATGGCCAATTACCTCTCGCTCTACGTCGAACGGGTTTTCGACAACCCGTCAGCCTTCGACGCCACCTCGCTCGCACTGGCCACGTTCGCCTTCGCCTGGCAGATCTTCTTCGACTTCAGCGGCTACACCGACATGGCACGCGGTGTCGCCAAGGTCATGGGCTTCAACCTGATGTTGAACTTCAACAATCCCTACCTCGCCTCGGGCCTTGGCGACTTCTGGTCGCGCTGGCACATCAGCCTCTCCACCTGGTTCCGCGACTACGTCTACATCCCACTCGGAGGCAACCGGCACGGCTCACTCGTCACTTATCGCAACCTGCTGATCGTGTTCCTGATCTCGGGCATCTGGCATGGTGCCGCCTGGACCTTCGTCATTTGGGGCGCGCTACATGCGTTCGGTATCCTCATCACTCGCGAACTCGAGCGATCGGCCTTCTACCGCGAACGCGTTCCGCGGCTCCTCAAGCAACTCGCCACCTTCGCCTTCGTCTGCTTTGCCTGGATCTTCTTCCGCGCAGCCTCACTGGACGATGCCCTGCTCATCGTCTCACGCATCTTCACCGGCGCCTGGCACGCACCACAAATGCCCGCACTCCTCCTCCTGCTGGTCAGCGCCATCTGGCTTTACCAGTTCGCCTTTGAATCCCGGCTGCAACCTTTCCTTCACACCGGCTTCGTCCGTGTCACCACAGCCGTCTGCATGATCCTTTACCTGTGCATCTTCGCGAGCGAAGGCGGGGCCTTCATTTACTTCCAGTTCTGACATGTCCCCAAAAGCCCAATCTGAAACCATTGCCCAGAACCCGCAGCCCAGCCCGGCGGAAGACACGCACTTCGTGAACGCCATCCGGCTCGGCCTCCGCCATTGGCTGGCTGTGGCCACGGTAACGCTCACCATCCTGCTGCTCACTCCAGTCGCATGGAAACACATCGAACGCTTCGACACCGGCGCCGATTACCGTATCCCCTACAACCTCAGCAAGGATTACTGGCTCTACGAACGCCACCTCGACCGCAGTTCGCCCACCAATGTCTTCGTCGTGGGCGATTCGGTGGTCTGGGGTGAATATGTGAGACCCGACGGAACCTTCTCCCACTTCCTGAACCAACACGCCAGCCAGCCCTCACGATTCGTCAACGCCGGTGTCAACGGACTGTTCCCCCTCGCACTCGAAGGACTGGTGCGGCATGACGGCGCCTCCATCCGCAACGCCAGGGTCATTCTCCACTGCAATGTGCTCTGGATGAGCAGCCCGAAAGCCGACCTGCAAACCACCAAGGAAGAACGCTTCAACCACGCCGGCCTCGTGCCGCAGTTCACACCTCGTATCCCCTGCTACAAATCCGACCTCAACCAGCGCCTTGTCGCCGTGCTGGAACGCCAACTCACGTTCCTCAAGTGGGCCAGCCATCTGCAAATCGCCTACTTCGGCCAAAAGAACGTCGTTGCATGGACGCTCGAAGAAGTCGGGAGCGAGCCTCCCCGCTTCCCCAATGCCTACAAGGATCCCCTCGCCCAGATCACCCTGCGCGTCCCCGCCGAACCCGCAGCAGATCCCGAACGTGGACCGGACAGCCCGCGCCATCGCCCGTGGTCCACCACCGGCAAGGGCTCGACACGGTTTGATTGGGTCAAGCCCGACACCTCCCTCCAATGGGCGGCATTCCAACGCCTCGTCCAACTCCTGCAAGACCGCAACAACGAAGTCCTGGTGGTCGTAGGCCCCTTCAACGAACACCTGCTCGCTGAAGACAACCAGCCCCGGCTCAGGGAGTGGATCCATACCGTCGAAACCTGGTTGAGCGAACAGAGTATCCCCCATGTGGTGCCCGGCACCTTGCCAAGCCCGCTCTATGCCGATGCCAGCCACCCGCTCACCGAAGGCTACCAGCAAATGGCAGCGGACGTGTGGAATGACCCTGTGTTCGCCCAGTGGCTAAACGGAAGCCCTAACCCACCCGGCAATCCACAAACCGCCGCTCTCTCCAAAGAGTGAGGTTGGCAGTTGGCGGTGTGCAGCCCCCCCTCCGGGGTCATACAGACAATCGCGCACTCTGGAGGGGCGAGTTACACGAGCCCTGAGCACTTTGTAGGATCGTCGCCAGCCTTCCGGGCACGCGGGAGTGTGCCCCTCCCTCTCCCTCTCCCTGCATCGCGCAACACGCGATGCAGCCATCCCCTAGCTTCCAACTCCCGGCTCCCAACTCCTGCGCCCCGCGAATGCACGGGCGCTCACCCTCAGCCCTTCCCGCTTCGCGCTTCCCGCTCAGCGCCCACCGCCCCTGACACACCGAAACCCGTAAATGTCATAACCAAAGCAGACATCGGCAGAACCCGGCGCCTCGTTGTAGCGATAGCCTGACCGACAATTGTCGTCGCTGAACCGCCAGGCCCCTCCCCGGAGCACCTTGTTTTGGCCCTGCGCCGGTCCCGTGGGATTGGAACGCGGGGACACAGTATAGTAGTCGACATCGTAGTAGTCGTTGCACCACTCCCATACGTTGCCTGCGATATCGTACAGGCCCCAGGGATTCGGCTTCTTTTGGCCGACCGGTCGCGGATGCCCCCCGGAGTTCTTTTCATACCACGCATACTCGCCGATCTTCGCCGGGCTGCTGCCGAAGAAATACGGCGTCGTGGTCCCGGCCCGACAGGCATACTCCCACTCGGCTTCGGTCGGCAGCCGATATCCGTCTGCGGAAAAGTCGCACGCCCAAGTCTCAGGATCATAGCAGGGCTTGAACCCATCGCGCTCGGATCGCTTGTTGCAGAAGAGGACCGCATCCGACCAGCGCAACTGTTCCACCGGATTCTTCTCCCCCTTCCACCGCGATGGATTGGAGCCCATCAACGATTCATACATCTCCTGCGTCACCAGATGGGTATCCATATAGAACGCATCCAGTTCCACCTCATGCACCGGTGCGTCAATCTCGTCGTCATCGCCCATCTGGAAAACTCCCCCCGGTATCAAAACCATGGCCGATAGCTGTTCAGCCGGAGTCTCAGCTGCTGCGCTGTCACCCGCCTCCTCGACGGGGGCCGGTTCGGGAGCAGGGTTGCTGTTGGACGCGTTCGGCCCTTGCGGTCCGCACCCGCCCGCCAGGAACAAAACGCACAGAATGAATATTGTCGGAATAAGTCGTATCATGATTTGAACCTCGGAAACGCCCGGACTCACCATCTCAATAGTCCGCCCAGATTTCATACCCGTCGGCATTCCGCAGAACCTGCCGGCATCGCTCGCGAACCCTATGCGCCAGCTCAACGGATTCCGGGTTGGCCACTGCGCCATAGCCTGCCTGCTGGAAGACATCACGCGCCACCATATGACACAGCGCCAGCACGTAATCCTGCGCGCCACCCATCGCCCGCCACGCATCCAGCAAATCCATGTAGGCCTTGAGGTTGTCCGGACTCTGCTTCTCGGTCAGCGCAAGCGTCCTGCGGGTCAGCTCCGCCGCATGCTCGGCCGACTTCATGTTGTCCGCCTGCACACGGCATTCCTCCGGAATCTTCCGCACCAACGGAAGCAACGCCTCGCGCAAGGGCTGCGTCGCCCCCGACGACGGATGATCCAGCATCTTCTCCAACTCTTGAGCAAAGTCACGATACTCATCAATCCGCGCCACGTGCTGTTCCACGAAAAAGTTCATGTCCGCAACGGAGGCCGCGATGATGTCCCGGTTCTCCACTTCCAGTCCGGCTTCAAACAAGGCTTGGATCGCCTCGGTGTAACCGCAGGTGCAGGCCCGATGCACATCGCCGCCAGCCCGACGATGATGCGTCCGCAACTTGCGCCCCGGAAGATCACGAATCGCATCGCTGGCACTTCGCCCAAGCGACGCCTTCAGCATGTCCACCGGCGTGGAAATGCCCTCCGGCGTGCCGTTGCCCTCAAGGTGATAGATGATTGACTCACCCCGCGGCGGGATCTTCTTGCTGAGATGGTAATAAGCCTGCCCGTCCTCAATCCAAGCAGGATAGGTGTAGGATCCAGCTACCCCACGCCAGATCTGATCCTTCGAATCACGGAAGGCAAACGTGGTTCGCACCCCCGCCTCCTCCAACTGCGTCTTCCACTTCGCGGCGAACGGCGGTTTCCACGATTCCAATGCAGCGTCCTTCTCCAGAAACGACCGCACCAACGGCTCGCGATGCCAGATGCCCGGCGCAATCTGCACTCCAAGGTAAAGAGCTTTGCCATCCGGCTGAAATTCAAGGGACACTCGCCCATCCCCATCCGGTGGCCGAAGCCGCAAGCTCTGCCTCCCCTCCGGCCAAGTGAACACCACCTGACTCCCTTCGCCCTGAAGCAACCCCACGAACATCTGTTCCACCGGGAGATGCAGAGGAAAACCTCCCGACCAATGCGACGGAGCAAAGATCAGGTCGTCAGCAACAAAGCCCGGAATCACGGCGTAGGCCAGCGGAAGCGAGATCTGCAAACCGGAAACAGGCCCCTCCGGCTGCACGGACACGATCTCGCTCCGGTCCACCGCAAACAGAACCGAGCCGCCATCGAGCAACGACAGCCTCAGCAGGACTTCATCATTGGCACTCCGAATCACAGACGGCGTGGCGTGCCACCGCCCCAGATTGAGACGTGCAGCTTCCCCTGGAACGGCGTGGCCTCCAGCAGGTGACCGGTCATAGACCTGAACCAAGCCCGTGCCTGAATTGAATACCACGATGATCTTCCCGTTCTCGATCACCGCATCCCCCTTGAACTCGTATTCCCGACCGTAATAGCCCGGATCCGAGGCCGCCTTCGCCGGGTCCGGCTCAACGTCAAATTGCTCCGAGGTCACTGCCTTCCATCCCGTCCATTGCACTTCGTTGTAGCCCGCATCAAGGGGTTTGCCCGTATCCCATAGACGCACGCTGCTGGCCTCTACCTGGCCCAGGGTGACAGCCGCCACCAACGCAAGAAGACCAGGACGGATTCGAAACAGGGATCGAGGGAAAGTCTTCATGGCTGTGCTTGACCGGTTAAATCGCTCAGGAGATCGCCGGAGAGCATAACCGCCAACGAACGCTTGCCAAGCTCCCTCATGAAGGAACCCCCCGACGCTGCAATCCATCGATGAAGCCTGGGACGCTTTCCGGAATTGCCGGTGGCGTGTCAGGCAAACCAGTGCGATGTTGCAGCCTACCCGACACGAGCCCTGGCTCATCTTCTTTCGGCCCGTGGCCCGCGAGGGTTGGTCGCTTCCTGCAAACCCGATCAAGCACTATGAAGGATCCCTGTCACCCTTGGGCACTCCTGCCCCTCGCCGTAAACCTCTGCTGCGCCACGCTAAACCACCCCTGCATCGCCGGTGTTCCGCCAACCATCGAGCGAACCGGACAACCCGCCCACCAGTGGGCCGGAGTCAGTGCAACCGCCACATTCATCGTCACCGCCAAGGGCGATGAACCCCTCCACTACCAGTGGAGACACCAGGGATCCCCCCTAGCCCAGCAAACCTATCCCACCCTTGCTCTCTCCAATGTCCAGACGTCACAAGCCGGAGGATACGATGTCCTCGTCTCAAACAACTTCGGATCGGTCACCAGCCTCGTAGCCCAGTTGTGGGTCGACCCGCTCTTCGTGCAAGTCGCCCGTGGACCACACGTCGAGGATCTCGGCGTGTCCGGCTACGGAGGATGTGGTGACATGGATGGCGACGGCTTCCTAGACCTGTCCGTCAACCGCTATGGCTTTGGCAAGCCCGCCATCTATCGGAACAACGGCAACGGAATGTTTTCCCATTCGCCAAATCCATTTCCGAACGCCTCCGCTCACCAATGGCTCGGATTCTGGGGAGACTGGGACTGCGACGGAAACTCTGACCTGCTGTGCGGGGACGACCAAGGCACGGCAATCGGCTTCGGGACCGACCACGGCATGTTCGAGACTCTGCCCGTGACCGGCTTGGGAGGCGACTGGTGGGGCTGCGCCACTGCAGACTTCGACCGGGACGGGCTGGTCGACTTCTACGTGACTCTGCCAAACGCACTCTATCGCAATCTCGGAAACCGTACTTTCAAGAAGCTCGACACCACCGAGGCCGGCCCAATCGCAAGCCTCAACACCTGGGGCGGAGCCTGCTGGGGCGACATCAACAACGACGGTTGGCCAGATATCTTTATCCCCAGTATGCAACAGTCCCGCAGCTACATGTTCCTGAATGCTGGGCACGGCCGCTTCGAGGCCCTGGCAAATGCCGTCACAAGCACACTGACCCCGGCTATCAACGGCGCATGGGGTGACTATGACAACGACGGCCTGCTGGACCTGTATGTCACCGCCTTCAATGGAACCAGCCGCCTCTACCGCAACCTCGGCAACACCGACTTCGAACCCGTGGACGGAGCAACCACCATCGTCGGTACCCATAACCACGCTTCCTGGATCGACTACGACAATGACGGCTTCCTCGACCTCTTCGTGGCCGGATACACGGACGGAAATAAACTGTTCCGCAACAACGGAAACGGAACGATCTCCCGCGTCACCTCCTCCATGATCCCCTACATCACAGCCCCGTCCCAGGCCGGTACCTACAAAGGGATCTGGTTCGACGACGAAAACAACGGGTTCCTCGATCTCTACCTGCTGAACGGCGACGATTACGCCAGCATCCAAACCGCCAACCAGTTCTTCCACAACCGCGGAAATGACAACGCCTGGCTCGCGGTGAATCTCGTCGGCACCGCCTCGAATCGCAAAGGCATCGGAGCCCAGATCCGCCTCCTCGCCGTATACTCAGGCCAGTCGCGCTGGCAACGCAGGGACATCAGCGGAGGCGATCCCAACAACGGAAACCACCTGCGCGCCCACTTCGGCCTCGGCAAGGCAACGCGGATCGAAACCCTGCAGATCCAATGGCCCTCAGGCATCACCCAGGAACTCCATGCCATCCAACCCAACCAGCTGCTCACGGTCACGGAACCCCCACGACTAATCCCCCATGACACGGAAACACTCGAAGTTCAAAGCTGGCCAAACCAAAGCTTCACCCTCCACACCTCCACCAACCTCAATACCTGGACCACCCTGTCCACCCTCACCAACCAATCCGGCACCACCTCGTTCCACCTCCCCACCTCCAGCCAATACCCATCGCAATTCTACCGCATCACCACCCCCTAAACTCAGTCGTGGCCGGACCATGACAACTCCCCGCCAGCGCTTATTTTAGGGCACAAAAACGGGCCATAAGCCCATTTTGACGGGGGCAAACGGGTTTAACTCGTTTGGACGGAAGCTAGTACCATGGTCCGACCACGACTTGACTCGTCCTCCAAATCAGCCAACTTCACGGTCTCACAAGATGTCCAATACCCCGACACCCCAACCCTGGCGTAACCCCGTCAAGGTCCGTCTCGAAAGCGACCAGCCCGCCATCGGCCTGACGGTCAGTGTCAACCATCCCGAACCCGCCATCCAAGCCGCCGCCATGGGCTTCGACTTCCTCTGGATCGAGATGGAACACTCGCCGGTCAGCCTGGATACCGTAAGATCCATCGTTCTGGGAACACGCGGACTCCCGGCCGTTCCCTTTGCCCGCGTTCCCGTCAACGAACTCTGGATGGCCAAACGCGTTCTCGATGCCGGCGTGCTCGGTGTGATCTTCCCCTTTTCGAGTACCCCGGCCCTGGCCAGGCAAGCCGCCGATGCCTGCCATTACCCCCCCTACGGCCGACGCGGCTCGGGCGCCGGCCTGGCCTCGTTCCGCTGGACCGCACCGGAAGGTTATTACGATTTCGCCGACCAAAACGTCGTGACAGTCATCGTCATTGAAGAAGAGAAAGCCCTTGAACAGATTGACGAAATCGCCGCCACCCCCGGAGTGGATGTCCTGTTTGTTGGGCCCAGCGACCTGTCGTTCTCCATGGGACTTCGCGGCGACATGGCACACCCGCGCGTGGCTGAAGCCATGAAACGCGTTGTAACTGCAGCCAAGCAAAACGGTAAAGCCACCGGCCGCTATGTCACCGGAACCGAGGATATGCAGCGGGCCCTCGACCAAGGATTCCGCCTGCTCCAAGCCGGCACTGAATTGGACTTCGTGAAGGCCGGAGCGCAGCAATGGCTTGGGCCTCTCGGACGCTGGCGTGACCCCGGAAAATCACCCGGGACCTACTAGGTCAACGAGGAGGGTCCTACTTGAATCCATCCCGCTCAGGTCGAGGCACACTCCCGTGTACCTGCAACACCCTGCACCAACTCCATACTTCCCCGGTCACGCGGGATCCGTCTTCGCTCTCCGAGCTACGCCGGGACAAGCCATGACCCTACCGGCATACGCTTCATACAAGAACCCTTCAACGGATAGGGATCCCACACAGCGGACGGGATAGTCACCGTCCTGACCGGCAGGATTCCTCCGCCAGGTCTTGGAGCAAGTCTTGCCTGAGCCTCCCCCGCGGTTGCACGATGCCCGTGTTCCAACTGCGATCATGCAACTGAACCGACGTCATTTCATCCGCCTGTGTGGAAGCTCGCTCCTCTCCACATCGGCCCTCACCGGATGCCGCACGTCTGGCGGAGGCGCTACACCAAACCATCGCCCTGAAAGACTCTTCTTCACTTCCCAGGGACGAACCGCTCTCATCCATGCTGACGGTTCAAACCTGCGTTACTTCGATTTCCAGATTCCCAGGCAAGTCAGCTGGCAACCGGGACCATTCCTGACAGATGGACGACGGGTCATCTTCCTCAGCATGGAAGAACGACGTGACGGCCCGGGCAGGCCCTTCGACAAGTTCTACCATCAGACTCCCACCCATCTTTGGGTCTACGATCTGGACCGCGATGAGCTACAGGAAATCTGCACAAAGGACCGGCTCGCCGTTTTCTACACCCCGGCACTACTGGTCTCGGACGAAAGGATCCTCGTGCAGGTCGTCCGCGATGCAGGTGGACAAATCTACAGCATGAATCTGGATGGCTCTGATGCCCGCAAGTTCACGAGACTGGGTGAAGGTCTGCCCTATGGGCTCAGCCTGAGCCCTGATGGCGGGCGCGTTGCCTATCATCTGGCGAGCCCGCAAGGCTACCAGATCTGGACCAGCGCCATTGATGGCACAGATCGTATCCAGGTCGCAGCTCATCCCGACCACCTCTACTTCGGGCCGAGTTGGTCGCCCGATGGAAGCTGGCTCTCCTTTCAAACGTGTCACTTCCGGAACGACCCCGGCCATGACTGGAGTGACGTCTGTGTCGCGCGCCCCGATGGCTCGGACTTCCAGACACTGACCGAAGGACAGTCCATGTGGTTTGGGGCGACCTACGGTAACCTCACCAACCGTGGCGGAGGCTCCAACCTCACCGCTTGGACTCACGATGGCCAGATCCTCTTCCCTCGCCGACTCCCCAACTCCAAAGTCCCCTGGGAATACCAGCATCAGCGACCCGATACCGACCACTTCAACCGCGACTTCAAACCGGAACTCGCAAATGGCGGCACTCAAATCTGTCGCCTCAACCCATCCACCGGACAGGTATCCCCGCTCACAACCGCAACGCCTCCTGCCTGGGACTTCCGGGCCAGCGAATCCGCCAGCGGGAACCAGCTGGTCTATTGCCGTGCTGAAACCGGCGCAGTTCCTTCCATTTGGGTGGCTGATGCTAACGGGAACCACCCGCGCCTCCTCACCTCCGGATGGAATGGCCAAGGCGCCGATCACCCCCGCTGGCTCCCCCCTCAACGTCCTCGGACCACGGTAAATTACTGAACCCAAGCCTCTTAACCCCGT
>JBMTVN010000111.1:0-11281 GCA_049451415.1 Limisphaerales bacterium | reverse complement strand
GGGGAGGGTTTGGGGGCGGGGTCGGGCGACCATGAAGATGGTGAGGCAGAAGTGTTTGAGGAGGGGGGCGATCCAGCGGTTGAGGAGGGGGCCGAGGATGGGGGTTTTGATGGGCCATAGGATACGGTTTTCCTCCTTGATTTGTTCCCAGCCGGCGAGGTGCAGGAGGTTGTGCAGGTCGTGGGAGGAGAGCCAGTTTTGCTGGGGAGTGGGGGCTTTGGCGCCGAGGCTTTCGGCGAGTCGGAGGATGGGGCGCCAGAGGTGGTTGAAGGAATTGAGGATGAGGCGGGTGTGTGGGGTGGCGAACTGGTGGAGATTTTGGAGGACGGACTGGACGTCGGGAAGGTCGTTGGCGAGGTCGGAGAGGATGATGTAGTCGAAGGTCCCGGAGGCGGGGGGGGCGTGGGCGGATCCGAGATGGAATTCGAGTTTGGGGAAGCGCTGTTTGGCTTGTTGGATGATTGAGGGGCTGAAGTCGATGCCGACCCCGTGGGAGGGGTTAAGTACGTGGAGGAGTTCGCCGGAGCTACAGCCGATTTCGAGGATGCGGGATTGTGGTGGTATGAGGAAGCGGTAGTGACGCTGGATGAGCTGGTGGTAGTGGCGGTGCAGCTCGCGATCCCGCTGAGCTGCCCGTTTTTCGTAGAAGGCTTGTGCGGAGATCATGGGCTAGGGGTGGGG
Organism: Limisphaerales bacterium; assembly: GCA_049451415.1. Lineage (GTDB taxonomy): Bacteria > Verrucomicrobiota > Verrucomicrobiia > Limisphaerales > JAHDYP01 > JBMTVN01. The sequence continues at coordinate 10,600 of JBMTVN010000111.1, read as the reverse complement.
GATGTGGGATGTGGGATATGGGAGATCGGAGATGAGATGTCGGAGGTGGGATGTCGGAGGTGGGATGTCGGAGGTGGGAGTTAGGCCAGGGGGTTTTCTTCTTTGAGCCAGCGGGCGGCATCTTGGGCGGCGTAGGTGATGATGATATCGGCACCGGCGCGGCGCATGCTGAGGAGAGTTTCGAGAGTGACGCGGCGTTCATCGATCCAGCCGCGTTCGGCTGCGGCTTTGATGAGGCTGTGTTCTCCGCTGACGGCGTAGGCGGCGGTGGGGAGGCCGAAGGTTTGTTTCACTCTCCAGAGGATGTCGAGATAGGCGAGGGCGGGTTTGACCATGACCATGTCGGCACCTTCGGCGAGGTCGAGGGCGACTTCGCGGAGGGCTTCTTCGGCATTGGCGGGGTCCATTTGGTAGCTGCGTCGGTCACCGAATTGCGGGGCGGATTCGGCGGCGTCGCGGAAGGGTCCGTAGTAGGCGGAGGCGTATTTGGCGGCGTAGGAGAGGATGGGGGTATGGTTGAAGCCGGATTTGTCGAGGGCTTGGCGGATGGCGCGGACGCGGCCATCCATCATATCGCTGGGGGCGATGATATCGGCGCCGGCTTCGGCGTGGCTGAGGGCGGTTTTAGCGAGGAGCTGGAGGGAGGGATCGTTTTGGATGGTCCAGTTGGAGCCTTCCTTTTTGACGATACCGCAGTGGCCGTGGCTCATGTATTCGCAGAGGCAGACGTCGGTGATGACGAGCAGGTCGGGGAGTTCCTTTTTGAGGAGGCGGACCGTTTGTTGGACGATGCCGTTTTTGGCGTAGGCACCGGAGGCTTTGGTGTCTTTGGATTTGGGGATACCGAAGAGGAGGACTGAGCGGACGCCGTCCTGGAAGGCGGCTGTGGCATCGCGGAGAATTTCATCGGGGGAGAGTTGGTGGACTCCGGGCATGGCTCCGACGGGGCGGCGGATTTTGCGGCCGGGGCGGGCGAAGAAGGGGAGGACGAGTTGGTCGGGGTGGAGAGAGTGTTCGCGGACGAGGCGGCGGAGGGCTGGGGTATGGCGGAGGCGGCGGGGTCGGGCGGCGGGGAATTGGGCGAGGGATGTTGCTAGTTCCATGGGGTGGAGGCTAGCGGGGAAGGGTCTGGGTGTCGATGGTTGTTGGAGTTTCTGTGGTTGCGGGTGTTTGGTGGAATGCCGTGGATGATTCTGTGGGGATTGGTTAGAGTGCTGGCATGTTATCGCCTCGGGTGATCATCATTGGGCTATTGAGCGTGGGGCTTTTGGTTTTGGGGATTCTGGTGGGGCTATCCGTTGCGGGTGCGGGCCGTGGAGGGGGAGGGGGTGCGGGAGTGGTGGTGATGCAGCAGACGCCGACGGTTTTGGAGCGGGTTCAGGCTTTATCGGAGTATGTGACCGTGAAGTATGTGATGGAGAAGGTGGTGGTAGTGGAGGATGTGAAGTGGTATGGGGACAACCGGGTTTTACTGGTGGCGAACGGGGTGGTGGAGGCGTGGTTGGATTTTGGTGAATTGGGGGAGGAGGCAGTGGAAGTGGAGGGGAGGCGGGTGAGGTTGAAGCTGCCGAAAGCCAGGGTGACGGAGGTTTATTTGGACGAGGGGGAGACGCGGGTGGTGGAGAGGACGACGGGGATGTTGCGGATGTTTGACAAGGATTTGGAGCAGCGGGCGAGAGTATTGGCGGTGGAGGAGATGGAGCGTGCGGCGAGGTATGCGGGCATTATGGAGGAGGCGGGAGAAACTGCGCGCAGCCAGTTGCGGGGCATGCTGGAGTGGATGGGCTATGAGGTGGAGTTTGCGGAGTAGCTTTATTCGGGGCCGAAGCCGGGGCGGCGCTGGAGGATGGGGAGGAAATTGATTTTGGGAGCGGCCCAGTCGTTGATGAGGAGTCTTTCCCGTCGGTTCCGGTTTTCCTCGGAGGCGTGTTGGCGAAGTTCCATGAGGTAATAGCCGGAGCCTTTGTGGGTTTTGGCGTGTCCAGAATTGGTGATGGTTTGGATGCTCATATAGGCACCTGTGGTCTAAGTATCGGTTTGATGGGGCTTGTTCTTTAGCTACAGGAGTTGGGAGCAGGTCATGGGCCATTCTCTTTGGTGGGTCTGGTTTGGGATCAAAACGGCGCTGGTCATGGGGGTGGTGGTTTGCTTAGCTTTTTGCGCTTCATGAGGTGGCGTCGAATCATCATGATTATTCTGCTGGGCCCGGGTTTGGGTCTGGGGTGGGTATTTGGGGAGGAGGGGGAACGGGTTGTTGAGATTGAGGCATTGGCGCCTGGGGATATTTTATATAATTACGAGACGGGTTTGGGTGTGGTGACCAACACCTTTGTGGTTCGGGTGGAGGGGGCGACATTGACGGCGGACCGGGGGCAGTTTGATGAGCGGACGGGGGATGTCTTGGTGGAGGGTCGGGTGATCTTGAGTCAGGACAACCAGGTTTGGCGGGGGTCGAGGCTGCAGTATAATTTCTTGGATCGGAGGATACGGACGGCGGATTTCCGGACGGGGCGGTGGCCCTTGTATGCGGCGGGGCGGGGTTTGGATTTGGATTTAACGAACGAGGTCTATGTGGCTGAGGGGGCGTATATGACTTCGGACGATGTGGCGGAGCCGGGGTATCGGGTGAAGGCGCGGCGGTTGACGATTGCTCCGGGGCGGTATTTTGAGGCGCGGGATGCGGTGGTGTATTTGGGGAAGGTGCCGGTTTTTTATTTTCCGTATATGCGGCGGGCTTTGGGGGAGCGGGTGAACCGGGTGTCGGTTTTACCGGGGTATCGGTCGTTGTATGGTCCGTATCTATTGGGGAGTTACGAGTGGTATTGGGAGGAGAAGCTGGGGGGTGTGGTGCATGCGGATTACCGGGTGAAGCGAGGTTTTGGAACGGGTTTGGATTTGAGTTATGACGGTGGTCGGCGTTTGGGGCAGACGGATTTCAAGGGGTATTATCTTCACGACATTGGGTCGGACGACACGGAGGGTGAGTTTGGTCAGTTGGTGCCGCTGGATTCTGATCGTTACCGGATTGCGTTTACGCATTTGTCGGAGCCGTTGACGAACTTCACGATTCGTGCGGCGGTTCGGGCGGACAGTGACGCGTATTTGCGGAGGGATTTTTTTGAGACGGAGTATCGGGAGAACCAGCAGCCGGCGACGTTTTTGGAGTTGGATCGTTCCTGGTTGAATTTGGATTTGAACCTGATGACGCAGAAGCGTCTGAACGACTGGTATGGGACGACTGAGCGGTTGCCTGATTTGAAGCTGACGTCGTACAGGACTCAGCTGGGGCCGACGCCATTTTTTTACGAGGGTGAGTCTTCGCTGGGGTATTTTGAGCGGCGATTTCCGGTGGAGGTTGTGGCGGATGATTTTTCGGCGTGGCGGGCGGACACCTTTCATCAGTTGTTGATGCCGCTGACGTATTTCGGGTGGTTGAACATCACGCCGAGGGCTGGGGCGAGGTATACGGGGTATGGCGAGACGGACAGTGCGGGGTTGGAGTTGGATGCGGCGGATCGTTGGGTAGTGAATGCGGGGGCGGAGTTGTCGTTCAAGGTTTCACGGTTGTGGCCGGGGGTATCGAACCGGTTTTTTGAGCTGGATGGTGTTCGGCACATCATGCAGCCGGCGTTGAACTACACCTATGTGCCGGATCCTTCGACGCCGGTGGCGGAGCTGCCGCAATTCGATCCGGAGTGGCCGAGTCTGGAGCTATTGCCGCACTGGTTTCCGGACTACAACTCGGTGGACTCGATTACATCGCGGCAGGCGACGCGTTTAGGATTACGCAACCGGATTCAGACAAAGCGCGGAGGGCAGGTTGAGGACGTTGTGGACTGGGATTTGTATGGGGACTGGAATCTGGAGAAGCCGGATGGTGAGGGGCGTTTTTCGGATTTCTTCTCTGACCTGGATTTGAAGCCGTGGTCCTGGGTGACCTTGACTTCGCAGCTTCGGGTGGACGTGGAGGACCCGAGGATCCGGATTTCGAACCACACCTTAACCTTATCTCCCAACGACATTTGGAGCTGGCAGTTTGGGCATCGGTATTTGCGGGAGGAGCCGCAGCTGGGTTTTACGCAGGGGCACAACCTTTTGCTGAGCACCTTGTATTACCGGTTGAATGAGAACTGGGGTTTGCGGATGTCGCATCATTATGAGATGAGCGATTCCACCTTGGAGGAGCAGTTTTACACGGTTTATCGGGACTTCCGGAGCTGGACAGGGGCACTGACTTTTCGGGTGCGGGACAACCGGTCGGACGAGTTGGATTTTACCGTGGCATTTACCTTTCAGCTGAAGGCGTTCCCGCGTTATTCGCCGGGGTCGGATCGCAACAAGCCGTCGCTGCTTCTGGGAGGGTAGGCGCGAAGCGCGGAGAGCGGAGGGCTGAGCGTAGTGGGAGGAGGGTGCAATGATTTGCCGTCACTCAGGATTCGTCTTCGCTCTCCGAGCTACGCCGGGACAAGCCGTGCCCCTCTTGCACGGTGGACTTTGCCGCGCGAAATCCAGTTGCGGCACTGCGTGCCGCTGATTGTTCTGAAACACCTAAAGGCAGAAACACAGAAGCTCCGGGCGCGAAGCGCAGGGGGAGGAGTCTGTCAGGTGGTGGGGAGGATGGGGGGGATGGGGCAATCGAGGCTATCGGCGAGGGCTCGGAGGAGTTCCATTTCTTCGGGGGTGATTTTGCGGTCGGCCATGATGACCTTGGCGGAGGCGTAGAGGACGTTGCGTTTGTGGAGGGGGGCGACTTCCTGGAGTGTTTGGATGGCATTTTCCACTTCACCCAGGCCGCAGCTGTCTTGGGGACGCCAGCGCAGTGCGTTTTTGGGGAGATTGATGGAGGCGGATCCGGCGGCGAAGGCTTGTTGGGCGGTTTGGGGGTGGGTGGATGTGAGGTGGGAAAGCACTGAGAGGATGATTTCGCAGGCGGGAGCGACGGGCTGGAGGGAGTGGTGGCGGATGGACGGGCGTCGGGCGTCGGAGGTTTGGGAGTGGAGGTGGCGTTGGAGGCTTTTCTGGATGGCGAACTCGAGGAGGTTGATTTCCTGGTCGGCTTCGATGAGCACGCGGGTGGTGAGGAGGAAGGTGGTTTGATCGTTGGGGGACAGTTCACGGAGAGCCGGGAGGCAGAGGTCCGTGAGTGGAAGTTTGGCGCCTTGGGGGAGGGAAGCGAGGTGGGGGGCGAGAGTTTGTATGGCTTCAGTGAAGCTGGGGCCGTAGGTGGCGGAGATGTTTTCGATTTGGGCCTGGAGTGTATGGATGTCGGAGGAGAGGAGGAGGGCGAAGACCGTTTGGGTGGCGCCTTGGGGTGTATGCAGGGTTTGCAGGACTGTTGGGGGGAGCGCATTGCGCCAGGCGGCTGCGCGTTGGAGGAGTTGGGGGTCGAGTTGACCGGCGGAGCTGATCCAGGATTCTGCGGTGAGAGGGGGAGGGGTAGCTGTTGGGGGGGGGGACGGGGAGAGTTGGGAGTAGGTAGCGGGCTGTGGTGAGGAGGGTTGGCTTCGGGTGGGGGTGAAGCGGCCTTCGAAGGTGGGGTCGATGGCGCGGATGCGGTCGGTGAGGGGTGGGTGTGTGGCAAAGAGGCTGGACCAGCTGGAGGTGAGGCCATTGGCGAAGAAGAGGTGGCTGGCTTCGGGGGCGCGGGCGGAGTGGAGTTTGGAGCCGGTGAGAAGGCCGCCGATTTTTTTCAGGGCACCGGCGAGTCCGTCCGGGTTGCGAGTGAATTGGACTGCGGCGGCATCGGCGAGGAATTCCCGTTGGCGGGATGCGGCGCTTTGGATGAGGCGGCCGGCGAGAACGCCGATTCCGCCGATGGCGATGAGGCCAAGGCCGAGGAGTGGGAGGGGGTTTTTACGGCCGCGGGTTCGGAGGAGGATCTGGCCGACCATGGCGAGGCAGAGCAGGCCGAAGAGGACTCCCATGAGCCGGATATTGAGGCGCATGTCGCCGTTGAGGATATGGCTGAACTCGTGTGCGATGACGCCCTGGAGTTCATCGCGGGTGAGTTGTTGCAGGCAGCCTTGGGTGACGCCGATTACGGCATCGTCGGGAGTGTAGCCTGCGGCGAAGGCGTTGATGGCTTGTTCATCGGGCAGGATGTAGATCTCTGGGATGGAGACACCTGCGGCGATGGCCATTTCCTCGACCACATTGCGGAGTCGTTTTTCTGATTCATTGCGGGGTTCGGCGGGGAGGCGGACACCGCCGAGAGACTGGGCGACGACGCGGCCACCGGAGGCGAGTTCGATGATGCGGTAGAGGCTGCCGATCCCGATGATGCCGAGGGTGGAGGCGCAGACGATGGCGAGTGGTTGGGGTTGCCAGAGCCAGGTAGCGAGCGTGGCTTGTTGCGGGTTGGGTGGGCGCAGGAAGATGAGGACGACGAGCAGGTAGACGGCGGCGACCGTGAGGAGGACGGCGAGGGAAAAGGCTATGAGAAGCCTGCCGGTGAGGTGGCGGGCTTTGTCCTGACGTGCGAAGAAGTCCATGGGGACCGTTGTTGCGGCGGTTCGCCGGGGTTGAGTTAGGAGAACGAGACCTTGGGGGCGGCGCGTTCGGCGGGGTTCTCGACCGTAAACGACTCGGCGGCGATGAAGCTGAACATGCCGGCGATGATGTTGCTGGGGAAGACTTCGCGGGCGGTGTTATAGGACATGACCGAGTCGTTGTAGGCCTGGCGGGCGAAGGAGACACGGTTTTCGGTGGAGGTGAGTTCTTCCATGAGGCCGGCCATGGTTTGGTTGGCTTTGAGGTCGGGGTAGGCTTCGGCGAGGGCGAATAATTAGCCGAGGGCACCGGTGTGGGCGCTTTCGGCTCCGACGAGGGCTTGGACTGCGGCGGGGTTGCCGGGGTTGGATGCGGCAGATTCTCTGGCCTGTGAGGCCTGGTTGCGGGCGTTGATAACGGCTTCGAGAGTCTGGCGTTCGTGCTGGAGGTAGCCTTTGGCGGTTTCGACGAGGTTGGGGATGAGGTCGTAGCGGCGTTTGAGTTGGACGTCGATTTGGGCGTAGGCGTTTTTGAATCGGTTCCGGAGGCCGACGAGGCGGTTATAGATGGAGACGACGACGATGGCGGCGACCACGGCGATGCCGGCCAGGATGAGGAGTAGGATGATGGGTGTGATCAGCATGGTGGGTAGAGGGTGTCAGGGTTTTGGTTGGGTCTGGTGATGTAATTGGGTGAGCTGGACTATGGGATACGAGGTAGCACGGGATGGAGGTGAGTAGAAGTGCAAAGCCGGGCTGGATTTGTAATGCCGTAGGTTTATGGAGCGTGGGGCTTGGGGGGGGATTCGTAGAACGGCGTTGCCTCAGCGGGGGGATGCGACTATAGCCTTGAGGTCAACAAGGCTCCATGAACGCGCGACATTCACCCATTTTGCGATCTGGCAGTAACCCTAATTGGAGCTTGGGCTGGGTTCTGGTTTTCTGGCTGGCGTTTGGAGTGGGGATGGTGCGGCTGGAGGCGGCGCTTCAGTTTGATGTTTTTCTGGGGTATGGCAGTCAGCCGACCGGGTATGACGGTCAGGTGAGGGAAGCCGGTTGGTTCTCGATGGGGTGTGAGGTTTACAATGACGGTGCGGGATTTGACGCGGTGGTGGAGGTGAGGAGCCGGTCCGGGAGCGGCGAGGACATCCGGCGTGTCGAACTGGAGTTGCCGAGCGGCACGCGGAAGCGGTTTTCGATTCCGGTATTTTCAGCGGGACGTGGTGGCACGTGGGACGTGAGGTTGTTGGATTCGCGGGGCAGGGAGAGGGCGAAGCACGAGGGGTTAAGGCCGAGGGTGGTTCTGTGGGAGGGTTTCCTGATGGGGGCGGTATCGCGGACCTATGCGGCGGCGCCGCGGTTTCCTGATTTGGGGAACGACGGTAACCGACAGGATTTGCAGCCGGTGGTGGCGCGGATGCAGGTGGAGATGTTGCCGGATCAAGTGGTGGGGTATGAGGGGATGGATGCGGTTTATTTGAGTTCGGAGCGGGCATTGGAGATGGAGCAGCCGCAGGTGGATGCGCTGTTGGCATGGGTGGAGGGTGGCGGGCATTTGGTTTTGGTGGTGGAGCAGGCGGCGGATGTGAATGCGACGCCATGGTTGCGGCGGTTGGTTCCGGCCCAGCTGGGTGAGGCAGTACCGGTGCGGGCGAAGGGGGCGCTGCAGCGCTGGTTGACGTCGGAGGCACCGGTTTCGCTACTGTCTAGCGGGGAGGAGGGGAGGCGGTTGTTGCCTTCGGGCGGGGGGAATCCGCAAGGTGTGGAGAAGTATCGTTATACCGTCGGGGGTGCGGGTTTGACGGGCAGGCGTTCGGCGGTGAACCCGTTCATTCGATTGGAGCCGGATCTGGCGGTGGACGAGTCAGATTTTCTGGTGGTGGGTGCGCGGTTGCGGGACGGTGCGCGGGCCAGGCTGGGAGTGGATGGAAGGCCGTGGATTTTTGAGGCGCTTCGCGGGAGGGGGTATTTGACTGTGTTGCTGTTTAGTCCGGAAAGGGAGCCGTTTCGGGGGTGGAAGCAGCGGGATTGGTTTTGGGTGAAGTTGTTGGATTTGCCATGGAGCTGGTTTGATGCGGGGCAATTTTACACCTATGGGGGAGAGAGTGTGGATGGGGTGTATGGGCTGATGATTGACAGTCGTCAGGTGCAGAAGTTGCCAGTGAAGTGGTTGGTGATATTGCTGGTAGTTTATCTGCTGGTGATTGGGCCGGTGGACCAGATTGTATTGAAGCGGTTGAACCGGCAGATGCTGACCTGGCTGACCTTTCCGGCATATGTCGTGTTGTTTTCCCTTTTGATCTATTACATCGGGTATCGCTTGAGGGCGGGGGAGACGGAATGGAACGAGCTGCATGTGGTGGATCTGGTGGACCGGGTCGAGGGGACGGGGATGCGTGGGAGGACATATGCGTCGCTGTATAGTCCCGTGAACGAGCGGTATAGTCTGGCGAGTGACGTGGCGGATTCGACTTTGCGCGGTGAGTATACGGGGTCATATGGAGGGGGGCGGAGTTCGGCTGAGCTGGTATTAAACCAGCGAGATGGCGGCTTTGATGCGGAGGTTTTTGTGCCGGTATGGACGAGCCAGTTGCTGGTGTGGGAGTGGTCGCAACTGGGGGAGGTGCCAGTGGGGTTATCGATGGTGATGGAGGGCGGGCAACTCCGGTTGGCAGTCACGAACAATTTGGCTCGGCGTCTAGAGGGCGTGGCGGTGGTGCAGGGGGATCGTTACACCCTATTTGAGGGGATGGAGGCGGGCGGTGTGATGAGCAGGCAGCTTTCCCCGGGTTCAGGACTTCCGATGACCGAGATGGTGTTTGCTGAGGCGCAGCAGTTTCAGTTTCGGGTGAGCCAGCGGCAGCACGCCTTTGGGTCGACTTCGCAGCAGTGGCTGGACCTGGATTTGGAGAACCTTCTGGTGACCTCCTTTCTCGGTCTGGGGCGGGACGTGAGCCCGGACAGTCAGCGTCAGTTTACAGCTCCGTGGGGTGTGGATTTGAGTGAGGGTTTGGGGGCTGACCGGGTGGTGGTTTTAGCTTGGGTGAAGAATTACGGGGCAGTGGCTTCGTTGCGGCGGTTCGAGTCGTCGCGCGTGCACGAGGCCACCTTGTTCAGGTGGGTTATTCCGGTGGAATTACCGGCGGTTCCTTGAAGAGATGAGTTATGGCTGAGACACCTCCTCCTTTGGTTGACACGTTGCCGATGCCTGCGGTTGAGACGTTGGGTCTGGGACGGTTGTATGGGGCGAACGTGGCGTTGAGCGCCTTGGATTTGCGGGTTGAGAAGGGCGATCTGTTCGGCTTCATCGGGTCGAACGGCGCGGGCAAGACCACGACGTTGAGGATTCTGGCGACGTTTCTGGCGCCGTCGACGGGGGTTGCGCGGGTGTTGGGGCATGATGTGGTGAGGGATGCGGATGCTGTGCGTCACAACATCGGGTATATGCCGGATTTTTTCGGGGTGTACAAGGACATGGAGGTGACCGAGTATCTGGATTTCTTCGGGGCGTGTTACCGGATTCCGTCGGCACAGCGAGAGAAGACCGTGGCGGATGTGTTGGAGTTGGTGGGCTTGAGTGAGAAGACGGGGGCTTTGATTGGTGCCTTGAGCCGGGGGATGCAGCAGCGGCTGGGGCTGGCGCGGGTATTGATTCATGATCCGCAGGTGTTGCTATTGGACGAGCCGGCGAGCGGGTTGGATCCACGGGCGCGGATTGAGATGATGGCGATTTTGCAGGAGCTGCAGCGGATGGGGAAGACCATCATCATTTCGTCGCACATCCTGAGTGAGCTGGAGACGTTATGTAACCGGGTGGCGATCATTGAGCGCGGGCGATTGATTTACACTGGGCCGGTGCAGGGTGTGCGGGACCAGATGTCCACGGGGCTGGTATTTTGGGTGAAGGTAATGGGTGAGGCTGGGGGGGCGGTTGAGTTGTTGAAAGTGCGGTCTGAGGTGGAGTCGGTGGAGGTGGTGGAGGGGAGGGTGAAAGTGATGCTAAAGGATCACGAGGTGGATCCGGGTTTTGTAGCGGAGGTGTTGGTGCGTGGGGGGGTAAGGCTGGTGGGGTTGGAGGAGGAGGAGTTGGGGTTGGAGGAAGTGTTTTTGCG
>JBMTVN010000110.1:0-11330 GCA_049451415.1 Limisphaerales bacterium | reverse complement strand
CCCCAAAACCCGCCTCAACGTCACTCTCCTGCGTTGGATAGCCGCCAATGGTTTTGGCGTTCAGGGCCTGTATCCCCACCGCCACCTCAGAGTCCCTGACCACACCTATAGTCTCGCCGATGATATCGCCGATCGCGGTTGGATAAGGCCCCCACAACACCAACTCCACCGCGGCAGATGAACGGAACTCCTGAACCTCAAAGACAACATGCGTCGCCCTGGTTTCCACCCCAAGAATCGCCTCCGCATCGATCCCGCCAAACCCAAGTGTCAATCGCCCCCGCGCCTGATCCCAGGCTGCACGGTTGGCAGGATGGTACTCACCACCTATCCGCAGACTCAGCAGGGGGGAAGACTCGCCGGAGGCTACGCAGTTCCGGTCGCCCTGACCGAGGTGGATCCCGACTAGCGCCCCTTCCCCGCTGATGGTGAATCGCCCAAACTCCGTTGGAAATTCCACCGCAGGACTCGCAGCCTGCACGAGGTGAACTACCCCCGCCAGGAGCCAAGTGAGAAACGAAACACAGATTCTGGTTCCAAGTCCGTCCATGGATGCGCCACGCATGGACATAGTCGGAATCCGATTCAGCTTTCTTGTCCAGCCTTCTCTCGCCTGACTCGACACACCTTTGGTCAATGGACATCCTCCCTGCTCACAAAACGCTGCCGGAACCAATCCCGGTGCCGATTCCAGGCACAACCCCTTCCACTCTCAAATCAGTAGAAATCCCCCCATCGCCTCCAGCTTCCGCTTGGATTCCTCCTCCCGCTCCAATCTCTCCTGCTCGCGAAACTCCCTGTTCCTCCGACGGCATCGCTCGAACCGGGCGGCGAAACGTGAACCTCGCGGTTCCACGTCGGCGCCCGCAAATCCAGTCCATTCCATCGATCCTCAAACGTGATGGCATTGGTTGTCCACACCCCTCCACAGCTCAGGGCTTCAATCCTAGCTCCGCCAACTGCCCCTCCACGGCCTCCATGTTCCAAACGGCAATCTCCCCATTGGCCCGGGATACCACCAGCCTGCGACTGTCCGGACCCCACGCCAACCACCAGACCGTGCTCGCCTGCTCCGGAAGCGAGTAAAGTAAGCGACCGCTATCCGGATGGCGCACATCCACACCCAAACCAGACGGTGTTATTCTGGTCTAACCAGAGCAACCTCATCAATCCCACTATCTTAAGGTCTCTAACCACCCCTAAATCGCCCCTTAAATCCGGTTTTTCGCCCCAAAAACCGCTTTGAAAGAATCGAGCAATCCGCTGATCCTCTGCCCATGCCACGGGCCAATAGGTTAACCGTGGAAGGAGGCCTCCTTCATCTGACGCATCGCTGTCACAATCGACAGTTTCAGCTGAAGTTTGCCCGGGATCGGAACGACTATCGCGCGCGGTTACGATCGGCGCTTAAGGAATTGGATGTATCCCTCCTGGATTACTGCATGACTTGCAACCATGTGCACCTGCTCGTGGATGCCAGCGAAAGAGATCGGGTAAGTCGTCTAGTTCAGACTGTGTCAGGGGGGGGCGCAAGAGCCTACAACCGCAGGAAACAACGGACTGATGCTGTCTGGGGAGATCACTTTCACGCGACTTACATCGATACGGGCGTCTACCTCCAGCGGTGCGTCCGATTCATAGAGCTGAATATGGTGCGGTGCGGCAAGGTCCAACACCCGCGTGAATGGGAATGGCAGGGCTACCATGAGATCATGGGGCACCGCACCCGATTCCGTTTGCTGGACCTCGATCGACTCTGCTGGCGTCTTTGGGGGGGCGATCTGCCACAACTGCGAAACCATTTGGAGGAGGGCCTGAAGCGAGTCATTGATGACCGAAAGCAGGAGCGGGAACCCTGGTGGACCGAGAGCATAGCCGTAGGACGATCTGAATTCGTCGAGGGGATGCGACGTTACGTCACTCATCGTCGTTATGTGCAGACTGAGAACCCCAGCCAGGGTATCTACACACTTCGGGAGACGCCCGCCCCTTACGGCTGATTTTTGAACCCAAAAATCGCCTGCAAGGGCACAAATGGCGGCCTTAGACTTCATAATGGCCTGTGCATCACGCAGTTACGCAGGTGACACCACGAATGGTGTTGCAGAAAAGTTGCGATGACGGCTGAGATGGCACGCCCTAATTCACGCAACATCCACATCATCAATCAGTTGCGAGATCAGTGACATCAACCGCATGAACGGCTTTGCAGAAATGAATATTCCGCATCATGTTGGTGCCGTGCGTTCAAAAGCGGAAACCAATAGAACTCTACAAATCTACGGACATTTGGAGCAATGACTGCAATTCCTCCTCATCGTCGCCTCCTTGCTCTCTTGCGACCGGAACGGCGGGACATCCTGCTCATCATCTTTTTCTCCTTGGTCAGCGGTGTCCTCAATCTTGCCAGCCCACTTGCGGTAGATGCCGTGGTCAACAACATCACCTTCGGCGGCGAACAGCAGGTTTTCCTCCAAACGCTGCTCATTTTCTCCTTCGCCCTCCTGGTGTTCCTTGCCCTCCTCTCCCTCATCAGCGCCACACAGCATTACGTGGCAGAACTCATTCAACGACGCCTTTTCGCACGACTGGCGGCCGACCTCAGTTACCGACTGCCCCATCTGGATGTTTCGGTGCTGGAACGAGCCAAACTGCCTGAACTCGTGAATCGTTTCCTTGATGTGGTAACGGTGCAGAAAAGCAGCGCCACACTGCTACTCGATGGCATTAACGTACTTCTTGCCATGGTCATCGGGCTCTTGATCCTCGCGTTCTACCACCCCTTCCTGCTCGCATTTAACGTCTTCCTCACCGCAGGTCTGCTCATCGTTATACTGTTCTTCCAGCGACGTGCCGTGCAGACCAGCATAGAGGAATCCTATGCAAAGCACGGCCTGGCTGGTTGGTTTGAACAGATACTTTTCTGCCCGGTACTCTTCAAACACCCCGCGGCGTCGGAATACTGCCATCAGCGAACGGAGCATGGCGTTCACGCCTGGCTCACAGCTCGCCGCGCCCATTACCGCATCCTGATCCGGCAAATCCTCGGACTACTTGGCCTTCAAGCCCTCGCCAACGGCCTGCTCCTTGCCACCGGCGGCTTCCTCGTGCTCCGGGGCGAACTGACCCTGGGACAGCTGGTGGCGGCAGAACTGATCGTGAGTGCCATTCTCGCCTCACTCGTCAGCCTCGGGAAACACGTCGAGGCCTGGTACGACGCGCTGGCAGCAACCGATAAGCTGGGGTCGCTCATCGACCTGCAGATTGAAATCAGCTCCGGCGACGTGAAACAAGTTCCCGATAAGGCTCTGGAGATCTCGGCTGACGATCTCGCCTTCGGTTATACCTCCAGCCGTCCTTTGGCTTCTGAAGTGAAGTTCCGGATATTAGCGGGGGAGCGAATTGGACTTACTGGCCCTATCGGTGTTGGAACCGGAACATTACTTGAGCTCTTCTTTGGCCTGCGCCCGGCCCTCGCCGGCACACTGAAGCTCGGTGGAGTCGACATTCGTCACTGGGATCTCCCCTCCCTCCGCGAAGCCACCGTCCTGGTTCGGCATATCGAGATCTTTGACGGAACCGTGCTCGACAATCTCTGCATGGGGAGGCAGCTGCCCTTGCAGGAAGTCCAATCCACACTCGACGGCGTTGGGTTGGGTCCAGTCATCAACCGGTTGCCCGAAGGGCTGCAAACCCAGCTGAAACCCGGAGGACGTCCTCTCTCCGACTCCCAGCGAATCCTCCTGGTCGTGGCTCGCGCTCTCCTGGCCCGCCCCAGACTGCTGCTGATTGACAAACTCCTCGACGGACTCGATCCAAAGGAGCTCCAGCCTTTGCTGTCCATGATTCTCTCCCGTGAGGCTCCCTGGACCCTGATGCTCGCCACGCGGGATGCCAAGATCCTGGGCCGTTGTGATCGGGTACTCCGCATCCAGCATGGGAAGGTCATTCCTGAAGCCGCCCCCTTGGCCCACCAGCCCCATCGCCCATGAACACGGACCACCCCCAGCCAACACGTGACCCCATGCCGATGCTGGATCATTTGGTCCAGCTCCCATCACTGACGGCATCACGCCTGCCCCATCGAGTGAGGACCTTGAGCAAATTGCTCGCCCTGGCGTTTCTCCTCCTGCTTGTCGGCCTGGTCTTTCTGCCCTGGCAACAGAACGTTCGCGGGTCCGGCCGTGTCATCGCCTTCAACCCCCTGGAACGCAGAATCACCCTGGAGGCCCCGCTTTCTGGTCGTATTCGCCATTCGCATGTTGTCGAAGGATCGCGCGTTCGCGAGGGGCAGCTGCTTTTCGAGCTGGCGGATAATGACCCCGCACTACTCGAAAACCTTCTCCAGAGCCTCAATTGGGCTGAGCAGGGTCGAGATGCCGCACAGCAGCGCGTGGCAAGTCTCAGCACCCAAATCACGCAACAGGAATCCGCCCTTCCCCGCGCCCTGGAAGCGGGGCGACTCGAGCTTGAGGCCGCGCAGGCCATTTACGCCACCGCAGACCTGCAGTATGAGAGAATCCGGGCCCTCTTCGAAGATGACCGCGGGCTGGCCTCGAAAAGGGACTTTGAACTCGCCAGGTTGGAGCGCGATCGATCCAAAGCGGCTGCCGCCCGGGCTGAAGCCAATCTCATTCGTCTCGAGGCCGAACTCAACGGTTCGCTCGAGGGGTACCGAGCGTCTCTTCAATCCGCGCGTTCCGACCTTGCGCGCGCCGAGTCATCCCTTTTGTCCCTGAACATTGAAATCAACCAGACTCGCACCCAGCAAATCGTGGCCCCACGAAACGGTATTGTCCTACGTATCCTTGCCAATGAAGGGTCGTTCCTAAAATCGGGTTCTCCCGTGGCTATTCTCGTGCCTGAAACGGAAAGCCGAATGGTCGAGCTCTGGATGAAGGGCAACGACGTGCCGTTGGTCCGCAGCCGCAAAACCAGTCCGGAAGGCACCGTCATTGAACGTGGCAGTCCCGCCAGAATCCAATTCGAGGGCTGGCCGGCTGTCCAGTTCATCGGCTGGCCGAGTGTTGCCCGGGGCACTTTCGCGGGCGAAGTCGTCTTTATCGACCCCACAGATGACGGAACCGGTCGATTCAGGGTCGTCATAGCTCCAACAGAACAGCTGCCCTCAACTGACCTCTCCGACAATTCGGGGCTCCTGTGGCCCAATCCCTCGATACTGCGTCAAGGGGTGCTAGCTCAAGGCTGGGTGTTGCTTGACCGTGTCCCCCTCTGGTTCGAGGTGTGGCGGCAATTGAATGGTTTCCCGCCGGCCCGACAAACCGGCCTGCCGGATCTTTACAGCCAGCAGGAGGCGA
Organism: Limisphaerales bacterium; assembly: GCA_049451415.1. GTDB lineage: Bacteria > Verrucomicrobiota > Verrucomicrobiia > Limisphaerales > JAHDYP01 > JBMTVN01. The sequence goes on along the minus strand of JBMTVN010000110.1, from coordinate 6,012 downwards.
AATGAGGTTCGCCGTCCGCTACCAGGCGATCGCCATTACACTGCTCCTATACTGGTGGGCGGTCCCGCTCGCGTTCTCCGGATCAGAGGAACAGCCCGCAGCTGGTCAGATTCCGTCCCTGATTGACCTCCCCACGGTCATCCAGTCGGTCACCAGCGAATACCCGCCGCTGCTCGCCGCCCTCATAGAGCGGGACGTCGCTTCAGCCCGGCTACAGTCTGCCTCAGGAACGTTCGATTTGGATATGGTCGCGCGCGTGCTGGCCAATCCTTCCGGGTTCTACGAACACACCACAATAGAGGCCGGCGTTGAACAATACATAGGCATTTGGGGAGCTACACTCTTCGGCGGGTATCGATGGACCGACGGCATCCTCCCCGACTATTACCGCAACCGTACTGCTGCCGGTGGTGAACCGTCCGTGGGACTGAAGATTCCTCTACTGCAGGACGGCGCGATCGACAAGCGCCGGGCGGCAGTCCTGAAGGCCCAGTTGGACCGCGAACTTGCCGATCCCTATATCCAGCGCCAGATGATTGATCTTGGACGATCCGCCACCGTGGCCTACTTCGCGTGGGTGGCTGCAGCCCAGCAACTGCAGATCGCTGAATCAGTTCTCCTCGTTACCAGCAACCGACAGTCGGCCATCGAAACCCAGGTCTCCCGAGGCCTCTCGGCACCCATCGTTCTGAAGGAGAATCAGCAACTCCTGTTGAGCCGCGAAATGGCGGTCTTGCAGGGCCGGCGAAGTCTCGAAGCCGCCGCCCTGACGCTGTCGCTCTTCCTCCGTGACGGAGAAGGCCGCCCCGTGGTTGCGTCAACCAACCAAATACAGGTTTCAACGAGCGCGTTGCCACAGATCGGTCCGGAACCCGACGGGACTGCGATTTCCCTCGCAATGGAACGACGCCCGGAAATCCGGGAACTGGATCTCAAAGGCCGCAAGCTGGACGTCGACCTCAGGCTTGCACGCAACTCGCTCCTGCCAATATTGGATGCCTCCATTCGCGCCAGTGAGGGTCTCGGCGATCCCGTCTACAAGGACACAGGAGAATTCGAACTGAAAGCGGGACTCGAGTTCCGCATGCCGCTGCAACGCCGTGAAGCACAAGGCAGATCGCTCGCCGTTCAGGCTGAACTCCGTCAGCTCGAAAACCAACTCCGCTACGCCATGGACCGGATCGCCACTGAGATGCTCAACGCCCACTCTGCCCTCAGGGCCGCCAAGGAGCGAACACTGCTCGCCACCACCAACGTCAATCTCGCCCGCGAACTCCAGCAGGTGGAACGGGATCGATTCCAACTCGGTGCATCGGATCTGATCACGGTCCAAATCCGTGAACAGTCCGCCATTCAGGCCGAACAGGAACTCGTGAAATCCCAGTTCGAGGTCTTCAAGGCCCAGGCGGACCTACTCGCCGCATCCGGATTCGACTTCCGATCCATCACCGCCCTCTCGGACTTCCTCCATACGCCTTGACTTGCTGTTGACCCCACCCCCAGCCGGTCGGCAGAATCATTGGCATGCTCCCCAAGCCACTGCGCCCCGGCAAGCGGACCACTTTGCGGAACTTCCCCTGTCTTTTCCTGCTGCTCCTTCCGGGAGGACACAGCCTTGCGTCGACGTCAGACTGGCAGCCGCTCTTCAATGGGCGCGACCTCTCTGGCTGGACCATCCAGTGCCAGCCCAAGGATCGCTCTACGGAGTATTGGACGGTCCAGGACGGCGCCATCGCCTGCGACTCCATCGACCGCCCACCGCAGAGCTACGTCTGGCTGGTCAGTGACCGTGAATTCAGCGATTTCGAACTTCGGCTGAAATTCCAGGCCTACACGAACTCCACCGGCAATAGCGGCCTGCAGTTTCGAAGCCGCTTTGAACCGGAGTTGAACGGTGGCTGGCTCAACGGGCCGCAGGTCGATATTCACCCGCCCACCCCACATGCGTGGCGCACTGGATTCATTTACGATGAAACACTCGGTGAACAGCGCTGGGTCTATCCGAGCCTCCCCGACTGGCGCATGCCCGCCGAGCACCTGCTCGAACAACCCCTCCTGCGATACGGTGAGGATACCTGGAATGATCTCGTTCTCATCTGCAGAGGGAGCCGAATCCTCACCATCGTCAATGGCACTCCCCGCACCGACTGGGAGAGTGCAGGCGTCCTGGATAACCCTCTCCATCGCGCGCATCGTGTGGGCCGATCAGGCCATTTCGCTCTCCAGCTGCACAGCGGCGATCGCCTCCGGATCCGTTTCAAGGACATCGAAATCAAGCAGAGCCCCACACTGGCCCCTCCCACATTACCCGAGGTTTCGAAAGTCATCAGCCAGTCCATTGGCAACCATGAGGTACTCGGCGCCGTCACGCTGGTGGCGTCCAAGGATGCCGTGCTCCACCACGAGGCCACCGGCCTGGCCGATCTTGCCGCTGTAGCCCCGATGCAGCCGGATTCCATCTTCTGGATTGCGTCCATGACCAAGCCGGTCACCGCCGTGGCTATCCTCATGCTCCAGGAGGAAGGGAAACTCTCGGTTGATGATCCCATCGCCACTTATCTGCCTGAACTTGGGACCCTGACAGCCCCGACCGGGAAACCGGCTCAGCTCACCCTGCGCCACCTCCTCACCCACACGTCCGGCATGCCCGAGGCTACTCGCGAACAATACAAGACCGCCCGGACTCTTGCGGATGTCATCCCCTTTTACAGCAATCGAAGTGTCGCTTTCGAACCGGGCACGAAATGGCAATACTGCCAGTCAGGCATCAATTCGCTCGGCCGTATCGTGGAGATTGTCAGCGGAATCAGCTTCCCCCAATTCCTGGAGCGGAGGATTTTTGCCCCCCTCGGCATGCGGGATACCGGGTTCTACCTGACGGAAATCCAGCTTCAGCGTCTCGCAAAATCCTACGCGTTGAATCAAGACGTCCTCAGCGAAACACCGCTGGGTTTCCTGAACGGGTATGCCCCCACGTTCGCTGATCGCTACCCGGCCCCGAATGGCGGCCTATTCTCCACCGCCACCGATTACGCCAGATTCTGTCGAATGCTGCTCAACGAGGGAACCCTCGAACGTCGCCAGCTCCTCAGGCCGGAGACGGTGAAGCTCCTCAGCCAGATTCATACGGATCAGCTGAAAACCGGTTTCACCGAGGGCAATGGCTGGGGTCTCGGCGTATGCGTGGTCCTCGATCCGCAGGGAGTCACGGCAGACCTGTCCCCCGGAAGCTTTGGCCACGGCGGCGCCTACGGAACACAGGCATGGATCGATCCGGTCAAAGACCGCATTTACATCCTGATGGTCCAACGCGCTAATTTCCCCAACTCCGACGCATCCAACCTGAGGCGCGCCTTTCAGCACGCTGCAGCCTTGTCCGAGTAACCGGTCCCACCCATCAGCGTTAAGGACCTACGGGATGCTGCCTATCTTCATGTAGAGCTGTTCCCGACCGTAATAGCCGCTGTTGTAAAGCAGTGCCGCGCGTCCGTCCGGCAGAACGTGAATAAACTGACGCCAAAGATTATACCCCTCACCGGTGTCCAGTGCCGCCTGTGGAATGTCCTTCACCCATTCAATGGGCTGAGGGGCAAAAGTCCACCCGCTAACCGGCCACTCCTCATCGCACCAGGCAAACCCGCCAAGACTTGGAGGAGGTTCCTCAGTCCAGACTTCCTTGTTTCCCGGATCCGGAGCGGTTGGGGAGGCATTGACCACCGCAATCCATCGATGGTCCTTGCCCGGCAACAATTGCAAGCCACCCAGCCAACCGGAAGCCCAGTGCCCCTCCTGCTGGCAGGGCTCTAATAGGATCCCCCGCTTGGTCGCAGTCCGCTCCCCCAACTTCTGCGTGGCCACCGCCTGCGCCGACCCGAAAGGGCTCACTCTCCTACCCTGGGCCTGCCGGGGATAGCCCATATAAAAATACAAAAACTCCTTCCGCTCCGGAAAATAGTAGCCCGTGACGGCATCCGTGTGCTTCGCATCAAAGTCCGCCGCAGCACCCACCGGAATAATCGGGTCCGACTCAAAGGTCCACGGCCCCGCCAAATGCTCAGACCAGGCACGTTGCACCTGCTTGTGCCCATCCTTGAAACTCACAACCAGCAACCAATGTTTCCCATCCACCCTGGCCGCGAGGTTGGGATTGTGTGGGTCCATCACAAAGAACGGCTTGTGAAAACCGCCCACAGCGTCGGGATTCACCACCGGCAACGGCCCTTCCATCTCCCAGTTGCCCGGACCGATGTTATTCCTGTTCCTGCAAATCGCCTGAGCATGGCCCGGCGGATCGTAGAACATCACCATACGCCACGCCTGGACTTCCGAGTCCCATACAACACAGGGATCTCCGCAAACCCCGGCATCAGCATTCTTGCGCTCCAGCACCACACCCCGCCTTTCCCAGTGGGTTGGAATCGCCACCCCGTTATCCGTTCCACCAACCGCAACCGGACAGGATAACCATCCCGATAGAACGAGGAACGGCGACATAACAAGACGTCCGATGGATGAAGCCAATGGGGTTTTCACTCGTCCTGCGATAAGCCGACCGCCCCTGAAATGCAAGCACCCGGGATCTTCTCTCAAAACCCTCATTGCCGTCCGGTGATCCCCAACCCTACTCTGCGCCCATGGATCGTATCCTCGAAACCGCCCGCAAAGCGGCTACCCTTGCCGGCGAATGCCTGCTGAATATGCAGGGCAAGGCCCAAGTCAGCCGGAAAGACGTTAGTCACAATCTCGTCACGGAAGCGGACATCGCCGCCGAAAAGATTATCACCGATCTCATTACCTTAGAGTTTCCCGATCACAAACTGCTTCTGGAGGAAGGTCAATCGACCGGGGACTCGTCGGCCGAGCATCTGTGGATCGTTGACCCCCTCGATGCCACCAATAACTTCGCCCACAACATCCCGCATTTCAGTGTCTCAATCGCCTATGCCCACAAGGGGCAGGTCATGGCCGGCGTGGTTCTCGATCCCACCCGCAACGAACTCTTCCATGCCATCCATGGCGCCGGGGCCTTCCTCAACGATCGTCCAATCCGCGTGACTCCTGCCATTCGACTGGAGGACTGCATCATTGGAACGGGCTTCTACTACGACCGCGGCGCCATGATGAAGCAGACCCTCGATGCCATCCACACACTATTCAGCCGCAATGTGCAGGGTGTGCGGCGCATGGGCAGCGCAGCCATTGATATCGCTTGGGTTGCTTGCGGTCGGTTCGACGGCTTCTTCGAGTATCACCTGGAGCCTTGGGATTACTCCGCCGGAATGCTGCTCGTCACTGAAGCCGGCGGCGCTTGTAGTGACCGGCTGGGGAACCCGCTCGCCATCCACTCGCGCAACGTAATCATCAGCAATGGCCAGATCCATTCCCGCCTGATCGACGCGGTAAAATGGAAAGACCCCGTTCAAGCCTGAAACCTGTTTTCAACCTGCCGCCAGGGAGTATGCTGCAGACATGCAAAGAATCCTCCTGACAGTCTTGCTGGCTTCCTTCCAACTCCTGGCCCATGCCGCTGACCGGATAGCCCCAGCCCGAAGCAACGCCTTCGACTCAACAGCCAACAGCGCACTCCGCGCCATGACCCTGCGTGCACAGGAACTGAAGATTCAAGGCGTAGCCGTCATCGCCTATATCCCAGGCAGCACCACCCAGTCGTGGTCATCGAAAATGACCGTAGTGGGCAAAATGATCAACGAACCGAGCGACGGTAATAACGGCGCCAACCTGCTGGCCATCGCCTACACCAAGGCCTGTGAAATGGCGGAAACTCTCAAGAATAGCGGCCATGCCGGTCGCCCGGTCATGACCGGAGAAACCGGCTGGGAAGGCGGACGCATCCGCCAAGTCAAAGATGGATACCTCATCGCCGCCTTCAGCGGTGGGCCTTCGGAGGAGGACCTCAAGGTGGCTCAAGCAGGACTCGACGCCTTTTCAGACTGAATAATCCACACATGAATAGCCCAGTTCCTACACCGGTTCCTTCCATTCATGTAAGGC
>JBMTVN010000109.1:0-11427 GCA_049451415.1 Limisphaerales bacterium | reverse complement strand
TGGGGGAACATGGATGAAGCCGCCGCGGACTCGGTTTCGGGAGGCAGAGAGTTCGTGCATCAAGCCATAGAAGACATGGTTGCAGACGAACGTGCCGGCGGAGTTGGACACGCTCGCGGGGAGGCCCATGCCACGCAGGTCGGAGACGATGGATTTGATGGGGAGCGTCGACCAATAGCCGACCGGACCGCCGCGAACCACAGGGCGGTCGATGGGGTGGCGTCCGGCGTTGTCGGGGATACGGGCATCGACCCGGTTGATGGCGATGCGTTCGGGGGTGATATCGGTACGGTTTTCGGCGAGGCCGAGGCAGAGGACGAGGCGGGGTTTATGCTGGTGGAGGAGTGCCTTGAGTTGGTGGATGGATTTGGTGAACTCGCAGGCCAGAGTGGCTCCGATTACCTGGTGGTTGGCGATCGTTTGATCGTTGAGCTGATGAGCGATGAGTTCGGAAGGGTTGGTGGTGTTATTACCGAAAGGTTCGAATCCGGTTAGCAGGATGGTTTTCATTAGAAGCGATAGACGAGTGCGTATAGCAGCAGGACGTTGGCGGTGAGGATGGCGAGTCCCATGGGGATCTGGGCCTTGATGACGGCATGTGGGTCGCGCAGTTCCAGCAACATGGCCGGCACGATATTGAAGTTGGCGGCCATTGGGGTCATGAGGGTGCCGCAGTAGCCGGAGAGCATTCCGATGGCCGCCATGATGGCGGGGTTGCCTCCGTGTTGTTGCACGATGATTGGGAGTCCGATACCGAGGGTAATGACAGGGAAGGCAGCGAAGGCGTTGCCCAGGCAGATGGTGAACAGGGCCATGCTCAGACAGTAAACTGCGACAGCCACGAAAGGATATTGGGTGGGGAAAACGGTGGCGACGAGGTCGGCGATGAGGGTTCCGAGGCCGGCCTGGGCAAAGATGCCGCCGAGGGCCGCGAGCAACTGGGGCAGGAGCAGGGCCCAGCCGATCATGTGGAGGAGTCGGGCGCCCTCTCGCAGGGGAACCAACGGGTGGGCCCGGGTGACACGAAGTCCCATCCCCAGTGCCAGCAGGCATCCTAATCCGAGGGCAGCCAGGGTGGTGTGCCGGGGATCTAGTAGATGCAGGGGGCCGAGTGGAATCCGGGCTAGCACCAGCGTTCCTGCCACCGCTGTGGCGGGAATCATCAGCGCGGGCAGAAAGACACGATTGCCAAGCCGAGCTGCGGACGATGCTCGCTGTTCGGGATCGGTCGGTGTTTCCTGTGGTGTACTCAGCCTGCGTGTTGCAGCCAGAATAGCGAGGCCACAAACTGTCCAGCCTACTACCAAGGGCGGGATCCAGTTCCCAAAAATATAGATGAGAGCAAGCACGCCCCAAAACAGGGATGTGCCGAGCCGGTGCCGGTGGGATTGGTCCCTCGCCGAGTTTGTGGTCACGAACACCAGCATCAAACCGGCGATGACATACAGCGTGTTCAGTGAGAATAGCGTCATGGTTTCACCTCCGGATCGGCTTGCGGTGCATCGTCGGAGGTGATTCGGGCGATCTGACGGTCCAACAATCGGGCGCGCCACGCCATGACGACTGCGGCGACCAGCGCTGTGGGGATTCCCCAGAGTGCGAGGGCCCACACGCTGACTTCGATGTTCTGTGCATCAAAGAAGCCCTTCATCAGCAAGACCGCCCCGACGGCGATGAAAATGTCTTCCCCGAAGAAGTTGCCGATATTTTCTGCTGCGGCGGCATTGGCGCGGATAGTCTGGACGGTCTTTTCGGGCAGGTGGCCGTGCTGGGCGTGGGCGGCGCCTTCGGCCATTGGCGCGATGATGGGTCGCACTGCGCCGGCATGTCCGCCGATGTTCACCCCAAGGGCGATGCTGACCTGGCGTATGATGCAATAGAGGAAAAGTACGCGGCCGGCGGTTGCGTGGCGAATCCTGCGGATCAGGGTTTCTGCGCGTTCCCGTAGTCCATGGGCTTCCAACAAACCAATGACCGGGACAATCAAGATCACCGGCAGCGTCATGTAACGGTTTTCAACAAACAGTTCGCCCAGGCGCGCAACCACATCATTCAGCGGCAGGCCGGCGAGGAGGCCGGTCAAGATGCCGGCGGCAATGACCACGATCAAGGCATTGGCGCGCAGGGCGAACCCCGCCACGATGACCAGTAGCCCCAGGAGTTTGATCATTTCAGGTGGCACGTCCTTGAGTCAGATGGGATCGCCTGGAGTAGAAGTGACCTTTTCGGATGGGGGAAGTGATTCCTGTCGGTGATATTTCACGAGCAGAGTCCTCCAGCCTGCAGGTGCGGCGGTTGGGTCAGGGTTTGCACTTCGGTTTTGCATTGAGATTCTGGGACTCGGGTTGTCGCGTAGTTCGCTGCATTGCGGCAATTCCAAAATGGAGGTGACACGTTGTTGTTGCGCCCTCTCCTATCACCGACCCCGAATGGACGCCGATGGATGCGAATAGGATTTCTGGGACCGCGAATGGACACGAATGGACACGAATGCATGTTTTTAACCGCGAATGGACGCCAATGGACGCGAATAGCACTGGGTGGGTGCGGGTGGGCTTAGCCCCGAAACTCTGAAACACCGAAACACTGGCAAAGGGGCCCGGGGGGGGCGGGGATCAGGTTGGCTGCAGGCCGCGGAAGGTTCCGGTGGAGGAGGCGAACTGGTCCGTCTCGATTCCGAGCCGTTGGAGCATGGAGACGAAGAGGTTGGGGAGAGGGTAATTGCGGTCGGTATCGAAGGCGAGGTGCTGGCCGTGCTGGAACCCACCGCCGGCGAGGAGGATGGGGAGGTTGGTGGTGACGTGGGTATTGGCGTTTCCGAGGTTGGATCCGTAGAGGATCATGGTGCGGTTGAGGAGGGGGGTGTCGTCTTCACGGGTTGCTTTCAGTTGGGTGAAGAGATTGTTGAGGAGGCGCATGTGCCATTGGTCAATGGCTTTGAGTTGGGAGAGTTTATCGTCGGAGCGTCCGTGGTGGGAGAGGTTGTGGTAGCCGTCGTTGGTTTTGACGTCACCGAACTCGATGGCCGGCGAGTTAACACTATCGAGCAGGAGGGCGATGGAGCGGGTGGAGTCGGTTTCGAAGGCGAGTTTGGCGATATCGTACATGAGCTCGACCTTGTCCATATAGGCCTTGGGGCTTTCCGGGTCGAGGGGTGTGGGGGCGTCGACTTGGGGTTTGGGGAGGTGTTCCCATTCTTTCGACATGGCCATGCGCTGCTCGAGGTCGCGGACGCTGGTGAAGTATTGGTCGAGCCGGTCGCGGTCCTGGCTGCCGAGGTTGTTTTGGAGTGACTTGGCCTGGCCGGCTACGGCGTCGAGGATGCTTTCACCGAGTTCCAGTTTGCGGACTTGGACTTGGACGTCTGCCTGAGAGCCATTGATGAAGAGTCGGCGGAAGACATCGGAGGCTTTTTCCTCGCAGGGGATGAGGACGCCGGAGCTGGTCCAGGCGAGGCTGCGTTGGCCTCGCTGGACATTGACGCCGAGGTTGAGGGAGGGGAAGCGGGTCAGGTGGCCGATGCGTTCGGCGATGTATTGGTCGAGGGAGATTGTATTACGGAAACTGCCGCGGCCGGGATGAGGTGCGGCGGTGAGAAAGCAATTATCGGCGGGGTGGCCGCCATCGACATCGGGGTGGGAGACGCCACTGAAGACCGTGAAGTTGTTTCGGTGGGTGGCGAGCGTTTCGAGGTAGGGGGAGAGTGGGTAATTGGGGCCGGCGGTTTGGGGGAAGAACTGGTCGGGGAGGAGGCCCAGGTTATTGCAGATGGCGAGCATGCGTCTTGGGGTGGAGGAGGCTGCTGAGGGGTTGGGTGTTGTGGGGTGCAGCCGGGCGAATGCGGGAGACATGGCATCGAGGAGGGGCAGGGCGAGGGCGATGCCTGTGCCGCGGAGGAAAGTGCGGCGGGAGAGGGGGTGGCGGGTTGCGATGTGGGGGGCGGCGGGTTGGGGGTGTTTAGGCCTGCTCATGGTGTGAATGAGGTTATTTGTAGCGAAAGAGTTGGCTTTGCACCAGCTTTTGAATGAGGGAACGGGTGCCGTAATGGGAGGCGCGGCAGTCTGCGAGGATTTGCTGGAGGGCGGGTTGGTCGGAGAATCGGATAGGGGCTCCGGTGGCATAGACCGTGAGCTGCTGCAGGAAGTTCCGGGCGATTTGTTCTTCGTCGGAGAGGAGGAGGGTTTTGAGGTCGCGAACGTCAGTGAAGGTGCGGTTATCCCAGAGTATGCCCGAGCAATCGACGGGTTGGCTGAGGCTGAAGTTATAGTCATTTCCGTTGTGACCGATGCCTTGGACCGGGTCGCCTTGGCCGACGGAGCGGTAGCGTTCGCGATAACCGCCCATGACGTCGAAGGACTCAAGGGCGAAGCCCGTGGGGTCGATTTTTTGGTGGCAGGCGTTGCAGGATTCCTGGCTGCGGTGGAGGGCGAGTTGCTGGCGGATGGTTGTTGCGCCGCGGATATCGGGTTCGACGGCCGGGACGCTGGCGGGTGGTGGGGGAGGTGGCATTCCGAGGATGCGGGACATGATCCAGGCGCCGCGTTTGACGGGGGAGGTTGTGGTGCCGTTGGAGGTGACCTTGAGGACGCTGGCTTGCGTGAGGAGGCCGCCCCGGACGGAGTTCACGGGGAGGGGGTATTTGCGGACCGTGACGCCGTCGACCCCGGGGATGTTGTAGTGGGTGGCGAGGCGTTCATTGAGCATGGCGAAGTCGGACTGGACGAGGTTCCGGGCGGGGAGGTTGGACTGGATGAGTTCCTGGAAGAAGAGCTGGGTTTCTTCCGTCATGGATTCTGCGAGGTGATCATCGAGCTGGTAGTCGGGGTAGAGTTGTTCATCGGGGGCGGTGCCACTGATGAGGCGCAGGTCGAGCCAATAGTCGAGGAAAGCGTTGATGAAGCTGCGGGCGCGGGGGTCTTTGAGTAGCCGGTCCGTTTGCGCCTCAAGGATGCGGGGTTGATGCAGCAGGTTTTGTCGGGCGAGTTGCAGGAGTTCGGTGTCGGGGCGTGAGTTCCAGAGGAAGTAGGAGAGTCGGGCGGCGAGGGCTATATCGTCGAGTGGTCCGGGTTGTTCTTCGAGGTAGAGGAAGGAGGGCGAGGCCAGGACGGCGGTGTAGGTGGCGATGAGGGCTTCGGGGAAGGTGGATCCTGTGGCAAGCGCTTTTTGGGTGACTTGGAGGAAGCGGTTGAGGTCTTCGGGGGAGTGGGGACGGAGGTAGGCCTGGTTGAGGAAGGCTTCGAGGAGGGGGCGTGCGTGCTGGGGTGCCGGGTTTTCGGGGAGGGGGTCTGTGCCGAAGAGAGTGATATGGCTGGCGGGTGGCCATTCCGTGATGAGGGGGCCTTGGACTTCCATCCACTGGAAGGCGACGCCGGGCATGCCGTTGGGGGTGGCCAGGGGGTTTTTGTGATGGGGTGGCCGGGAGCGGAAGAGGCGTGCGGCGTCGGGCCGGATGGTTTCACCCTTGAGGAGCCAGACATCCATTTCGGCTTTGGTGGGGGAGGGGTGGAGGTCGAAGCTGCCGAGTTTGCGCAGGCTTCTGGGAGGGGTTTCGGCGTAGATGGTAACCGGTTCGGATCTTTTGGCTTCTGAGACGCTTTTGAAGTCGGCGGCCATGTGGATGCTATAGCCTGAGAAGCTGAGGCGGTAGCGGCCGGAGGCGGGGGCACGGAAGCTGCCGAAGCGGATTTCTGTAGGTTCGTAGGTGCTGACCACGACGGCCATGGCTTCCTGGTCGCGCCGCACGGGGTCTTGGGTATGGGGCATCTTGCGGTTGGTGTCGGCCATGACATCCGTCTGGAGGTCGAGCTGGATGAGGGGGAAGGTGCGTCGGTTGAGGGGGCCGGCGAGGTCGATGGCTCCGAAGAATGAGTATTCTTCCCAGGTATAGAAGCGTTGGGTTGTGGTTTGAGGGGGGTGGGTTGCGGGGTTGTAGGCGGAGCGGAGGGCGAAGTCGGCTGCGGCGAGGTAGCGGGCTATCTGGACGTGGGAGACGTCGAGGGCGGAGCCGATTTTATTGTAACCATGGGCTTCGCGATCCTCGGGGAGGAAGGCTTTGACTTCGAGGTAGGGGAGGTGGAGGAGGTCACGCAGGGTTTCCTCGTATTCGTGGCGGTTGAGTCGGCGCTGGGTACCGCGACCCTGCAGCGCCACTTGCTTTTGATCCTCCTCGAGCAGGTGGGTGTGGAGTGAGGTGAGAAAGTTGGCTTTGGATTGTTCGGGAGGCTGGGGCTTGTCGGGCGGGGGCATTTCGCCTGTTGAGACCCGCTGATAGACTTTGAGCCAAGCATCGAAGTGGCTTCCGGGTTCGAAAGCGTGGCTCAGAGGCTCGAGGTTCAGGTCCGCCTTGGAGGTGAGGCTGTCGTGGCATTCCAGGCAGTGGTCTGCCACGAAGCTGGACGGAGAGTCGGCGGGTTGTGCCTGGGCTGGCGAGAGGGCCAGGAGCCCTGTCGCCAGCAGCTGGAGCAGGCGGATGGAAGTGGCCTTGGCCATGCGTGGCTGAGGTCGGCCGATTCGGGCTAGTGTTGGGCGGGCTTGAGGTATTCGTCGTTGAGTTTGTCGCAGGCCCAGAGGAGGCCGCGGGTGACGAGTTCGAGGTAGCGCGGGTCACCGACGGTTTCGTTGTTATGTCCGATGGTGGTGCTGAATACGCGGGTATTTCCGTATGTATTGACCCAGGTCACGACGGTTTCGACGGTTCGTTCCTGGCCGTCCCGGTCACGGATTTTCTGGGTGCCGGTGGCCAGGGGGTGGGCGGTGTCGAAGATTTTGATATTGTTGTAGAGCTCTTCGTTGATGGTGGTCCAGTTTTTCAGAGTTAGGGTGATGGGGTGGTTTGGATCCACGTGTTTGATTTCGATGGGTTGCTGGGGGCCATGACCGGAGGACTGGATACCGACGAAGGAGAACCAGTCCTCGGTGCCGGTGCGGTAGCAATGCATGGCGCAGTGGAGGTTGACCGCGGGGACGGTTTTGTGGGCGTTGAGGATGTTTTGGACGTAGGGCATGTCCTTGACGTCGGCCGAGCACTCGTCGTGGATGATGACATCGTAGGGTTTTGCCCAGTCGGCGTTTTCGTAGGCATCGAAGCGTGCAGTGGTGGAGCGGTCCTCCGAATAGATGACATCGACCTTGAGATTGGCGCGGGCTTCGAGTCCTTCCTTGAGCAGGCCGTTTTGTGCAGCGTAGTCGTGGCAGCATCCACCGGTGATGAGGAGTGCCCGCAGCGGTTGGGCGGCATGGGATGCCACCTGGATGGAGAGCGTGCTGGCGAGGGCGAGGATGAGGGTAAGGCTTGGGCGTGTTGTGCTGACAGTGGATTGCATGGGGTGTGTTGTGCTGAATGTTGGCGTTGGGCGCAATACTGGATTTAGTCTTCGTCCTCCGAGGGGGTGCGGTATTGGGGCTTGGACAATGGATGTGAAAGCCCTTTTGCTGAGGAGGTCGGTGGGAGGGTTCTCAGGACGTATTGCCCGGGGTAGAGGGGTGCGGTGCGGATCCGCGATCCGTGTTTTGAGGGGTGGTCATGATTTCCTGGTTGAATTCGGGGGTGGCATACGGAAAAGTTTTCCCCCCCCAGCGATGGGGGCTATGAGGGTATGGGGGCCGAAGATGTGCTCAATTGGAGCCTGGCTTGAGCGGGTCATGCGGCTCTACCAGTCTGCGAAAAGGCAGGAAGAACGATGGTAATGCATGCCCCGATTACGGATGGTCCAGTCGGCCTGGCGGGGATTGCCTTAAGCTCATATGTACGAAACCTACGATCGCGAAATTCTCGACATTGTCCCCCGGGCCCGGGTCGCATCGGCCGTCAGCCCGCGCCTGGGCATTGTGGGCGGCGGGCAGTTGGCCAAAATGACCGCCTTAGCCGGACTTCAGCTGGGTTGCGACGTGGTGGTGCTGGAGCGCAACAATTACAGTCCGGCGGCTAATCTCGCGTCCCATTCCATTATTGGCGACTGGGATAATCCTGAGGCCTTGCTGAAGTTGGCTTCGCAGGTGGATGTGGTGACCTTGGAGAACGAGTTTGTCGATGCGGGCAGTCTTCGTGCGCTGGAAGAGTCCGGCTACCATCTTTACCCGTCGGCTCGCACCATATCGCTGGTCCAGGACAAACTGATCCAGAAACAGACCCTTGAGGCTGCCGGATTGCCGGTGCCTCGGTTTGAGAAGGTGAGCGTTATTGATGAAGTGGAGTCTGCTGCGGCGAGGCTGGGCTGGCCGCTGCTGCTGAAGGCGAGGCGTAATGGCTACGACGGGAAGGGCAATGCCACACTGCGCTCGATCGCGGATGTTGCTGAGGCTTGGAAGAACCTTGGTGGTGACAAGGGGCGCGAGTTGTATGTGGAGGAGTTTTGTGACTTTGCCACTGAGCTTGCGGTGATGGTGACGCGCGGTAGGGACGGCGCGTCTGTGACGTATCCGGTGGTGGAGACTCTGCAGCGCAATCACGTGTGTCATGTTGTCAGGGCGCCTGCCCCGGTGCCGGGAGAGGTGGCGCAGCGGGCTGCTGAGGTGGCACAGCGGGCGGTGGAGGCTGTTGCCGCGGTGGGGAGCTTTGGGGTTGAGATGTTTCTGACCCGGGCGGGTGTCATTGTGGTGAACGAGCTTGCGCCACGGGTTCACAACTCGGGGCACTACACTATTGAGGCCTGTCTTTGTTCGCAGTTTGAGAATCACGTTCGTGCGGTTCTGGGCTGGCCGCTGGGATCGCCTGCGATGGTTGCGCCTGCGGCGGTGATGATCAACCTGCTTGGTGCTGCCAAGGGAGCCGGCCATCCGCACGGCATTGAGCGCGCCCTTGGTCTGGCTGGTGCGCATGTTCACATATATGGCAAGGCGATGAGCGGAGCGGGGCGCAAAATGGGGCATGTCACGGCCATAGGAACCACACTTGACGAAGCCTATGCCACCGCCTCCGAGGCGGCGGCGCGGATTCGGTTTGGGAAGCCACAATGAAGCAATCACGGATTAAACCAGCGCCGCTTGTCGGCATCATCATGGGCAGTGATTCCGACTGGCCTACGTTAAAGGCCGCGGCTGACGCCTGCGTGGAGTTTGGGGTGGCGCACGAGGTGAGGGTGGTTTCTGCCCATCGGACCCCGGATGACATGGCGCGGTATGCGAAGACTGCCGGGAAGCGTGGCTTGCGGGTCATCATAGCGGGGGCTGGTGGTGCTGCTCATTTGCCGGGCATGGTGGCGAGCCATACTCATTTGCCGGTGATTGGGGTGCCGGTGGAGAGCAAGGCCCTTAAGGGACTGGACTCCCTGCTTTCCATTGTGCAGATGCCCGGGGGTGTTCCGGTGGCGACAGTGGCAATTGGTGGTGCGCGGAACGCGGGGCTGCTGGCGGTGCAGATTCTGGCTATTACCGACTCAGCGCTGCAGCTGCGGGTTCAGCGTTTCAAGGCGAGTTTGGCCAAAGCCTCACGCGAAAAGAACCGTGGTCTTCAGCGGCAGCTGGCCGGTGGCGCGGGTCGAGAATCCTAGAGCGTGGATGGAGCGGGTTTGCCCGGGTCGCGGGGAGAGCATCGACAGATTATTTCCACCGGCGGGGGCTGTTTCCCTGGAACGATCCCCTGTTTTCCGTTTATGTATCTTTCGGGTTTCGCGGGGGGACGATGTATGCCGTTTGAGTCAGGTCAGGTGGATGGTGAACGTGGTGGAGAGGGCGAGAGACAGTGGCGTGGTATAAAGGCTGCGGTCGGTGGGTGAGGTGTTGGCTTGGAGCCGGTCTTCTATTTGGCCTTTTGAGAGGAAGAGTTGGCCGGGTTGTTGGTGGAGGCAAAGAGGTTTTGCCGGGCGTTCTCGGTGATCAGCACGACGGAGGGGTGCTTCACCTTCCGCTCAACGGTGATGGCGTAGAAGGACTCCTTGATGTCGCGGGTTTGACCGACCACCCTGACTCCGTATTCACGGCAGATTTCATCGGCGATGACCGACGGGCCGGGAAAGACGCCGAATCCTTCACGGCCAAAGACCTTCATTAGGGCGCTATCGCGGAATTCAGCGATGACGCGCGGGGTGATCTTGTGTTGGGTGAACCATTGTTCGAGGGAGCGTCGTATTAGCGTATCGCTGGAGGGGGCGAGGAACTGGCAGTGGTCGAGGTTCCTGGGGAAGCGACCTTGGAGGGATTTCGCGAGCGCGGGGGTGGCGAAGAAGGAGACATCGGATTGGCCGAGGAGATGGTTGAAGGCTTTGACACGGGCTGCTCCGCTGATCGGGGTATCGGCCAGGACCAGGTCCAATTGCTGGATGGAGAGGTCGGCGAGGAGTCTTTCGGTGGTGTCCTCGTCACAGATCAGGTGGACGTTTTGCTGGGTGGTGAGGACCGGGGCGAGAATACGGTGCACGACGAGCTTGGGCAGCAGGTCGGACGCTCCGACGCGGAGGCGGCGGGGTTTGGAGCCGCCGACGCCCTTGAGGTTTTCGAGGAACTCCTGTCCGAGGGGGAAGATTTCCTCGGCATAGTCGAAGGCGAGTTGCCCGCATTCCGTGAGCTGGAGGCTGCGAGAGTGGCGTTCGAAGAGGGGTTCGCCGAGTTGTTCTTCCAGGAGCTTGAGTTGTTTGGAGATGGTCGGCTGGGTGAGGTGGAGGGCGCGGCTGGCGCGGTTGATGCCGCCTTCCTTAACGACCGTCCAGAAGTAGCGGAGGTGGTGGTAATTGAGCCAGTTCATGTCGAGGTTGTATATAGACAATATCTATCTAAGAGACGCAACTAATTCCATTAGGCGATTTCTGGAGTGTGGATACATTAAGTAAATCATGAAAACTGCTACCTATCAGAAGCTGATTCAGGGCAACGCTGAGTTTTGCGAGCGGGTTCTTCCCGAAAAATCGGAGTTGTTTGCGGAGTTGGCGTCGGGGCAGCGTCCGCACGTCACGATGGTGACGTGTTCGGATTCGAGGATTGACCCTTGTTTGATCACGCAGACTGAGCCGGGAGATTTGTTTGTGATTCGGAATGCGGGCAACATTGTATCGTTGGCGAACGGGGGGCCGAATGCGGAGCTGGCGAGTTTGGAGTTTGCGGTGCGGGGTCTGGGGACGGAGCACATTGTGGTTTGCGGGCATTCGGATTGCGGGGCGATGAAGGGTTTGTTGAATCCCGGCGCTTGCGAGCATTTATCCCATGTTTCCTCGTGGGTGAGTGAGGCTTCACCTGCGTTGTCGGCTGTGGAGGGGATGGATCGTGGCGGGAAGGAATGTCTGGAGCGGCTTACCGAGGCCAACGTGGCATTGCAGGTGGCGAACCTGAGGACCTTGGGTTTTGTGCGTGAGGCGGAGGAGGCGGGGCGGCTGAAGCTGCACGGGTGGGTTTTTGACATTCGCACCGGTCGCATCCGGGAGGTGAGTCCTGCCAAGGTGCAGGGTGCTGTGGCTTCTGCGGCCTGATTCTTAGTCAAGGAGGTGTGCTTTGGCGATG
>JBMTVN010000108.1:0-11479 GCA_049451415.1 Limisphaerales bacterium | reverse complement strand
TGGAGGCGGCAATAACAACAGTTTCATCTCCCTGAATGCTGCTGCCGCCGATCTGGCTCCGAACACAACCTACCACTTTCGCATGATTGGACTGAACCGTGAGGGGACTGCGCGCGGACCTGACATGACCTTTACCACGTCCGCCCCCTCGGCTCCTTTTGTCACAACCCTGCCGGCCGACGTCACTGGAGCCACAGAAGTGTTGCTTCAGGCTGAGATCCGTCCCAACGGACTGGCAACGGTCGGTCATTTTGATTACGGGCTGGACGCAGGATACGGGATGACCACACCCAACTTCGAATTCCCGGCTGAGAGAGGTGGAAATATTTCGGTGCGGATCGGTTCAGCGGATGACACGCCTGTCGGTGTGGATTGGGTGGCGCGCAGCAACGCTCCGTCGTCCTGGCAGGCCATCGCATCGTCTGCGGACGGCATGAAACTGGTGGCGGTTCCGGCAACATTTGGAAAGATACATACTTCCGAGGACGGAGGTCAGACCTGGGTGCCGAGAGACGTGGATCGGGACTGGGTTTCCGTGGCGTCATCGTCGGACGGACTCAGGCTGGTTGCCGTGGAGTATCGTGGTTGGATCTATACCTCGTCCGACGGAGGAGTGACCTGGGGTAGTGCCAAAAGTACGCCAGTGAGCACGCGATGGAGTCAGGTGGCTTCTTCCGCCGACGGTTCGAGGCTGGTGCTCGTTGTGAACGGAGGAGGCATCTACACCTCGAAAGACGGGGGGCTTGCCTGGATGCAACAGCCCGGAGCCCCGTCGAGCTACTGGTATGCAGTGGCCTCTTCTGCGGATGGACTGAGGCTGGTTGCTGCGCCGAACGGGGGCTACATCCATGTCTCAAGGGATGGAGGCGAGACATGGACGGCCACCGAATCGAATCGCGGATGGCGAGGTGTCGCCTCCTCCGCGGATGGCATGCACTTGGCGGCGGCGGCCTGGCCGAGTGCTCTTATGGTTTCATCGAACGGGGGTATGACGTGGTCGGAAGGGCAAACCGATAGCCATCCCCTGGATGCTCCCAGCGTTTACCGTAACTGGTCTGCGATCGCAGCATCGGCAGACGGTTCAAAACTTGTGGCAGCGGAATACAGTGGGAGGATCTACACCTCCACGGATGGGGGGGGCAACTGGGTGGCGGGAATCCAGTCTCCGGTTGCCGCCTGGAAATCTCTGGCCACATCAGCTGATGGCAGCAGGCTGGCAGCAGCAGCCTTGAGCAAGCCGATTTACACCTCTGCTTTCTCGGGCGGCTTCACCCCTGATCTGCGCCCGAACACGACCTATCATTACAGGGTGGTGGGCGCGAATAGCGAAGGCAGCGCCGCAGGAGGTGACCTGACCTTTACGACGGATGCGGCTGCCGTGGAGATTCGCATGCCAACCATCCGGGAGATGACCGGCGCAGGTGCCACTCTGCCGGCCCTGGTTAATCCTGGCGGGCTGTCCTCAACGGGCTATTTCGAGTACGGCCTGGACGCCGGCTACGGCAACAGGACGGAACCTGTCAGCCTGCCTGCCGGAACAGACTGGGTTCAGGTGTCGGCCCCCATCACCGGGTTACTACCTCTGGCTACCTATCATTACCGCTGGGTTGGCACCAACCTGGCTGGTCTTTCAACCGGGGCTGACATGGCATTCACCACCCCGAAACCGCCCTCCCTGGCGATCCCGGTTGCTGCCGACCTGACTGCCAATTCTGCCATCTTAACCGGTGAGATAAATCCAAATGCCGCAGTCACGGTTGGTTATTTTGAGTACGGCGCGGACGCCAACTACGGAAGCCTTGCTGGCTTCACTCCTTTGCCAACGGGGATCACATGGGATGCATTGGACGGTTATGGACCGCTCCCGTCCGGAACCAACTGGATGGCCCTGAACGCTCGCATTAATTCCCTCAGCGGACCAGCCGGAGAGGACTGGAGTCCCCAGGCTGTAGCAAACGCCAACTGGTCATCCTTGGCCTCTTCAGCAGATGGAAACAAACTGGTGGCGGTGGCTTACGGAGGAGGCATCCATACATCGACCGATGGCGGCTCGACTTGGACTCCAGGAACGAATGCACCCACCGCGTATTGGCAGAGCGTGGCCTCCTCAGCCGATGGTGCCAGGTTGGTGGCGTTGGAGGGTGGATTCCGGCTTTCAGGTGGGGGACGGATCTATACTTCGACAGATGGCGGGGCGAATTGGGTTGCAAGGACTCAGGCCCCCGCTGCTGCCTGGCGGGCGGTGGCCTCCTCAGCGGACGGATCGAGGCTCGTAGCCCTGGCGTATGCAGGCGGTATTTATTTTTCGATGGATCGCGGGGAGACCTGGTCGAGGGGGATCGGTGCTCCGGAGATCTATTGGTCTTCGGTGGCGGCCTCAGCCGATGGCTTGCGGTTCGTCGCTGTTGGGAAAGGCGGCATGTATTTTTCCGAGAACGGAGGCGCAACCTGGACCCTGAGCCATACGGCCCCGGCCGTTGACTGGCTCTCAGTGGCTGTCTCTGCCGATGGAATGAAGCTCGTGGCGGGCGTGAACATGGGGGGCATTTACACATCAACCGACCGCGGCGTGACGTGGACGGAGCGAACCAGTGCTCCAGGCGTTGGAATCTGGGCCTTAGGATCCTCAGCGGATGGCACTCGACTTGTTGCCGCTTCTTATCGTGGAAGGATCTACACCTCGACCGACAGCGGTGTGACCTGGGTGGCCAGGGAAAGCTCGCGCAACTGGCAGTGCATCGCGATGTCAGTCGACGGGACCAGGCTCATCGCAGGGGATTACGCAGGTGCACTCTACATGTCCTCAGGCCTGTCAACTCCGTTCCAGCCGGGCACGAGCTATCATTGCCGGATCGTTGGAATCAACCAGGAAGGTACCGTGTTTGGTGAGGACATGACCTTTAGGACGATCGGGACCGCGCCTGCGGTCACTACTTTGGCTGCCACGGAAATCGATGCCACGCTCCAGGCGAGACTGAATGGCTCCGTCATCCCGAACGGTTCGGCCGCGCTCGTCTACTTTGAATATGGCCTGGATACCAGCTATGGCTTTTTCACACCGACGAATACCGTGACTGGTGAGGCTGGCCCGCAACCTGTTTCCTTCGTGATTGGTGGCCTGTCTGCGAAAACGACCTACCATTACCGTTTGGCTGCGGTGAGTGTGGACGGGCTCTCTAAAGGTGAGGATCTGGTGTTTGAGACTCCTTCGTTGAGGAGTCTCCCAGGCACTGAGAAACCCACTGCAGTGACCGAACCGGTAACCTCAACGGAGAACCGGGTCACGCTCAAAGGCACGGTGCATCCCAACGGGTTGGAAACCTTGGTCTATTTTCAGATTGGAGAGGACACAGAATACGGCAGCATTGTCGGACGCAGGAGTCTGGCTTCCGACCTGCTCGAGACCCCTGTCGGGGCTGACCTCAGCTTTGATGGAGAGGCCGCTGAGCCTCTTTGGGTGGCGCAATTCGGTGCGCCCCTCACTCGATGGCAGGCAGTCGCGAGCTCATCCGATGGAAACCACATCTTAGCTGCAGCATTTGGTGGACGGCTTTACACCTCTTCGGATGGTGGTTCCACATGGACTGCGAGAGATAGCGAGCGCTTCTGGCGTTGTGTGGCATCTTCAGCTGAAGGCGATAAACTCTTTGCCGCTGAATATGGTGGTGGGATCTACACCTCTTCGGATGGTGGTTTCACCTGGACACTCCAGAGCAGTGCTCCAAATGAATACTGGGAGTGTCTTGTTGCCTCGGCGGATGGCACGAAACTGGTCGCAGCCGCAGCTGGCACCCTCGCAACCTCTGAGCTTGGTAACGGGCAGGTCTACACTTCTTCAGATGGGGGTGTCACCTGGATTCTGAGCGAAACATCACCCCGCATGCAATGGACTGGACTGGCCATCTCCTCAGACGGGAACGAGGTTGTCGGTTGTGGTATCGACGAGTCTGGTGTGGGTGGACTTTATCGGTCTACCAACGGGGGGCAATCCTGGGCTGCAATGCTCGATACTCCCGCCGGAGTAGGGTGGCGCTCTGTCGCCTCTTCAGCCGACGGTACGAAGTTGGTGGCCATGGTTGGTGGCTTTCTCAATGG
The DNA here is from genome assembly GCA_049451415.1 of Limisphaerales bacterium. Classification (GTDB taxonomy): domain Bacteria; phylum Verrucomicrobiota; class Verrucomicrobiia; order Limisphaerales; family JAHDYP01; genus JBMTVN01. The sequence continues at coordinate 7,384 of JBMTVN010000108.1, read as the reverse complement.
AATCTACACCTCCACGGATGGTGGTCTGACGTGGGGATCACAACCGGGCGCACCTGACGCGAACTGGAGCTCTGTTGCCTCCTCGGCCGACGGCATGAGCCTCGTGGCTGTGGCGGAAAAAAGCGGCTTGGGCGTTTCCCTTGGGGGGGCGGTTTATCTCTCATCCGATGGAGGTGTGACTTGGGTGTTACAGGAAGGTGCGCCTGCAGCGATGTGGCGCTCTGTCGCCTCTTCAGCCGACGGCACGAAGTTGGTGGCCGTGGAGGATGGAGATGAAGCAGGCGGGTTGATTTACACTTATGGCGGATCGGTCGCCATGCCTTTCCTGGTTCCCGGTCTCACGTATCACTATCGTCTTGTGGCTTCCAACTCTGCGGGAACAACTCTGGGGCAGGATCTGACTTTCAGCACTGCGGTGAACAATCGTGTTCAAGTGGTGCCCCAGGCAACGACTGTTGTGCCCGGTGGCGGCTTTTTCCTCAGCTTCACCGGCGATCCCGGGTTGTCCTTCACCGTGCTCATGAGCTCTGATGCCGGCCTGCCCCTGGAGGAGTGGTCCGAACTGGGTCAGCCTGTCGAATACCCGCCCGGCACGTATCAATTCCTGGATGAAGAAGGAGGGGACGGTGTGCGGTTCTACCGGGTCAGTTCGCCTTAAAGCACGCAGGACTCCTTTGGGGACGTTCCTGCAAGAGGATTGAACCCGTCACTGCCCCGAAGCCCCTTGTTGATTAGGGCCTATCGGGGAGGCGGGAGAGCAGGGCCTGGATCTCTGGCGCCCGCATGAAGGTCTGCCAGCAGGAGCCTGTGAGGTGGTTCTCCACCATCGGACCAATGGGGCCGACATCGATGCCCAGTAACTCCGGGCTGAACCAGTTCTGGTTGTAGTTGAAGGCATCGATGGGGCCGAAAGGGCCCCAGGTCCTTTTGCCGTATTCGAGGTAGAGAGTTTGCAGAAACTGCAGGCTGGCCTCCGGGAGGTAAGGCATGGATGAAAGTGCGGCCGTCGGGGAGATGGTGCCGTTGTCGTGAGTGCTGCCCGGTTCATGCGCCATGTAGCCGGTCGGATCGAGGCTGGCTGTGAGACCCCAGAGCGGTCCGTAGCCCATGAAGTCTATCTGGCGTGAATGCGCGTAGGCGAGCTGAACCTTGCAGGCATCGGTGAAGTGTTCGAAGTAGGTTTTGCCGTTGTAGACCACCTGTCTCGGGTCGAATCCGAGATAGGAGTAGTGGGCAAAAAAAAGCGGGAAACCCAGGCGCTGCCCGAGCTCATGCTGGACACCGAAGTCGGTGCGGTTGGTGGAGAAGGAGTCATTGTACCAGCTGTCCTGATAAGCTTTCATTGGAGCCGGGTGGGTGGGGCTGGCGAGGGCCAGGAGATACGTGATCTGGCATTCGTTAAAACCCCGGACGGGCATGTTCATGCGCCACCCATGATTCGGCGACCAATGCCAGAACAAGCAGGCACGGCCGCCTTTCTCCGAGGCAAACCAATCCCACTCGATCTCGCGCCAAAGCTTGTCAGCGAGGCTCCGGACCTGCTTTTCCAAGGCGTGGTCTTGATCGAAAAACTCCCGTGTGTAGAGGAGACCTTGGGCGAGGTATGCCGTTTCGACCAAATCGGCCCCGTCATCGTATTGGCTGAAGGGGATGGTTTCGCCGGTTTCCCCGTTGATCCAATGGGGGAACACACCGTGGAACCGGTCCGCTTTGTCGTGGAGGAATTTCAGGATTTTCAGTGCTTGAGTCGCACCTTCTTGTCTCGTGCTGAAGCCGCGCTCGACCCCAACCCCCAAGTTAAACAAGCCCATTCCGGTGGCGCCAATGGTGCAGAGCTCCGGTTTCCGCGGGGCTCCCTCGCGCGCGAACCCGGAGACGGGGTGGCCATAGTGGTAGAAGTAACGCCAGCTGGCTTCCTGAAGCTCCGTCAGGAGCAGGTCGGGGGCATGGGGTTGGGATGTTCCCTGGACCACCTCGGACCATTCGGATGCGCTCGAGATTCCTCCCGATTCATCCGGGTTTACCGAACGCACGCGGTAGTAGCGTGTGGCGTGGGCCTTGCCGATGAAGTCACAGTAGGCGGGGACTTCGCGGTGCAGTCCCGGATGCAGTGGGGCGTAGGGGCCATCGGGTCCGGGGGAGGATTGAATTTCAAAATAGCGGGCATCAGTTTCCGGCCAGGTCAGGTCCACTCGCAACTGGCGGGAATAGGCCGTGAGGACGGGGCGGGGGAGTTCCGGGGTGTTGGAGGCATGGGCGAGAGACGAGATCAATAGGGCTGCCAAGAGGTGGTGTATGAGGCGACTTGGGTTCCGTATGGGCATGCCTGGGAGTGTGGTGATTTCGATGCATGATTCAACCTCCGATCCAAGAGGGGGTTTCCAAGAATCCGGATGGCTCGTGGTGCTTTCTCCGGCTCTAGGCCCTGTATTTCCACGAGGTCAGCCGGCTGCACGACTGAGCCGGATCCGCGCCTCGGTCACTTCTCCGGGCTAGGAGGGGAAGAGGTCCATCTGTCCGTTGGGATCCGGGCGGCGGAAGGAGGATGTCGAGAGTTCCGGGGGGCGGGGTTGCAGGCCGGAGCGGCGGGCGTTGACGTCGAAGAACTGGTGCAGTTGATCCGCGAGCGGGCCGCTGCCGGTCATGCGTTGGTCGAAGCTGGAGTTGTAGAGCTTGCCGCCACGGAGTTCGCGGAGTCGGTTAAGCACTTTCTCTTTGCGGTCGGGGTAGTGCTCGGAGAGCCAGTTGACGAAGATGGGCTCGACGCTGAGCGGAAGTCGGAGTGGGACGTATTTGGCCCAGCGAGCACCGTGTTCGGCGGCTGCGCGGAGAATTTGTGGGATCTCGTGGTCGTTGAGTCCGGGGATGATGGGGGACACCAGGATGCCGACGGGGATGTTGGCTGCTGTGAGTTGTTGGATGGTGGAGAGCCGGGAGGCGGGGCCGGCGGTGCGGGGTTCCATGGTGCGGCGAAGATCGTGGTCGAGTGTGGTAATGGATATGAGAACCGTGGCGGCCTGATATTTGGCCAGTTCCGCGAGCAGGTCGATGTCGCGGCAAACGAGTGCATTCTTGGTGATGATCGTGAGGGGGTTGCGGAAATCGAGCAGCACCTCGATGCAGCGGCGGGTGATCAGGAGTTTTCTTTCCGCAGGCTGGTAGGGGTCCGTGACTCCCGACATGGTGATGACCTGAGGTTGCCAGCGGGGGGAGAGAAGTTCGCGGCGCAGCAACTCCGGCGCACGTTCTTTGATGAGGATGCGGGTTTCAAAGTCCAGGCCGGAGGAGAGTCCAAGATATTCGTGGGTTGGCCGTGCGTAGCAGTAGACGCAGCCGTGTTCGCATCCCCGATAGGGATTGACGCTGAAGTTGAACGGTATGTCGGGACTATCGTTCTTGCTGAGGATGGTTTGGGAAGCGTCGCGGTAGAACTCTGTATGGACGGGGCGTTCCTCCGGATCATACCAGTCGGGGTCTGGCGTGAGGTGCAGGTTCTCGAACCGGTTGGACGGGTTGTGGTGGACTCCGCGTGCGTGCTGGGTGTTGCGGGGTTGCTCTTCCAAGGCTGTGGGGTGCAGGGGGAGTTGTTCGAGTCTAGCCAAAGAAAAGGATGTTCCCGTCCGATGTGGCGATGACGAGTTCTCCGGTCGGGGAGACAGAAGGCTGGGCTTCGATCGAACGAGCGGTGGTGTGGCGGATGTAGCCCCAGCCATTCGCGTCGATCTCGTGTATTTGGCCAAGAGGATCGCCTAGCCAGGCTGTCCCGTTGGCATCCACAACAGGACTGGCGAGCAGGTATTCAGAGCCGGTCCTGTAGGTCCACTCGATCTGGCCTTCGGGTCCCAAGGCATGGAGATTTCCCGCGAGGTCAGCGATGCGGAGTGAGCCGTTCGGGCCAAGTGTCGGAGTGGCTTGTACACATGCGGGGAGGGAGCTGGTCCGGATGGCGGAGCCGCCCTTTAAGTCTTGAACCGCAAGGACGGAGTCGGTGTCGTGGTTAAGAACCGCAAAGAGCAGGTCGTTCGAGGCATCCACGACGGGACTGGCAGCCGTCATCATTCTGCGCAGACCCCGGCTGCCTGCCTCCTCCACGTGCAACACATGCTCTGAGCCATCCTGACTGAGCCGGACCAATTCGATACCCTTTTCCCAGACAGCGCGCAGTATGTAGATGTTACCATCAGCCGAGGCGGCAGCGGCGCTCTGGGGGTAAATGCCGGCATCCCACGATGCCATGATGCTACCATCCCCGGAGCTCAACCTTGTCCAGCGACCTCCCCAGCTACTGACGAGAATCGAGTCGTCCAATGGCAGGATCGCGGAGAGGATGCGAGGATCCGAAGTTGTTTGGATCTCCGTTTCCCAGAGGAGGTCACCGCTGGAGGCATCCAGCGCGCAGGCATGCCCCTGTAACGTGCCGACGTAGAGACGCGAATCATCGGAGGCCAGCGCTGGGGTCGTGACGGTGCCAGCGGACAATCGTGCCTTCCACGCCGGTCTGCGCTCGGCGTTGAATGCGTGGACTCCACCGCGTGCATCAGCAAGGTATGCCGTCCCGGAGCTGGCAAAGAGGACTGACGACTTGGAGGGGGCGTTAACCTGAATCGACCGGGGCGCGGCAGGGCTTGAGACCAGTCTGCACCGGGCCCGACCCGAGCGTTGCGCGTCACCGCCGGCCGTGCGCCACGTTGGGAAGGATGGTATGGGAACAGGTTGCTTTGAGTTCAAGACGCTGTCCTCCGGTAGGTGGGTTCAAAACCAAAGCGTGCCTCGTCTAGCGGGGTGCCAACCGTTTCAATATTGGACAAGCGGTTTTCACCGAGGCCACGCTTGCGGGCTAGCGCGAGGTAATTGGTGCCGTTCACGAAGGGCCAGGTGCGGTCGGGTGCCATCGGGTCAAAACCCATGGCGGAGGCGGCAACAGAATCCGTGCAGACGGCGTTGCGCCCTGCGATGAGCAAACCCGGCCGGGTAACACGAACCATCGATCCCATCCACCAGCCCTCGGCTGACTGGATCGTGCTGATGGCGTCGATGACGACCAGGTCGATGGGGAAGGCGGCAGCGAGGTCGACGATGAAGCGGGGTACGTTGTGGCCGTGGTCACCCTCGATGGATTTGCCGTTGAAACTCGCTGCCGAGGTCAGCGGGGTCCGGGAGCAGTTGTGCATGGTGCCGCTGCGATAGTCGATGGCGCCTTCGTCAGGTTCTGACTTGAGGTCATCTCCATACAGGCTGCTGGGTGGGACCCCAAACAGGTTCTTCATGCCGGCGGTGACACCTCCTGATACGTGACTTTTCAGTTTGGCAAGCGAGATCAGGACGTCCGTATCGGTGTAAGTGCGGTTGACTTCCCATGCCGTGGCCAGTTCGGGGGTGCCGGGGGTTTTGACCCAGGCGTAAGAGCTGTGGCGGCCGAGGTTGCGGGTGTTTTCGAAACGGGCTTTGCCTTCCATGGCGGCGTTGAACTCCGCGAGGTTGAAACCGTACCCGAGGAAGCTTTGCTGGTCGGTTTCGCGGAAGGGTAGCTGGTCGGTGAACGTGACGGAGCGAGCACCGTATTGGACGAGCAGTGCCCCCAACGCTTGAGCCACCACCGGATGAACGATAACCGTCAACGAGAGGGGAATGCCGGCGAGATCCGCTTGGGAGGAGTTCACCAGATTGACTTTGACCGTGACGTGTTTGCGGCGGACGAGCCGACCTACCCCGCCGATTTCGTCGAACATCATGTTGAGTTCGCGTTTAACAGCGCTGAAATCGTATCGCGGGCATAGATGAAGGCTCACAGGTGAGCGCGGCGGTGCGGGGACTGCCAAGCCCGACGCCGCTGCAGGCAGAGCGGCCGCAGCTCCAGCCGCCATCTGAAGGAAGTGCCTGCGCGTCAGTAATCCACCGGGGCACTGCGGTGCTTTGCCCGGAAACATGGAAGCCGGATCCTTGCGGAACATGCATCAATGAAGATCCATAAAGCGATGAAGTCAATGCTGGTGGGCCCCTCCATTCGTGGTCGGACCGCGGTAACCCGTTCCTCTACAGGTCCTTGCTCTCAAAATGCCGCTGGTCCGCAGCCTATGGAGCGCTTTTTGCCCCCTTTTTAAGCGCCATAGCCTGACTCGTGGCACGCTCGTGTTTGGCGGAGCTTATGGAACGATTTTGAGGGGCAAAATAAGCTCCATAGGCCATTGGGAGGTATCAAAAAGTCTGCAAGGTCATGGAGTGCACGGGGTTAGCCTGGTCCGACCACGACTGGGTTGACAGGGAGAGGTTTGGGTATTCATTGGCGGGGTTGATGCATAAGAAGCTCCATCTGCCTGAGAAGGCTTGCTGTGTCTGTGGGCGGCCTTTTGTGTGGCGTAAGAAGTGGGAGCGGGTTTGGGACGAAGTGATGTATTGCAGTGATCGTTGTCGACGGAAGCGGGGAGGTGTTGGGGGGTGAGCTTAGGGCTGGTTTGGTTTAGGCGGGATTTGCGTGTCCGGGACAACGAGGCCTTGGCTGCGGCGCAGCGTTGTTTTGATCGTGTCCTGCCCGTTTATGTTTGGGATCCAAGGGAGTGGGGGGATTCGCGGTATGGTTTTTGTCGGACGGGGGTGTATCGGACACGATTCCTGGTGGAGTCACTGGCTGATCTGCGAGAGCATTTGCTGCAACTCGGAGGGAACCTGTTGGTCATCGAGGGATTTCCGGAGGTGGTCTTGCCCGACTTGGCGATTCGTCATGGTGCGGCGGGTTTGTTTGCAGGCAAGGAGGTGGGGTGGGAGGAAGGGCAAGTGGAGTGCCGGTTGGTGGATGCGCTGGGAGGTCTGTGTCCGGTGCAGTGGTTTCGGGGACAGACCTTGCTGCACCCGGAGGACTTGCCGTTTGAGGTGAAATCTCTTCCGGGAGTATTTACCTCATTTCGTCGGAGGGTGGAGTCGGAGTGGGTGGTTCGGGAAGAACTACCGGTGCCAAAGGAGGTGCCATGGCCTGAGGGTGTAGAATGCTTTTGGCAGGGTCTGGAGCGTTATGGTGCTGGTGAGGTCATGGCTGACGCACGGGCGGCGCTGCGATTCAGGGGAGGGGAATCCGCCGGGTTAGACAGGTTGGACTCCTGGTTTTGGGCTGGAGACTGCTTGAGATCGTATAAAGAGACACGGAACGGATTGGTGGGGGCGGATTATTCGTCGAAGTTTTCTCCGTGGCTGGCGATGGGCTGTCTTTCACCGCGGACAGCGTACTTTGAGATCCGGCGTTACGAGGCGGAACGAGCAAAGAACGATTCCACCTACTGGCTGATCTTCGAGTTGTTGTGGAGGGATTACTTTCGATTTCTGGCTGAGAAAGTCGGGAGACGGTTGTTTCTCGCAGGGGGGCTGAAGGGGGAAGCAGTGGGTATCGGGCAAC
>JBMTVN010000107.1:0-11602 GCA_049451415.1 Limisphaerales bacterium | reverse complement strand
CAAACCGGCCTCCTGTGGACCGTCCCCCTCGAGTTCCATGTCATGTCATCCGTAGCCGTCCAGAACGGACTAGCCTTCACCGCCGACTGCGGACGCAACCTCTACTGCATCGATGACAACACCGGCCAGGTCCTGTGGACTCTCGACACCGAAGGTGAAGTCTGGGCCACTCCACTCATCGCCGATGGTAAAATCTACCTTGGCACCCGACGTGGCGACTTCTGGATTCTCGAAGCCGGCCGGGAAAAGAAAGTGCTCTGCAAAACCCGCTTGGACAGCCCTATCAGCGCAACTGCCACCGTCCTCAACCAAACCATCTACATAGCAACCATGGAACAGCTCTACGCGTTCGCACTCCCTGACTCACAGGCAGAAGAATAAACCCTCCCCTTCCACTCCGAGGGCTTGCCAAACCAGTGCCTCACCAGCGCCTGCCACTGGATCACCAGCAACAGCAACACACCCACCGGGTGTAATAAAGCCCCGGAACAAGCCTGCTCAAACCGGCCACACCCAACCAGACGCGGCAATAAAACCCCAACAACCGCAGCCACCGCAGCAGCACGATCCGCATCCCCTAACCAGGGCCAAAGCGGCAGGACCAGAAAAGGCAGCACCTGCCCGCCAAATAACAGCAAACTCATCGGCACAATCCGCGCCGGATGTGCCAACCCCTCCACCGCGTTCTTCCCCAGCCCATGCCAAACCTCCCCCGCTGATCGATACATCCGGCACACCGCCACAGAAGTCGCATCAAATAAATCGGTCCGATATCCCGCCAGCCGAAAAACCCGGGGCAGCTTCAAACCATCATGCAACGAATTGCGCAACTTATCGTGCCCCCCGCATCCACGATACGCCTCGCCGTCCACCACAAAGAGTTGGCCACACCCGGCCGCAAATGCCGCTGACCGAAACCACCGCATAAACGGCATCGGCAAATACCCCAGCAACACGGTGTGAATCAGAGGAATCAAAAGCCTCTCCAAAAAGGTCTCGGTCTCCTGCCGCGGAACCCCGCTCGCCAAGGCCACCCCCCTCGACACCAGAAATTCCACCATCCGAGCCAATGCCCCAGCCTCCAAACGCACATCCGCATCCAGATAAACCCAATACCGGTGCCGGGCCAAACCAGCCAATACATGGCAGGCATGCTGTTTTCCACACCACCCGGCCGGCAACTCCGGAGCCACCTCCAGCCGCAAATTCGAATGCCGCTTCTGCCGAACCCGCACCAGCTCCGCCGTCCGATCCGTCGAATGATCGTCCAGGACCACGACCTCAAAGGGAATCCCCGCCTGCTTCAACACGGAATCCAGTGCGCCACCCAACGTCACCTCCTCGTTGCGAGCAGGGATCAAGACAGATACCCCCGGTAATGCCTCCCCCCTAACCCCACGCCTGAGCGGCAAGGCCCGGTAGACCATCAGGTTCACCCCAAATAAAATTGCCGGAATCCAAGCCAGCACCAGTATCGTCATGCATATCCAGCTCATAGTTCTCCGTGCCCCGGATCAAATCGTTCACCGCGAAACCACGCCATCCCACGACGCCAAACGTCATACACACCACCCACGCCGGAACGTGAAATCAGTAAGGTCTCAAATAAGGCCGGATCACGACGAATCGACTCCGCCGCCAAGGCATCCAGCCCCTCCTCCATTCTCCGCTCCAAAATCCCGGTCACCCAGTCCGCATCCACCCCACGCCCACCAAAACGATCCACCGACTGAATCCGCAACAGAATTTCCGGTCGTCGCTCCTCCCAAAAAGCCAGCTCCCACACCGCGGTCACCACGTTCACCCCCCCGACTCTCGCCACCAACTCACCCACACCACGCTGAAACCGCACCGGCCTCTCCCGCACGTCGCTAAATTTACCCTGCGGCGTCACGCACAATACCGCTTCTCGCTCGGCCAAAACATGCTCTCCCACCCGCAGGAAACGCACCGCCCCACGCCTCGTCCCAGGCTCAACCCCAAAAAAGCCGAGCCGCTTGAAAAAGCCATACTTCGCCAGCGCCTTCTCCTCCATCGGCATGTAAAAAGCCCGCCCCGGAAGAAACTTACCCAGCAAATACAGGCCCACTAGCGGATCCCACCACGAAGGGTGATTGACCACAACCAGTAGAGGACCTTCCTGCGGCAACTCCCGAACACCCCCACGCGATAACCGCACGGATTGAACCTGACGCTTCAGAAAGCGCCGGCCATACCAAGAAAACCAACTTACCCAACGACGGGAACGAACCGGCAGGCCAACCGAACGGAGAGCCTTGGTAATAGAGTGGGAACGCCCGGCGCGAACCGGGCCTAAACCCACTCCACTCACCCCGCTCTCAGCCGCGCAGTTCATGTGGAACCAGTGCCTCCGCATCACGACGAATCGGAACTCCACAGCCCGCATCAGCCCAAGCCGGCTCCAAGCCCAAATCCTCCAGCAATAACCTCGAGCTGATCCGCGCCGATTCAAAAATCACCGGCAATCCGCTGCCCGGATGCGTCCCACCACCCACCAAATACATTCCATCCAAATCCTCAAACCGGTTCCGCGGCCGCAAATGCAGCATCTGGTCCAGCCCATGGGATAGATTGAAGGTCGCCCCGCGGTAAATCTCATACCGCTGGTCCCAGTCAGCCGGTGTAATCACCCGCTCATAACGAATCCGCTTCTCCACATCCCCATACCCCGCCTTCGCAATCTCCCTCATGATCCGCGCCCGGAAACGTTCCTTCTCCCGCCCCCAGTCCACGTTCTCATGCTGGTGCGTCACCGGAGACAAGACATACAAGGTGCTGTGCCCCTTGGGCGCCAAGCTGCGGTCGGACACACAAGCATTCTGAACATAAAAGGACGGCTCCTCGGACAACACATGTCGCTCCTCAATGTCCTTCAAGTTCCCCGCATAATCCCTCGCAATGTGAATCGTGTGGTGAGGCAGGTCATACTCCCCCTCAACCCCCAAATACATCATGAAGGTCGAACAGGAATACTTCTTCTTCGCCAGCTTCCGATCCGTCCAGCGCCGACGCAAATGGTCCGGCACCAAACGCTCCATCGCCCTCGCAAAATCCGCATTCACCACCACCGCATCGGCCCGGTGAACCCCCGAGTCGGTCCGCACCCCCACGGCTTTCCTGCCAGCAAACAAAATCTCCTGAACCGGATCGTTCAAAAGAATCTCCACCCCCATCTTCTGCGCCAGCCTCGCCATGGCCGCAGTCACTGCCGAACAACCGCCCAGCGGATGCCAAACGCCATACTCATATTCCAGAAAGGAAAGGATCGAAAACAGACTCGGACAGCGGAACGGGGACATCCCCAAATACTTCGACTGGAAACAGAACGCCAACCTGACCCGCTCATCCTTGAAAAATTTCTTGAGATAAGACTCCACCGATTGATGAGGCCGAATCCATGGCAGCAGCTTCAGCATCCGGGCCTGCAACACTGAACCCCAACCCAAGAACGGCGACTCCAAACAAGGCTCCATCAAATGCAATTTAGTGCGGTTCTCAGCCAGAAAACGCTCGAACCCACCCGCATCCTCCGGGGCAATCCTACGGATCTGCTCCTGCATCCGATCCACATCAGCAGTCGCATCCAACCGCCCACCACTGCCAAACTGAATACGATACTGCGGATCCAACCGAACCATCGGCACCTCGTCCCGCAGGTTAAAACCCGATGCCGCAAAAATTTCCTCCAGAACTCTGGGATACAGAAAAAATGTCGGGCCCAGGTCAAACCGATACCCGCTGGCTTCAATGGACGATGTGCGCCCACCCACAACAGGAAGTCGCTCCACAACTTTGACGCGCGCACCGGACGCAGCCAGCAACATGCTTGTCGCCAATCCGCCAGGCCCCGCTCCAATAACCAGGATTTCTTTGCTCATCGTCTTTCTCCAGTCTGTTCCTAAAATCGCGTGCGAATCCCGCACGCCCGCATGACGCACCAACCCCGACCCGCCTCAAACGCCGTGAAAGCGGCAGAGACACCCAAGGCCCCTCCAACCCACGCACTCCAGCTCCACACAGCCCAGGCACCCAAGCCCATCAACAGAGCCATCACCCAGCGAAAGGCTCTTCCACGCCAGTCAATATTGGAATGCCAGAAGTGTGCCATAAGTCAAGCGACCGCGGTCACCGTCTCTCTCTGCTCCATCCAGCGGCGCAATTTCGCCAAAGCCACGTTCTGCAATTGGCGGATCCGCTCACGCGTCACCCCAAACCGCTGGCCAACTTCCTCCAAGGTCTTCTCCTCGCCACCATCCAAACCAAACCGATACCGGAGAATGCCCGCCTCCCTCGCGTCCAAACGCTTCATCAAATCCCCCAGGATCTCGGTAACAGTCTGATCATCCAGGCTCTGAAACGGCGCCTCCGCCCTCTCGTCCGCCACAATGTCCGCTACCCGCCCGGTATCTCCCTCGCCCAACGGCATCTCCAGACTCAACGGACGCACGGCCGCCAATCGCATGGATTTCACTTTGCGCAATGGCAACCCCACCTCCTCCGCCAATTCCTCGTCACTCGGCTCCCTGCCCAATTCCTCCTGCATGTCCAATGCCGCCCTCCGCAACCTGCACAACTTGTCGATCACGTGCGACGGCAGCCGAATGGTCTTGGCCTGATTCGCAATAGCCCGCCGCACAGCCTGCTTGATCCACCAGGAACTGTAAGTGGAAAATTTCGCGCCCTTGGAGGGATCAAATTTCTCCACCGCACGCATCAAGCCAATGTTTCCCTCATTGATCAGATCCAGCAAAGGAAGGCCCAAGCCGTCATACTCCCGCGCAATCTTCACCACGAGCCGCAAGTTGGCCCGGATCATGTGATGACGGGCCCCCTCATCGCCGGCCTGAATGCGCGCCGCCAACTCCACCTCCTCCTCCACTGTTAGTAAAGGCACGCTCCCAACTTCACGCATGTAGAGATGAATTGCCGATGCCGATTCCCAGCGGTCGCGACCCATGCTCTCAAAAGACTCCTCAGACGCGGGCCTTACACGCCCACCATCAGAGGTTTCTCCCGCAACGGTTACAGCAAAACCTCCTGAAATTACCTGCCCTGCCCGTGACTGCATCTTTTGTTTTCGCATATCGTTCCTCGAACCGGTTTGTTAAGCTCCTGACTTAGACACAACTTCGGCCACTCGGCTTAATACCTCGTCAAAATATGAACACCGAGCCCCAGTGTCAATGTTTTGGTTAATTGATTTTTCGTAATGTTTAGATTGCGTCTAAGCTATAGCACCGGAAACCAACGACTTTTATTCGCCGATAATTTGACAGTCTGGGAAATGTAGACAGATTGTGACCAATTCATTGGCTGAAACGTCAGGTTTATGAGCAAGGTGCACCACTCCATCAATATGGCCGCCCGGAAGTCCGGACTCACCCCCCACGTGATCCGAGTCTGGGAGCGCCGGTATGGAGCCGTCACTCCCTCCAGAACCGAAACGAATCGCCGTCTGTACAGCGAAGCCGAAATCGAGCGTTTGTCTCTGCTCCGGCAGGCAGTCAGCGCTGGCTACCGGATCAGTAATATCGCGACTCTGGACGCCTCGGCTTTGCGGGATCTGCTCGTCGACGCACCCGCTGCCACATCCCCGGACGCCCCGTCAGCCCACCTCTCCCATCGACCTGCAGGGGAAGACTTCGAAGCCCGCTGCCTCGACGCCATTCAGCAAATGGATGCCCATGCGCTGGACGACATCATCACCAGGGCGCTCATCGTGTTCGGCCACCAAGGCCTCCTCCGCAATGTCATCGCCCCCCTCACCCAAGCCCTAGGCGACCTATGGTCGCAAGGCTCCATCACCGCCGCCCACGAACATTTCGCCAGCGCTTTCCTCCGCAACTTTCTCAGCAATGCCGCGCGCCCATTCGCTATCACGGAGAATACTCCCTGCATCATCGTAGCCACGCCCCATGGCCAACTCCATGAACTCGGGGCAACCATGATCGCCTCAGCCGCACGAAATCAGGGCTGGCGAGTCGTCTACCTCGGAGCCAGCCTCCCAGCCGCTGAAATCGCCGGTGCCGCCGCCCAAAATAAAGCACGCGCCGTCGCCCTCAGTCTGGTCTACCCCACCGATGACCCCCACATGGGTCAGGAACTCGCCAACCTGCGCCGCTACCTGCCCGCATCCATCCGCATCCTCGCCGGCGGACGCGCGTCCCAAGCTTACGCCGCCCCCCTCAAGGCCATCGGCGCCCTAACCACCCAGGACCTCGATACGTTTTGCGAACATCTCGAAAACCTCCGGAAACCATCGCAAACTCAGTCCTGACCTCACCTCCCAAATGAGACGCTTTGTCTTTGAGCAGGATACGCTGCTCCCCCTACCCCTCGAGCAAACCTTCAGCTTCTTTGCAAACGCTGAAAACCTCGAAGCCATCACTCCGCCCTGGCTCCATTTCTCAATCCTGACTCCCACCCCCATCACCATGAGGCAGGGAACGCTCATCGATTATCGCCTCCGGGTTCACGGTATCCCCCTCCGCTGGCGAAGTGAAATCACACACTGGAACCCGCCTTACGACTTCACCGACGAACAAAAGCGCGGCCCCTACCGGCTCTGGATTCATCGCCATGTCTTCACAGCCGAGGGAGACCAGACCCGCATGCGGGACCAGATCACCTATGCCGTGTTCGGTGGCAGCCTCATCAACCGCCTGTTCGTCCAGAAAGACGTCCTCAGCATTTTTAACCACCGTCAAACCACTATTCAGTCGCTCTTCCTCAACCAGCACGGCCGCTCAAATTCCACAGCCCACAGCGTGATAGCCTAAGTTCGGCTTGCCTTCAGACCAGGTTTCTGACCCCATCCAATCCCTCGCTTGAGGGCACCCCCCACCAGCTCAACTGACTCCGCAACCACCCCCCTTCTGGTGGCTGCCTTCACTGCTCTCTACCTGGCCTGGGGCTCCACCTACCTCGCCATCCGAATCGTCGTCGAAACCCTGCCACCCTTCCTCATGGCAGCCCTCCGCTTCGTCATCGCCGGCGGCCTCCTTCTCCTCTTCCTCCGCTGGCGAGGTCAACCCTGGCCCACCCGACAACAATGGCGCACCGGCGCCCTCGTCGGCACTCTGCTTCTCTTCGGCGGGAACGGACTCGTCAGCTGGTCAGAACAAAGCGTCGCATCCGGACTCACCGCACTCATCCTCGCCACCACCCCCCTCTGGTTCGTCGTCCTCGAATGGCTCCCCCCCTGGCATAAACGCCCCACCCCCTCCACCGTAGCCGGACTCATCCTCGGATTCCTCGGGGTCATCATCCTCATTAGCCGCCCCGACTCCAATCCCGCCAACGGACCCGAATGGTCCTGGACCGGCATCGGGGTCCTCCTCAGTGCATGTGTCTTCTGGTCCACCGGCTCCCTCTTCCAACGCCGCGCCGGGTGGTCCGCCTCCCCCGCCATGAACGCCGCCGTTCAAATGCTCTGCGGCGCTGCCTCCCTCACTCTCGCCGGATCCCTCACCGGCGAATGGAGCCGACTCCAACTCGCCGCCTTCTCACCAAAAGCGCTCGCTGCCCTCGCTTACCTCGTGGTCTTCGGTTCCTGGGTCGGCTTCGGCGCCTACGTCTGGCTCCTGAAACATACCACTCCCACCCGCCTCGCAACCTACGCCTACGTCAACCCCGTCATCGCTGTCCTCCTCGGCTGGCTCGTCCTCAACGAACCGGTCACGCTCCGCATCCTCTGGGCCGGCCTCTGCATCCTCACCAGCGTACTCATCGTCCAGTGGCCACGCCCCAAATCCAAATCGAGCCCCCCAAAAAAATAGGCCCGGCAATCACCCCTCGCCTGGAGCAACCGCCGGACCCGAATTCAAACCCCGCATCGCAGGGCAACGCAGATCAAACGTTCTTCATCTTGCCGCCGTAAACCGCACTCCCACCCAACTGCTGCTCAATCCGCAACAGCTGGTTGTACTTGGCCAGACGATCGCTCCGGCTCAAGGAACCCGTCTTGATCTGACCGCAGTTCGTCGCCACCGCCAAATCTGCAATGGTCGCATCCTCCGTCTCTCCCGACCGATGACTCATCACCGCCGTGTAGTTGTTCGTCTGCGCCAACTCCACCGCGTCCAAGGTCTCAGTCAGTGAGCCAATCTGGTTCACCTTCACCAAAATCGAGTTCGCCGTCCCCGTATCAATCCCCTTGCGCAGGAACTTCACGTTCGTCACAAACAAATCATCACCCACCAGCTGAACCTTGTCCCCCAACTTGTCCGTCAAGGTCTTCCAGTTCTTCCAGTCGCTCTCCGCACAACCATCCTCAATCGACACAATCGGATACTTCTTGCAGAGCTTCACGTAGAAGTCCACCAGCTCATCACCAGTCACCTTCTGCCCCGTGCTCTTCTTGAAGGTATACGTGCCGTTCCCGTTGTAGAACTCCGAGCTGGCCACGTCCAACGCCAGGAAAATCTCCTTCGCCGCCTTGTAGCCAGCATCCTTCGTCGCCTGCAAAATCGCCTCAATCGCCGCTTCGGTGCTCTCCAGCTTCGGAGCAAAACCACCCTCATCCCCCACAGCCGTGCTCATCCCCTTCTTCTTCAAAACCGCCTTCAAGGCATGGAAAATCTCCGTGATCGCCCGCAAACCCTCACTAAAGGTCGGCAACCCCACCGGCATAACCATGAACTCCTGAAAATCAATCGGCGCATCCGAATGCGCACCACCATTGATCACGTTCGCCATCGGCACCGGCAACACCTTCGCGTTCGGCCCACCCAAATACTTGTACAACGGCTGCCCCAAAGTCTCCGCCGCCGCCTTCGCCGTCGCCAAAGACACCGCCAGGATCGCGTTCGCCCCCAACTTCGCCTTCGTCTCCGTCCCGTCCAGCTCCAGCATCGCCCGGTCCACCGCCAGCTGGTCCAACGCATCCAACCCAATCAACGCCGGCAGGATCTTCGTCTCCACATTCTTCACCGCCTTGGAAACACCCTTGCCCAAATAACGCTTCTTGTTCCCATCCCTCAGCTCCAACGCCTCGTGCTCACCCGTACTCGCACCCGAAGGCACAGCCGCACGGCCAACCGCACCGCCAGCCAGCAATACGTCAACTTCCACTGTGGGATTGCCGCGCGAGTCCAGTATTTCACGGGCCTTGATGTCTTGGATCGTTGTCATAAGAAGATCAGATTCACATTCCGAATAAGCCACGCATCATAGAAACGCCAAACCCCCAGTCAAGAAACACCACCCAAAGCCTCGCAATTCCCTTGGCCCACACCCCCCTCCCACCCCAAAACTACCCAGCTGCCATGACCACCCAGGAAAACCGCTACCGCGGCACCGCAGGCCAAGCCTACCACGAGGGAAAACGCCAAATCCCCACACCCGCCTACCCCTGGGTCGCCCGCGCCCGTGCCCGTAAACTCTCCCGCTTCATCCCCCTCAATGCCGTCGTCCTCGAATACGGCGTCGGCTACGGATGGAACCTCGCCGCCCTCCCCTGCCAAAAACGACTCGGCTACGATATCGCCGAATCAGTCGCACAACAGGCCAGGGAACACGGCATCCAGTTCTTCCACAATGAACACGATATCCCCCAACACACCGCCCACATCCTCCTCTGCCACCACGTCCTCGAACACCTCCTCCACCCCACCGCCACCCTCCAACGCTTCAAACAATGGCTCGCTCCCCAAGGCCAACTCCTCCTCATCGTCCCGTGGGAACGCGAAAAAAACCTCCAACGCTATCAACCCAACGAACCCAACCACCACCTCTACTCCTGGAGCCCCCAGTCCCTCGGCAACCTCCTCGCCGATTGTAACTACACCGTCCACCACGCCACCGCCCTCACCTACGGCTATGACCGCTTCGCCGCAAAATGGGCCCACCGCACCCATACCGGCGAAACCGGATTCCGCCTCCTCCGTAAAACTCTCCAAACGCTCCGCCCCCTCCGCGAATCCCTCGCCCTCGCCACACCCGTGTAACCCCAAAAAACCCAACCTATACCCCGCCCCACCCAAGAATCACTGCTCCAAGCAAATTGCCGGTTGACGCCCCACGCCCAACACCCCAAAACCAAACCCGATGCAAGCAATCCAGCGCGCCCTCATCTCCGTCTTCGATAAAACCGGCCTCGTCCCCTTCGCCAAAGCCCTCGCCGCCGCCAACGTCGAAATCCTCTCCACCGGTGGCACCGCCAAAACCCTCCGCGAAGCCAATATCCCCGTCACCGACGTCAGCGATTACACCGGTTTCCCCGAAATGCTCGACGGCCGCGTCAAAACTCTCCACCCCAAAGTCCATGGCGGACTCCTCTTCCGTCGCGACCTCCCCGACCACGTCAACGCCTGTAAAGAAAACGACGTCAAACCCATCGACCTCGTCGTCGTTAACCTCTACCCCTTCGAACAAACGGTAGCCCGCCCCGGCGTCACCCTCGAGGAAGCCATCGAAAACATCGATATCGGTGGACCATCCATGCTGCGTAGCGCCGCCAAGAACCATGATAGCGTCACGGTCCTCATGGACCCTAACGACTACGAAGAGGTCGCCCATCAAATCCAACAACACGGCCATACCACCCTCGAACTGCGACGCCGCCTCGCCATGCAGGTCTATGCCCGCACTTCCGCCTACGACGCCACCATCGCCTCCCACCTCGTCAAAGTCTTCAATCCCCCCTCACCCATCATCGCCACCCAGGAAACAGAAATCATGAAACCCTCCGCCGCTCTCCCCGGCTGGCTCATGATCGAGGCCCCCCAAGCCCAACGCCTCCGCTACGGCGAAAACCCCCACCAGCAGGCCGCCCTCTACGGCCGTTTCAAAGACACCTATACCCAGCTCCACGGTAAAGAACTGTCCTATAACAATATCCTCGACCTCACCGCCGCCGCCCACCTCATCAGCGAGTTCACCAACGACCCCCCCACTCTCGCCATCCTCAAACACACCAACCCCTGCGGCGTCGGCCAGGGCAATACCCTCAGCGAAGCCTGGGAAAAAGCCTACGAAACCGATAAACAAGCCCCCTTCGGCGGCATCATCGCCGTCAATCAGGAACTCGATGCCGCCACCGCCGAACAAATCGCCGGCATCTTCAGTGAAGTCATCCTCGCCCCAGCCTTCAGCTCCAAAGCCCTCGAAATCCTCACCGCCAAGAAAAACCTCCGCCTCATCCGCACCCTCCGCCCACCCCACGGAACATCCAGCTTAGATCTCCGCAGCGTCGGCGCCGATTCCTTCCTCCTCCAACAATCCGACCAACACCCGGTCACGGAAAATGACCTCCAGTTCGTCACCCAAAGAAAACCCACCCCGGAAGAAATCCGCGCCATGCTCTTCGGCTGGCGTATCGTCAAACACCTCAAGTCCAACGCCATCCTCTTCGCCCATGCCGACCGCACCATCGGCATCGGCGCCGGCCAAATGAGCCGCGTCGATTCCTCTCGCATCGCCGTCTGGAAAGCCGGCGAAGCCGGAATCCCCATGATCGGCAGCGTCGTCTGTAGCGATGCCTTCTTCCCCTTCCCCGACGGACTGATCGCCGCCGCCGAAGCCGGTGCCACCGCCTGCATCCAACCCGGGGGCTCCAAACGCGACGCCGAGGTCATAGCCC
>JBMTVN010000106.1:0-11779 GCA_049451415.1 Limisphaerales bacterium | reverse complement strand
AAACCCACCCCAAAACGTGTAACCCCTAAAACCCCATGTGTTACCTATGTCTTGAACCATTTCCATTACCTATGTCTTGACTACACCTCTCAGCCCTCAGCGCTTTGCGCACGCTTGCCCCTCCCCCATCACCTGCCGCACAGTCCCGTCCATGCAATCACAGAAAGTCCGCTGGGGCATCCTCGGTGCTGCCGGCATCGCTCACAAAAACTGGAAGGGACTGCGCCTTTCAGGGAATTCAACCATCACAGGCGTAGCCAGCCGGAATCCCGAGCACAGCCGGAAGTTCATCGAGGAATGTCAGGCAGAAGTCCCCTTCGAACAGCCCCCAAAGGCTTTCGCCTCCTACACAGACCTCCTCGCCAGCGACCAGATCGACGCGGTCTATATCCCCCTCCCCACCGGCCCCCGTACGGAATGGGTCATCCGCGCCGCCGAGGCCGGAAAACACGTCGTGTGCGAAAAACCCTGCGGTGGAACGGTGGCTGACCTCCAACGCATGCTCGCCGCCTGTGAAGCCAACCGGGTCCAGTTCATGGACGGCGTCATGTTCATGCATAGCGCCCGGCTCAATACTTTGCGCAGCGTACTCGACGACGGCAAAACGGTTGGGGACATGCGACGCATCACCACCGCCTTCACCTTTGCACAGGCCCCCGAGTTCTTTACCGACAACATCCGCGTCCACAGCGTCCTCGAACCACTCGGCTGCCTCGGGGACCTCGGCTGGTATTGCATCCGGTTCATCCTCTGGCTCATGCGCTGGCAAATGCCCACCCAAGTCACCGGGTATCTGCTGGACCAGCATGGACGCCCGGACAGCCCGGCCCCGGTCTCCACCGGCTTCCAAGGCCACCTGCTCTTCCCCGGCAACGTCTCAGCCGACTACTACTGCTCCTTTGTAACCGAGACCGAGCAATGGGCACGCATCAGCGGCACCCGGGGAATCCTCGAAATCTCCGACTACGTCCTTCCCTGGAACGGACCCGAGATCCATTTCCAAACCCACCACACCGCCGTCGAGGCCAACGGCTGCAATTTCCAGCTCGAGGACGTCATCCAACAACACACCACACAGGAGCACAGCCACGGCAACCCGAACGCCCAGGAAAGCCTGCTTTTCCGCAACTTCAGCAGCCAGGTGCTCTCAGGCAAACTCAACCCGGACTGGCCAAACCAGGCGCTCAAAACCCAGATCATTACCAACGCCTGCCTCGAATCCGCCCACCAGAACGGACAAGCAATACGGTTGCCCTGATTACCCTCCCATCCAGGATGGGCCGCCCGGGTTTCAGGATCACCAACGCGCGCACAGGCACACATCGGATTTGCCACGCAGCCAATCGTGGCCCATAAACCACATCCATGACCCCCTCGCTGCGGACTCTGCTCACGGCTCTCATCCCCCTCACGGCAACGCAAGCCGCCACCCCGCACCCCCAAATCACCATCACCAACCAGGTCCTCCGCGCAACGGTCTACCTGCCCGATGCCGGCAACGCCTTCTATAAAGGTACCCGCTTCGACCACGCCGGCATGATCGGCAGCCTGCACTTCGCCGGACACAACTACTTCCCGCAATGGTTCACCCGGATAGACCCCGAGGTCCATGACTTCAAGTATGATGGTGACGCCATCGTCGCTAGCCCCTGCACCGCCGCCACAGGACCCGCCGAAGAGTTCTCCACCAACGGAAAACCGCTCGGATTCGACACCGCAAAAGCGGGTCAAACCTTCATCAAGATTGGCGTCGGCCTCCTCCTCCGCCCGGACAACCGGGATTATGATCCCTACCGCCTGTACCCCATCCGCAATGCCGGCAGCTGGAGCGTCCGTACTACTTCCCGCTCCGTGGAATGCCAACAGCACCTGGAAGATCCAAGCTCAGGCCATGCCTACCAATACCGCAAAACCATCTACCTCGCTCCCGGCAAGACGCCCCGCCTGATCCTCGCCCACAGTCTCCGCAACCTCGGCCAGCACACGCTCGAAACCGACGTTTATAACCATAACTTCCTCTACCTGGACCAACTCCCCCCCTCTCCCGGCACCAGAATCTCGCTGCCCTTCGAAATCAAAGCCACCCCCGAACCCGATGCCGCCTTGGCGAAGACCGAAGGCCGTTCGATCAAGTTCCAGCGGACGTTCTCCGGTGAAGATCGAATCTTCATGCAAATCCAGGGCTTCAGCCAATCAGCCGCCGACTACGATGTCCGAATCGACCACCTGCAGGCCGGGGCCGGACTCCGCATCCGGGGCGACCGCCCCCTCTCACGCATGGCCTTGTGGAGCATCCGCGCCCCAATCTCCCTCGAACCCTTCCTACATATCTGCATCGAACCAGGAGAAGAATACCAGTGGCAGATCGCCTACGATCTCTACACGCTGGATCAACCCGGCTCGAAACCGGTCAAAACACCCGGCAACTAAACCACCCCGGCACCCCCACGGTTACAATTCCACCTCGCGGTTTTCATTGCCTCCCGCACCGGGATGGTGTGTGGTGACGCAAGTCAAGTGAGACTAATCTATCCCATGAAACGCTCGCTCCATTCCCTGACCAGGGGGCTCCTCCTCGTTGCCACTACTTCGTTGGCCCTCGCCGAGGCACCCATCACCATCACCGTCAAAAATTTCCGCTCGCTGACCAATATGGTCGCCAAGGTCGCGGACACCGCTTCGCCCGGCTCTTCCTACCAGATCCTGGCCGGCCTGCAGGGCATGCTCAGCGATGCCACCCTCGAAGCCATCGATACCGACCGCCCCTGGCACGCCGCCGTGTGGCTCGAAAGCCTCGGCGGAACCCCCGCCATGAGCCTCTTCCTCCCCACCAAAAACTACAACGCCCTGAAATCTTCCCTCGAATACGGCCCGCTCATGCATGGACCCTCCGGCGCCGCCGCAGTCTCCGAAAACGGCTCCTACGCCGCCCTGTATTACCCCGGTGAAATGGCCTCCGAAACCGCCAGCTCCGCCCACAAAGCCTGGAACCCCTCCAGCCTGAAAGCACCGGACGGCGTGATCGACCTCAGCATCCAACCCAGCGACGCCCTGCGACAACAGGCCGTCCAAGGCCTCGCCATGGTCCGCATGATGATCGGTGGCGCCTTCAGCTCCCAATCACAGGACGCCTTCCCCGGCGTGGATCCCATGGTCATGTCCCAACTCCTCGGCAGCTACTTCGATGTCATCGATATCGGACTCAAAGGTTGGCAGAAACTCAGCATCGGCCTCGACCTCAGCGGCGAAAACCTCGCCGTGCGCCAAAGCCTCACCGCCATCAACGGCTCGGAACTCTCCAAATGGCTGCAGGGCAGCGATGGCAGCCTCGGCTCCGTAACCAGCTTCATCGACGAAACCTCCCCGGCCGCCTTCGCCATGCGCTGGGACGCCAACCCCGCCTACATGCCGACGTTGAAGAAATTCATGCGCCTCAGCATGCAAATGCAGGGCACGGCCCCCGATTCCGAAGCCGTCGCCGAAACAGAAAAGCTCCTCGACCTCATGGCCCCCATGCAGGCCGCTGGAACCCTCGACTTCGCCAATGGCATGGGAATCTCAGGCGTCTACCAGTTCCCCGGCCGCGACGTAAACGAGATGTACGGCCTCATGCGCAAGTTCATCCGAAACTCGATGCAGGGCCAGGTCGGTGAAAACATGCCCTACAAAGAACTGAGCATTAAGGAAGGCCACCACAAAATCGGCAGCCAATCCGTCGACCGCGTCACCATGGCCTTCAACCTCGACGCACCCATGTACCAAATGCAGGGCCAGAAGGAAGTCATCGAAGGCATGTTCCCCGGCGGCAAAATGGAGTTCGACTACACCGTCAAGGACAACAACCTCTTCGTCGCTTCCCCCGACCGACTGGAACAACTCCTCGCCACCAGCAACCCCGCAGCCAAAACCCAGCTCGGCACGCTGCGCCCCACCACGGTCCTGGCCGCACGCTTGAATATGCTCAAGCTGATTCCCCAGTTCATGAAGAACAATCCCATGGTCCCTGAAACCACCAAAAACCAGTTCAACAACATCGATAGCACCGGCACAGATATCCGCATGACCATCGACCTCGATGGCTCGCTCAAGGGCGAAACTCTCGTCCCCCTGCGCCTCATCAAGAACGTGGCCCAATCCATGTAAACCTACCGATTCAGCCCGATTCAAAAGCCCCGGCCCCAAGCCGGGGCTTTTTGTTTCTCAGGCCCCAATACCACCATGCCTGCCTGGGACGGTTCACGCGGTTCACCCCAAATTCACGCTCAGCTCCCTTCACAAGGCAAACCTCTCCACCCACACCCCAAAACCTCCCTACCCCACCGGCTCACCCACGCCCCCCATTCACGTAATGGCTGCGTTCACCCGGTTCACCCCAAATTCACGCTCATGGGTAGGAAATTACCCCAAAAAACGGCCCATAGGCCCTATTCCGGGGGTGAACATTGAGAGAACCTGTTGCAATCCAGCAGGTTGCCGTGGTCCGACAACGACTTACTTTGCGGCGGCAAAGCAATCTGGCATTCTGCGCCCCATGCACGCCCGTCCGTTAAGCATCCTCGCCACACTGCTCGTCCTTGCCACCAGCAATCTGCACCTTCAGGCAGCCATTCCTGCCAAGCCCAACGTGTTACTGATCGTGGCCGACGACATGGGCTTCTCGGATCTCGGCTGTTACGGCGGGGAAATCTCGACGCCCAATCTCGATGGACTTGCCGCCAATGGCCTGCGCTTTGCCCAGTTCTACAACACGGCCCGCTGCTGGCCCACCCGTGGTGCGCTCATGACCGGCTACTATGCCCAGCAAATCCGGCGGGACACCGTTCCCGACCTCAAAAGCGGTGGTGCTGGCACGCGTCCCAACTGGGCCCCGCTCCTCCCTGAACGCCTCCGTCCCCTCGGCTATCGCTCGTATCATTCCGGCAAATGGCACATCGATGGACCACGCCTGAAAGGTGGATTCGACCGCTCATACAGCGTCGAAGACCACGACCGTTTCTTCTATCCAAAGCGGCATCTTGAGGATGACCGGGAGCTCCCGCCTATCGAACCCGGCTCCGGTTATTACTCCACCACCGCCATTGCCGACCACGCGATCCGATGCCTGCAGGACCACGCCGAAAACCACGCCAGCCAACCCTTCTTCCATTACCTCTGCTTTCTCTCTCCCCACTTCCCGCTGCATGCTCCGTCCGAAGACATCAACCGTTACCTCCATCGCTATCAGGGTGGATGGGACCTCCTCCGTCAGGAACGCTGGCAACGCATGCAGGGTCTCGGGCTGGTCAATCACCCGCTCCCTCCCCTCGAGTCCGAGGTTGGCCCGCCCTACCACTTCCCCAAAGCCCTCGAACAGCTCGGCCCCAACGAGGTGAACCGCCCGCTCCCCTGGAATAGCCTCTCTCCCGATCAACAATCGTTCCAGGCAGCCAAAATGGCCGTGCACGCCGCCATGATTGATCGCATGGACCAGGAAATCGGCCGCGTCATCAGCCAACTCAAGACCATGAACGCCCTCGATAACACCCTCATCCTCTTCCTTTCCGACAACGGCGCCAGTGCAGAAATCATGGTTCGCGGAGATGGCCACGATCAAAACGCACCACCAGGATCCCCCGACTCCTTCCTGTGCCTCGGCCCTGGCTGGTCCAGCGCCGCCAACACACCCCATCGCCGCCATAAAACCTGGGTCCACGAAGGCGGCATCTCCACCCCTCTCATCGCCCACTGGCCCCAAGGCATCCCCAACCATGGCCAATGGCGAAAAACCCCCGCCCATGTCATCGATATCGCCCCAACCATCGTCGAACTGGCCGGCGGCTCCTGGCCCAATACATGGAATGAAACCCGCGCCCCCGTAACTCCCGGAAGCAGTCTGGCCCCGGTACTCCAACAGGATTCCAACGCACTCCACGACTCCATTTGGTGGCTCCACGAAGGCCATCGGGCCATCCGCACAGGCGACTGGAAAGCAGTCCGGGACGGCGATGACCAGCCCTGGGAACTTTACAACCTGCGAACCGACCGCGGTGAATCCCGCAACCTAGCCGCGACCGAACCCGATCGACTCCAAACACTCGTCGCCCTCTGGGAAACCCAATGGGCCGCCATCCAGCAAAACGCCAAGCCACCCGAAGAGTAGATCAGGCCGCAGCGCACCCGAAACCCTGCACCATCCTCGCGCACTCTTCGGGATCGAAATCTGGATCGAACGCGACTTCGTAGCGAGTAGCCCGAAGAGCCCAGAGAGATGACAGCAACCACGCGACGCCACCCGCACCGCCCACTGCGCTCCCACGGCCTCCCCACTACTCTCTCCTCTCACCCTGCGGCCCGCCCTCGGGTCGCAAGAGCCCTCCGCCCTATCTCCTTCCGGCTCGGCGCAACCGCGCCGACTATCTGCCCCGAAACTCTGAAACTCCGCCCCCGTCCCGCTCCCAAAGTCTCGACACCGCCGCTCGTCGATGTTCCACTCACCCCTTCATCCCTAACTGTATGAACACGGTTCAAAAACTCTCCGCATATCCCCCCTCTTCAAGCACCCGCCGCTCGTTCCTGAAGAGCCTGGGACTCGCCACCTCCGCCCTCTCTTTTCCCCAACTCGCCAGCGCCGCCGCATTAGGCCGCGATGGCCATACACCCCCAAGCGAACGCATCCGCATGGGCTTCATCGGACTCGGCGGACAAGGCACCGGCCACCTGCTCGGCGGCGCCTGGACCTACGTCCCCGGTGGATATGTCGCCAGACCTGATGTCCAGGTGCTCGCAGTCTGCGATGTCCGACGCGAACGACGCGAAAGCGCCTGGTCCCGCTCCAACCAGATGTACGCCCAAGCCCGCGGCACCGCCACCTACAACGGCGTCCAAGCCTACAACGACTTCCGTGAAGTGATCGGACGCGAGGACATCGATGCCGTCCTGCTCGCACTCCCCTACCACTGGGCCGCCACCATGGCCACCATGGCCATGCGAGCCGGCAAAGACGTCTATTGCGAAAAACCCATCGCCACCACCATCCGCCAGGGCCTCAATCTCGTCGAAACCGCCAACCGCTTCGGCCGCATCTACCAGGCCGGAACCCAGCAACGCTCAGAATACGGCGGCAAATTCCGGCAAGCCTGCGAACTCGTCCGCAACGGCCGCATCGGCCAGCTCAAGGAAGTCTATGCCTACCGCCAACCCGGTGCCTTCTTCCCCTCCTCATGGACATCCGGCGCCTCCATCCCCGTCCCCGCCGGCTTTGACTGGGATATGTGGCTGGGTCCCCTCCCCTGGCGCCCCTTCGGCGGTGAAGCCGGCCATACGCTATCCGGACTCTTCGTCGGCGATGTCAACTGGAGCCCGCACCACTACGATATCATTCAGTGGACCATCGACCCCGACCTCTGCAAAACCGTCGATATCGAATACGCTCCAGCCAACGCCGGTTCGGGAGACGGACAACACCCATCAGGCGCTGCCGGTCGCCCCGAGGACGGACAGGTCCACTACCATTACTCCAATGGAGTCGTTCTCCATTCCACCCCATTCCCCAACGAACCCGTCGGCGGCGAAGGCGGCGCCTGCTTCGTCGGCACCGAAGGCCGTATCGCCGTTGATCGGTCCAGTATCGTTTCCTACCCCGCCAACATCCTCACCACCCCCCTCAAACCCGGCGACGAACGCGTCTACTACACCAATAGCCATTCGGGCAATTTCCTCGATTGCATCCGGAGCCGTCGACGCACCATCTGCGACGCAGAGACCGCAGTGAACACCATCAAGACCATCCTGACCGGCGGCATCGCCATGGCACTCCAACGCAGTGTCCGCTGGGACCCGGTAACCAGCACATTCGAAGGAGACGAAGCCGCCAACCGGCTCCTCTCATTCACACCCCGCCCGCCCTGGCGCCTCTGATCCTGACCAGCAGCCGAACCCCACGAAATCGCCATGAACTACTCCCGCATCGCCCTCAGCCTCACCGCCAGCTTCCTCCTGCTGCTAACCACCAGCAGTCGCGCTGCCACCGAAGCCGAACTGCTCGCCATCCTGCAGTCCTCCAACGACACCGTTGCCCGTAGCTCCGCCTGCCAGCAACTGCGCACGCTCGGAACCCCCAGATCCATCCCGCTGCTCGGTGGGATGCTCAGTGTCGACGGCGTCAGCCAGGCCGCACGCTACGCCCTCGAAGGCATGCCCTACCCCGAAGCCGGCACCATGCTGCGTGCCTCCCTCTCCCGCACATCAGGAACCAACCAGGCCGGAATCATCGACTCCCTCGGTTGGCGGGGCGAACCCCAGGCCGTCCCGCTGCTCATGCCCCTCATCAAAAGCAACGATCCTCTCATCGCCGCCACCGCTGCCACAGCCCTCGGCAGAATCGGCGGCACCGAAGCCACCGCTGTCCTCCTGGGTCTGGCCGCCGATGCTCCCCAGGATGTCCAAAACGCCGCCTACGAAAGCCTGCTCCGTTGCGCCGAGAAAAACCTCCTCGAAAAGACCACCGCCGCAGCACTCGAAATCTACAAACAACTCGCCGGCCGCCCCGCCCCCGAACCCCTGCGCATCGCTGCCTGGCGAGGCTGGATGCTCACCAGCACACCCCTCTCCGAGGAAATGACCCGCCTCATGGTCTCCACCCTCTCCGATACCAGTCACTTCCGACACCAGATCGCCATCAAGGTCCTCCGCGAAATCTATGACCCGCCACTCCTCATGGCCTGCCGCAACGTCTGGGATACCTTGCCGGGCGATGCCCAGCTGGCCCTGCTCGACGCCATGCTGCTCGCCGGCCTGAACGTCGATGATGCGATCCAGCAGGCCACCCAAAGCCCGCACGTGGAAGTCCGCATCGCCGGATGGGAAGCCCTCGCCCTCCATCCCGACTCCAGCCGGCTCCAGCCGCTCGCCACCGCAGCCGCAGGAGGAGAACCCGACGAACGCGAAGTGGCCCGGCGCATCCTCACGGTCGTCCGCGGCCCCAACATGACCGCCCGCATCGCCGCCGCCATCCCCCCCGCACCCACTCCGGTGCAGGCCGCCCTGCTCCGCGCCCTCGGTGAACGCGGGGACCCGGCCGCCGCACCCGTCCTGCTCGACATGGCCCGCACCGGTGAACGCCCGGTGCGCTACGCCGCCCTCGCCTCGCTCCAAACCCTCGCTCTCCCTGATACTCTAGAACCCCTGCTCACCATCACCGCCCAAGCCAAATCCACCGGCGAACGCGATGCCGCACTCCAAGCCGTATTCGCCGTCTGCCGCGCCGACGGCAACAAGGAACGCATCACTTCAGCCGTGCTTCAGACCCTCTCGGCAGGCAACGACACCGAAAGACTCCGCCTGCTCCCCATCCTGCCCGAACTCGGAACCCCCGGTGCACTGGAAGCCGCCCGCGCTGCCACCACCTACCCCGACCCCGAGATCGCCAAGGAAGCCCTGCGCGTGCTGGCCCGCTGGCCCGATAGCACCCCAGCCACGGACTTGCTTTCACTCGCCCGCACCACAGACGACTCCACAGTCCATGCCCTCGCCCTTCGCGGCGCTATCGCCGTCGCCGCCCTCAATACCGATCCCGAACAACGGCTCGCCTGGCTAACCCAAGCGTTGGAAACAGCCAGAAGGGATGAAGAAAAGAAACAAGCGCTCGGCGCCATCAGCCAACAACCCACCGCCGCCGCGCTCGAAGTCGTCGTCCGCGCCCTCCAGGAACCAGCCCTCGCCAATGAAGCCGCCCTGGCCGCCCTGGCCATCGCCGAAACGCTCTCAAACACAGAAAGCCAACTCGCCAACGACGTCGCAGTCGAAGTCCTCCAGCACGCCGATGCACCCGAGGTCTTCCGCCGCGCATGGAAACTCCGCATCCGCCCCCAAACCGGCGGCCCGCGACTCCGTCACTGGCAGCTGAATGGCCCCCATCGCCAGGACGGAGTCACCGGCGCCCAAGCAGTCTTCAATCTCGAGTTCGGACCGGAAAAGGACGGAAAAAGCACACGCTGGCAGCCCCTGCCCGAAAGCGAGCAGGTCAATCTCGCCGCACAATTCCCCGGCCAGGACAACTGCATCGCTTACCTCCGAACCCAAGTCGATGCACCAGAAACCATGCCCGCCGCCATCCTCCTCGGCAGCGACGACGGCGCAAAAATCTGGGTCAACGGCAAAGTCGTCCATAGCAATAACGTCGATCGCGGTGAAATCGCCGACCAGGACGTCGCCCCCATCCAGCTCGAAAAAGGCCTCAACGAAATTATCGTCAAGGTCAGCCAGGGCGGCGGCGGCTGGTCCATGAGTGCCCGTATCGTCAGTACCGACGGCACCCCCGTAAACGGACTCCGCGAAATCACCCCCTAGCCCCGCAAGGGACGCCATCCGCGACGAATACGCCCCAGCACCGCGGGGATGCGCCGTGCTGGAACAAACTGCACGCCACCACGTCGACGGTGCAGGGCCAGCGCCACAAACTCAAAGGGTGCCCGCGCAGGATCTCCTCCTGTCTGACTCCATGCATCCACGGCCTGGTTCACCAAATCATCCCCGCTCAGGGTGTAACGCCCCAACCGGCGAATGAGCTCAAACCGAATGGTCCCACGACCATGAAAGGAACGATAAACCAGCCCCGTGCATACCACCCGGGTGTTCAGCGTAAAGTCGAACTCAAAGTCATAGGGCAAACCAAAGTGGCCCAATGCCTCCTGCAGGGCTTCCTGCATGGATTGGGCCGATACGTTGGGACGCAGCACCAGAACATGGTCCGCCGCCAAACACTGCTCCAGCGGGTTGATCTGAACCCTCGGGGCCAACCCTTCCAATACATGCCCAAACCGACCGCCGACCGCCAACCGACCCCGCATCTCTTCAGTCAGCTCCAGCCCCACACGCTGTTCCCCCGTGCCCAACGCAATCGCCGCATGCGCCCAAAAGCCCGGCAATAGCGCAGTCGTCACCTTTCCTTCCGTCCGCACCAACAGGATATCCCCCGGCCTCAGTTGCCCCCTCAGTTCCTCCAACACCGACTCCGTAATCCCCGGCGTGTAATCATACTTCAACCGCGCCTGGGCAAAGGTCTCCCCTACGATCGCCTGCAACCCGTAAACCACCCCCCGCGCCGGACGAAATACCGTCTGCACAAACCCCCGCCAGTCCCGTCGCAGCCGCTGCCACAACACATGCAGCAGACGGTTGCGGACGATCCGGCGCTGACGCCGAACCAACCCCATCGCCCAGGCCAGCTGCGAATCAGCGGCAAAACCCAGACGAATCATACGACGCCGCTCCTTCCTCCAGTAACGGTCCGCCTCCCGCATCAGCCGATAATGCGACAGCGAACTGTATCCACGCAGAACATCGTCAAAGAAACCCTCCCCAATCTCCAGGCGCGGTTCCGGTTCGTTCAGCTTCGCACGCAGCAGCGGCGCATGCTCCACCAGCTGGATAATCCGTAACGACTTCGCGTAAAGCGCCAGCGCCGCAACAAAGGCGACCAGAAAACTCCGATGCCGACATGACTCTGTTTCCCGGGCAGCATAATCACTGTTCTCCAGGATCAGGTCGTAGGCAGCCAGACGGAGATTGCGATAACTCAGCAACATCTGCCGCACCTGCGATTCTTCATCGGGAGTCAGGTAACCACGCCGAATCGCCGCGGGAAGAATCACGCCACGGTCCAAACGAACCTCCAACGCATCCAGCCCTTCCACAAGCTCCTGCAACCACTCAAACCGATCGGCCCCGCAACCGACATCCCCTGCCGGACCAACCCCGCCGGGGTTTGAATCCACTTGCAACATCGCTGCCGGACTATGTC
>JBMTVN010000105.1:0-11865 GCA_049451415.1 Limisphaerales bacterium | reverse complement strand
GGACCGTGATGGTGATGTCGTCGCATGGGGCGGAGCAGTTGATTGTGCAGCGGGTATTGACCTGCGGCAGTGTGGGCGACGGGAGGAAGGCGCTGATTTTGAGTGCGGTATTGATTCTGCCGCTCTTCCTCATCTTCCTGCTGGTGGGTGCATTCTTGTGGGTTTACTACCAGCAGCAGCCCATTGCGATTCCATTGCCCGAAGCCCGTCCCGGGATTAAGGCGAACGATTTCATCTATCCGATCTTCATGCTGACGGAGGTGCCTCACGTTCTCCGCGGCTTCCTGATTGTTGCGATCCTGGCGGCTGCCATGTCCTCGGTGAGTTCAGCGCTGACGGCTTTGGCCTCGGTATCGACGATGGATTTTCTGAAGCCGCTGTTGCCCGGGCGATCGGAGGCGGCGTACTTGCGGATTAGCCGGTATACTACCTTGTTTTGGGGGGTGTTGCTGATTGGGGTGGCTTATTTGTGTCGGCAGGTGACGGTGGTTTTGGATGCGGCCTTCTCGTTGCGGGGTTTGACGAGCGGGGCTTTGTTGGGCGGGGTGATCATGGCCGTATTTTTACGGAGGGGATCTCCTTGGCCGGTCGTTGTTGGGATGCTGTCGGCCTTGGGGGTGATGTTGTGGGTTCAAACCAGCACGACAGTTTTCTGGCCGTGGTATACCCTCATCGGGTGCAGTGTTTGTTTGCTGGTCACGCTGGGGCTGCGTCGGTGGTCCGGTTAGTGGAGTTCCCTTTAGCTATCGATGTGCCTGGGGTTGCTACCCTAAACAGTCCGCTGGCGAATTTTGTCCC
The DNA here is from genome assembly GCA_049451415.1 of Limisphaerales bacterium. GTDB lineage: Bacteria > Verrucomicrobiota > Verrucomicrobiia > Limisphaerales > JAHDYP01 > JBMTVN01. Next base: position 11,067 of record JBMTVN010000105.1, on the reverse strand, counting down.
GGGTTGGTAGAAGGGATGTCGTTATGCCCATGCTGTTAAGACGGATTTCCGGTTTATTTCTCTTGGCCTCCTTGATTGCGGGCAGTGCATGCGGGGGCGAGTCGGTGGCCGAGCGGGATGCCCGGATGCATTGGTGGCGTGAGGCGAGATTCGGGATGTTTGTACACTGGGGTTTGTATTCCGGTTTGGCCGGGACTTGGGAGGGGCATCCGGTGGGCGAGAGCGGTGGGATGGAATGGATTCAACAGCGGGTCAAGGTCGACACGGACACCTATGCTGAGGCGGCTATACCTCTGTTCCGGCCGAGGGCGGGTTTTGCACAGGAATGGGCATCGTTGGCGAAGGAGGCTGGATGCCGCTATCTGGTCTTTACCGGCAAGCACCATGATGGATTCGCTCTGCATGACTCGGCGGTGAGCGATTTTGACGCGGGGTCAGTGCTACAGCGCGACCTGGTGAGGGAGATTGTTGAGGCAACCCGGGCGGAAGGTTTAAGGGTGGGTTTTTATCATTCTGTGATTGATTGGCATCATGATCAGTATGGGTATGGTTTGTCCGCCCAGCTCCCCCACCCCATGAAGGGGCAGCCCTATGCGGAGGGCAGTCGTGAGCATGCGCGTTATGTGGACTATCTCCATGCCCAGGCGGCGGAGCTGGTCTCGAACTATGGCAAGGTCGACATTCTGTGGTGGGACTACAGTTCCCAGGATTTTCAGGGACAGGAAGCATGGAGGGCGATGGACTTAATGGAGTTGGTTCGGGGCCGGCAGCCGGGGATTATCATGAACAACCGGTTGTTTCGGAGTCGCGAGGCCGGTTGGGCGAGCATGGGGACGGAGGGTTACCTGCCACAGCTTGATCCGGCTTATGGCGACTTCATCACGCCGGAACAGCACATTCCATCGACCGGGATGCCGGGGGTGGATTGGGAGACGTGCATGACGATGAACACCACGTGGGGATACAGTGAGCATGATCACGCGTGGAAGAGCAGTGCTGTGCTGATCCGGAACCTGGTGGACATTGCCAGCAAGGGGGGCAATTACCTACTGAACATCGGTCCCAAGGGGGACGGGAGCGTGCCGGAAGAGAGTGTTCGGGTGATGCGGGAGATGGGGCGGTGGATGAAGCGGCACGGAGAAGCGATCTACGGGACGACGGCGAGTCCCTTTGCAGACTTGGGCTGGGGTCGTTGCACGGTGAAGGTCATGCCCAGGGGGAATGCGCGTTTATACCTGCATGTTTTTGACTGGCCGAAGGATGGTGAATTACAGGTGCCGGCACTGGCGAACACCGTATCGCGTGCCATGCTGCTGACCACCGGGGACAAGCTGAGGTTTGAGGCTGAAGTTGACGGCATTCGCGTCAGGGGGTTGCCGGCTGACGCTCCCGACAAGACCGTCCCTGTGGTGGTGGTAGATATCGTGGGGCAGCCGCGGTTGGCGGCCAGATAGAATTCCGGGGCATGAAGAATCCGTTTCATTCAGCCGGTAAGGCGGTTTCGAGCGAATCCAACAGGGGTGGAGGTGTGGCCGGGGTGCGGTTGCGCGGCTACTTGTTGGGGTGTGCGTTGCTGGCCGGGTTGGCGTTTGTTGTCCTGGAGCTGAGGGAGTGGAGGAATACGGCCGATTGGCAGGAGGGAGCTTTGAGGCAGGAGCATGCCCGTGCGACCCGGTTGTTGAAGGAGGCGGCAGCTGTGAGGGAGGCGCGGGATGGCGTACTGGAGCGCTTGGAGCAATCTCTTGAGGAGCGAGCCCGCCTAGGTTCGCAGCTGAAGGAGTTGGAGCAGGAAAGAGAGAAAGCAACCGAGCAACAGACGAAGCTGGAAGCAGAGATGCGGGCCGCCTTGGAGTCCAAGGATGTAACCATTTCTGAGCTGGCGGGGAAATTGACGGTGAACATCCTCGATCGCGTGCTGTTTGCTTCAGGTGAGGCAGATATCAAGGAAGAGGGGCAGGCCGTGTTGCGTGAGGTGGCAGGATTCCTCGCCGCCATGCCAGACCGTCAAATACAGGTGATCGGGCATACCGACAACATACCCATCGCCACAGCGAGGTTCCCGAGCAACTGGGAGTTGTCGGCTGCACGCGCCTTGGCGGCGGTGCGTTTTTTGTCGGAAGAGGCAGGAGTTGATCCGAAGCGTCTAGGGGCGCTGGCGCAGGGGGAGTTTCATCCGATTGCAGATAATTCAACTCCGGAAGGAAGGGCCAAGAACCGACGAATCGCGATCGTGGTCTTGCCGGAAGTTCTTTCGCGGGTCGCACAGGAACCGGTTGAAGAGGTTCCATCTGTCCCCGCAGAGCCGACTGAAGCGGGGGCCAGGGAGGAAACAGAAGACGATCCCCTGCCTGGGGAGGCAAATGTCCCGGGGAACGACTCGGTCTGGCCGTAACCCAACCTCCGACCCAAAAATCTGGGGGCTGGCGGGTGAGTCCCCTGCCCTTGCGGGAGAGGACGTCGCTCTGGGGAAAGACCTAGCGAGTCTGGGCAAACAGCATCAGGACGCGGGGACCCTTCTCCGTTAGGATCTGGTAGCGCTCTTCCTGGGAGCCGTGAGGCGCAGCGAGCCCATCACAGTTCTTGTCGATGTACGGTTTGCCATCCACGAAAAGCATGTAGCGGTGGGTGCGGTTGCCGGGGATGTGATGAATGGTGACGTGCCAGGCATCCACTTTCGCGTCACGAGTGAGAGAGACCTTCTGCCATTGGGTGAAGGTGCCGGCGAGTTCCACGCTCTTGGGCTCGTCCGCTTCACCGTCCGGCAGGCGCCAGCGAAACACCTTGGCGAAAACCTGTCCCTGTTGACTTCCCCCGGGGCCCGGTCTGGACGCGGGCGCGCCAGAGGGGCGCTCCCGAAGCATCGGGCCATCCTTGCGAGGGTTTTTTCTAGACGAAAACAGGTTGCCAAAATATCCCAACATAATTCACTTCAAGTTAGTCTTCTTTGGTGGTCAGCGGTGCGCGAAAATGCCACAACTCCACGGATACGGCAACCCATTCTAAGATAAAAAATGATCAGTTCTTTTTCTGCTGATGCCAGGCGCTTTATTGTATGCATGATCCTGATGCTGGGAGTCCTCTTTTCGGTCGCGGCAAACGCGGCTGCCAACGGGATTTTCGCTGATTTTCGGACGTCCCTAGGTCTCTTTACCTGTGAGCTAGACTACTCTGAGGCTCCAAGGACGGTGGCTAATTTCATGGCTTTAGCGACGGGTCAACGGGCTTGGGTTGATCCAAGGACGGGCGCACCCAATAACAGCCCCTTTTATGATGGATTGACCTTTCACCGGGTGATTGGGGGGTTCATGAACCAGAGTGGCTCGCGCAATGGCCAAGGCACCGACGGTCCCGGGTTTGCAGTCCTCGACGAATTCTCGACGTTATTGCGACATGACTCGGCGGGTGTGTTGTCGATGGCGAACTGTGGGCCTGACTCCAATGGTGCGCTGTTTTTTGTTACGGCTGCGCCGACGCCGCACTTAGATGGCGTGCATTCTGTTTTTGGGCGGGGGGTGGAGGGGTTGGATGTGGTGATGTCGATCAACGGGGTTCAGACGGATGCTTCGGACCGGCCTTTGGAGCCGGTGATCTTGGAGAGGGTTGAGATCCGCCGCGTGGGAGCTGAGGCTGAGGCGTTTGATATTCACGCGCAGGAGCTGCCCGCGGTCGGGCGTATTGGGGTTTATTTTTCCAGGGCGGGGGGGGGCACTGAGCTCGCGTTCACGCACGGGGCCAATGCATCGGTGGCGGTTGCTGAGTCGGCTGACCTGGCGGAGTGGACCGTGACCCAGATGGGGATTCATCTGGCGGAGGAGACTGCGGAGGTGATGACGCTTCCTGGCGACGCTCGATCGGGATTTTATGGCGTGACTCAGGTGCAGTATGCATCTTCGACGCGGGCACCGGCGTCGCTGGCGGGGCGGAGCATGGTGCTGGTGTTTGATGGCAACCTTGGGACGTTGAGCTTGGACTTGGGGGCCGACGGAGGTGGAACTTACGACTTTTCCGGAACTCCGGGGACCGTGACCTCCTACACATGGTCGCAGGAGCCTTATCGTGGGCGCCTGTGGCCGATTCAATACAGCGGGCTTTTTGCCATGACCTTGCGCATGGATTTCGCGACTGAGCTTTCCGGGACGTTTAGCGGAACGGTCTATTCGGGCACGCCGTTTACAGTCACGGGCTCATTCAGCTTGGCTGTCCCGTAGTGTATTGCTTCTTCCTCAGCGGGTGGCAGAAGCCGCGGGGTGCAGCGATCCGCCAGGCTGACATGCGGAGAATCCCTCGAGATCTCGCGACATTACAGCGGAATCCGCATTCGCCATAGCGCAGGCGTCCGTGTTTCTTGGCCTGCCCGCGCGCTCGCGAATTGTCCGGATCAGGTCCGTGGGTCTTCGATTGGGAGCTCCGACAGTTTGACGTCGGGGTTGCGTTCGAGGAAGAAGTCACAGCTCCACTGTTCGACGAAGAGCAGGACGGTTTTGCCTGAGGGGTCAGTTGCCATGCAGGCTCCGGATGGGAGGACTTCTTCATCCACCTCCGGGCTGTCGGGCATGAGCCATCGGGCAATTTTCCAGGGAGTGTGTTCGAGGCGGGAGTCGGCTCCATATTCCGTCTGGAGGCGGTATTGCACGACCTCGAACTGGAGAGGGCCGACGGCACCGAGCAACGGGACCCGCTGGAGTGAGCTCTTGACGAGGTAAGACTGGACGACCCCTTCCTGCAGGAGTTGGTCGAGTCCCTCGCGAAAGCGCTTGAATTGGGACGTGCTGGAGCTGTGCAGCCAGGCGAAGCATTCCGGTGGGAACCGGGGGATTTCGTCAAAGGCAAGGTCCGGATTCTCCGAGACTGTGTCGCCAATGCGGAAGTCGGAATGGCCGACGAGTCCCACGACGTCACCCGCGTAGGCTTCGTCGACCGTGATTCGGTCCCGTCCAAAGAGTTTGTGCGAGCTGGAGAGGCGGACCTTTTTCCCGGTGCGGGTGTGCACCACGGTCATATCGCGTTCGAAGCGGCCGCTACAGATGCGGATGAATGCGAGGCGGTCGCGGTGTTTGGGGTCCATGTTGGCCTGGATCTTGAAGATGAAGCCGGAGAAAGCAGAATCACCGGGTGTGATGATCGTTTCCTTGCTGATGCGAGGGTGGGGTTCTGGCGCGAGTTCGAGGAAGCCATCCAGAAGGAGCTGCACGCCGAAGCTATTGACGGCACTTCCGAAGAACACGGGCGTGAGTTCGCCTGCGAGAACGGCTTGGGGATCGAACTGGGCGCCGGCTCCTTCCAGCATGGCCAGTTCATCCACTACCCTCCTGTAGACGTCCGGAGTGAGGGCGGATCTCACCTTGGGATCTTCCAGATCGCTGACCGCGACAGGCGCGCGGTATGCCCCGCCCGGGACACGCTCGAAAAAGTGCACGCGGGAGCCGCGTCGGTCGTAGACACCACGGAAGTCCTTGCCGTCACCAAGGGGCCAATTCACCGGGTAGGCATGGATGCCGAGGACGCTTTCCAATTCGTCCAGCAGAGACAGCGGGTCGCGGGCCGGCTGATCCAGCTTGTTGATGAAGGTGAAGATGGGAATGCCGCGACGCCGGCAGACTTCAAAGAGCTTCCGGGTTTGGCTTTCGATGCCCTTGCCGGCATCGACGACCATGACAGCGGCGTCCACGGCTGTGAGCACGCGGTAGGTGTCCTCGGAGAAATCTTTGTGACCGGGGGTATCGAGGAGGTTGACGCAATAGTTCTTGTAATCGAACTGCAGCACGGTGGAGCTGACTGAGATGCCGCGCTGGCGTTCCAGGGCCATCCAGTCGGAGGTGGTGGCGCGCTGGTTTTTGCGTGCGGTGACCGAACCGGCGAGCTGCACTGCGCCTCCGTAGAGGAGGAACTTCTCAGTAAGGGTGGTCTTGCCGGCGTCAGGGTGGGAAATGATGGCGAAGGTTCGACGGCGTGCTACTTCACTTTGCATGATGGAATGGTCCAAGGTCCCGGGGTCGGTAGGTGTTTCCCTGCCCTGCTTTAGCTGGCGGGGTTGCTGGCGGTTTCAAGTTTGCGGCGCATCCTGGGGATATCCGTCTCGATCAGTGTATCGAGCCGGCGTAGTTGTCGGCGGAAAGCAAAGCCTCCCGGGAGACGGCCAACGCCCAACAGCGCGATGGAATTGTGAAGCTTGGGACGAACGTTTTCCCACATTGCGCGGAGGTCAGCTCGATCCTGCCAGGTCAACTCCTGCCGGTAACAGGATTCGAAATAAGGATCGATGCACTCGTTTTGCTTCAGTTTGCTGCCACGGTATTTCAGGTAGGCGCGGCTGGCGAACCAGCCGGCGACCGCGAGCACGGCTCCCCCGAGGCCAAACGCAAGAGGGGTAGTCATGCTTTCGGCACCGCGGGTGAGGCTGGCGCCGGCGATCCCCAGAAGGAGGACGCCCACGAGTGCAGCCCAGATCTTGAATTGCAGCTTGCGGTGATGGCGTGCGATCGCTTCGGCCACACGCCCATGCATTGACATGGACCTGGCCTGATTCAGCAGGTCACTGACGAGGTTGTCAGCACGGCGTGTGGGTGCACGCCGGATCTCAGCGACCACCTCTTCCCGTGAAGCATCGAAATCCACGAGGGGTATTCCCCCACCCTCCTCCGCCCGGCGGACCTGATCGGGCAGGTACATGTTGAAGATATGGGGCACATCCTTGGTCTGCATCGTCTTGGACAGGTTCCAGCAGAGCGTGCCGTAGGTCCGGGCAAAGTCGCGGATGTTGGAAAACAGGTCGACCTTGTTCATGACAATGAGGAGCTTGTGCTCCAGCCCGACCAGCGTTTGGGTGAAGATCGAAACGGTTTCTCCGGTGGTGCCGGGTTTGTCCGGGTCGAAGAAGAAGAGGATAAGATCCGCCATCTCGGCGAAGGCCCGGACCCCGGCAGCGAAATCGTAACCCCGGCTCCGGGCGGTGCCGGCGGCATCGATCATCCCGGGGCTGTCGATCAGGCTGATGGTTTTCAGGAGTTCTGTCGGATGGGTCTTGAGTCGCAAACGCGAAAGGAAAGTCGGGCCGAGTTTTTCCAGGCGATGGAAGGCCAGTTCGGGATGGCTCACCAGGGACTGGCCGTCGAGTTCGTCTTCCTTGGAGCCGTAGGTGAGGACAGTGAAACCGTCGTCGGTGGGTGCGAGACCGGTCTTTTGGCGTTGGGCCCCGACCAGGGAGTTGATGAAAGAGGACTTGCCGGAGGAGTGGTTGCCGAGAAACAGCACCATCGGCAGGCTGGGGGCTTCCTGCGAGGAGCGGGGCAAATCCACTGCCAGCCGCTTGGCCAACGGCTGGAGCGTCTGCTCGTAGAGGCTCTGAACCTCCCCTTCCAACTTCACCAGATCTTGCATAAACGCGCGGATCATCCGAGAGCTGTGCCCATTCTGCAAGCAACGAGTCCCCTTTCCGCTGGCCACTTGTTGCCTCCATTTTGGCTCTTCCACAGCGACCGGCCATGCGGCTTGGGGGAGTATAAGGCTTGCGGTTACCTGACGCCTGCAGGGGTTGTCTGCTTCCTCGAATGGACTTTCCGGTCCTGCGGGAATCGGGATGACAAAACACTGCTTTATCCCCGGTTTTTGCAGTCCAAAGTCGGTTCTGCCCCCTCGCTTCGACCTTCTCATCCTTACTAACCACCTTGCCTTGAGGTGGTTGCTCTGATGAGAGCACGCTTTGCGGCAGGTCGTTCAGCTCAGACCCAGATCCTTTACAAAATGTGCGTCCTCCCGGTAAACCCCGGGTTTGAGGTCCAGTTGTTCGATCACCAGCTGCTGGACCAATGCGGCTATTTGGTCCCGATTCCATGCGATGCCTTCGGACGTGACAGCGAACGGGATCAGATCGCGGACACGAGAGTATTTCGGAGGGATGTGCGATCGGAAGCCGAGGGTGCTCTTGGCCGAGATGCTGGCAACCAACCCGGCCCCGCATAGGCCGAACAGCCAATGTGAGGCGAAACAGATCCCGGCAAATGTCAGGAGCGAAATGGTCAGCAGCAGAACCCGCAACCAGGGAGGTCGAACCAATTCCGGCCAACTCCTCGCCTGCACTGCGTCACGCAGCGAAACCCAGACGGTTCGAGCATCCAGCGGTATACCCAAGTCGGCCAGCCGGGCGTCCAAGGTCACGTCGGATCGCCTCAGGTCGAGCGTGGACATCAGGCCCCTTCTCAACACAAGGAACCCCCGTTGCCGGATGCAGGTCCTCTGGTCCGTGATTTGCAGTTTTCCGTGGACGAGCTCAATCAAGGCTCCCGACGTTGCACACCGTTCCGCTTCTGCGTCGGAGATCGAAACCCCGAAGCCTTGCTCCACCAACAGCACGAGTTCGACACCGTCGAGTCCCATAGACCTTGCCTACTTCACCGCGGTCCCAACGGGAAAGCAATGCATTTACCTGCGCCGGCCCACCCTGTCGTGGTCGGACCAAGCGAACGTGCTGATGGCAAGCAAGTTGCCTTGATTTGCAGGGTTGTTTTGAGGCCTATGGAGCGCTTTTCGGCCCCCAAAAGCGCTCCATAGGATGTGGTGATGCATCGCGTTGCTACGGCCTGCAAAACAGACCCCCAAAGCGCTCCATAGGCCGTTTTTGAGTCAAAAATAGAGATAAACTTTTCGGGTGGAGGGGGTTATCGTGGTCCGACCACGACTTGAATATGGCAGACATTCATCAGGAAGAGACGGAGGCTTATGCGGGGTCGACGACATTGACGCCGTTGCATGAAGTGCATGGGGGTGAGGAGGGGGAGCGGGTACCGGATCCGCAGATGTCGGAGTTATTGAGCAGCTATTCTGGGTTGTTGCAGCGGAAGCAGATTTTGTATCCGGTGGCGTTTCGGTTTGTGGGTGAGCTGGGGCGTGGGCGGCAGGGGGTTGTATTTCTGGCGTTGAGGCATGGAGCGCGGGGGTGTGTGACGCGGCATGCGATCAAGGTGCACAATCCGGGGATTTATTCGAGTGCGAGGAGTTATTGGACGGACATGGGGCGGATTGCGAGCCAGACATCGAGCATGCAATCGATTACGAGTCCGAATCTGGTATCGAGGGAGACATATGATGAGGTTTCGGGGATTGGGTATACGCAGATGGAAGTGATTCACGGCATTGACGTGAACGAGTTTATTTCCGGCGCGCACAACGAGCGGGTGCAGGCGCGGTTGAGCGAGCGGGACTGGACCCGGTTATTTGACGTTTTATTCCGGCGTCATTCGGACGGGTTGCGGGTGCAGCCGGGGATAGCGATTTATTTGATGCGGATGGTCCTGCGGGGTTTGGAGGTATTGCATCGGCGCGGTTTTATCCATGGGGATGTGAAGCCTGCGAACATCATGATTGACCGGTTGGGGACCGTGAAGCTGGTGGACTATGGGCGGGCGTTGCGGGCGGATGAGGGCAAGCCGGTTTTATTTGGGAGTCCGTTGTATATGGCGCCCGAGATTCACTTATGGCGGCCGAGCCGGCCGCATTCGGATCTGTATAGTGTGGGGATGCTGGGGCTGGTCTTGATGGCGGGTAAGCGTGCGATTACCCAGCGGGCGCGATCCGAGAAGGAGTTGTTGGATTTCAAGCTGACGCTTCCGGACAAGCTGTCGGAGCTGTTGCCTTCCTATGTTTCGGAGAACGTGCGGTTTTTGAACATGCTACGTCGGTTCCTGGCGCCGGATCCGGGGAATCGGTTTCAGGATGCCCAGACGGCGGAGACGGATGCCGAGGGGCTGCGGGCCGTGCACAAGCAGCTCACTTTATCTGGCAAGGACAGTGATTATGTTCGGGAGGTGGCGAAGTTTGTTGAGGCGGTGGATTTGGATTTTTGGCGGGCGATGACCGTGGATTTGTAATCAGAAGTCGGTATTGGCTTCCTGGATTTCGAGGGGTTTGATCCAGATGTTGCGGTAGCGGACGTCGTGGCCTTCGGCTTGGAGTTTCAGGCCGCCGGGGACATCGGTGATGCCTTTACCGCCGTCGTTACCGCCGTCGAGCCCTGAATTGGGTCCGCCCCAGACCTGTTTAATCCAGTGGTTCACGTGGACCTTTTTGCCGTTAAAGTAGAGTGTGACGAGGGGTTGTTCCACGCGTTTGCCGTCCTTGAAGCGGGCGGCACGGAAGAGGACATCGTAGGCGTTCCACTTCCCTACCCCGTTATAGGCGTCGTAGGGGGATTCGGTTTCATTGATGATGGCGGCCATACCGTGGCTGGTGCGGTCGCCGTCGAGCACTTGGATTTCGTAGCGGTTCTGGAGGTAGACACCGCTGTTGCCGCCGGGTTTCATGATGAGGAATTCGACGTGGAGCCGGAAGTCGCGGAACTTTTGTTTTGTGACCAGGTCGGCGGCGCCGTAGATGCCGCCTGCGGCGGCGGGGTCATCGGTCATGAGGGCTGTGCCGGGGTCGACGGGGTCATCGACGATTTTCCATTTAATGGGGAGAGATGAGGCGAAGCGCGGTCCTTCCCAGTAGGTCCACTTGGCGTCGAGCATTTCGCGGGAGCCGTCGAAGAGGATTTCGGCGTCTGCCGGGGCTTTGGCGCCGACGCCGACCTGGGATTGATCGGCGGCCTGGGTGAGCGGAGCGAGGAGCGAGGCGAGAGTGAGGGTGAGGAGGATTGGGGCGAGGGGGGATTTCATGGTGGTCCTTTGGGGTTGAGGATTTAATGGATGCGGGGAGAATGTCACAGCTTTTGGAGTGTGCAACCCAAAGCTGACGTATGGAATCGAAAGAAGAGACGGAGTTGTATGTGCGGCGGGGTCGCGTGGGCGGTCGGTGGCGTAGGTGGTGGCGTTTGGGTTGGCGTCTTGCATTGGGTTTGGGTGTGGCGGTTGGCGTGGTCCTGCTGGTGTGGCTTAGGGCTGCGCTGTATCACTATTGGGTGTTGTTTCCACGGCAGGAGGCATCGGTGATGGCGTTGCGGCAGTCGGCCGGGTCACGGGCGGAGAGGACATCGTGGAAGGAGTATCGTGGGGTGATTCACAGTCATTCGCATTTGTCGCATGACTCTGATGTTCCCTTTGAGGAGATTCTCCGGGTTTTGCAGGAGACGTGGAC
>JBMTVN010000104.1:0-11881 GCA_049451415.1 Limisphaerales bacterium | reverse complement strand
ACCGCAAGCTGCAGTGGGTCCAGATCGACCTGGAATCGGCGGCCAAGATCTACGCCGTGGTACTGTGGCATGCGCATGACACCCCCCAGGTGGTTCATGACGTGATTGTGCAGGTGGCGGACGATGCGGATTTCACGCAGAACGTGCGCACCCTTTACAACAACGACTATGACAACAGCGCCGGGTTGGGAGTGGGCAAGGACAAGGAGTATTTTGAGAATTATGAGGGTCGTTTGGTGGAAGGGAAGGGTGAGAAGGGGCAGTTCATTCGCTGTTACAGCAAGGGCAGCACCTACACCGCCTTGAACCGTTACACGGAGATTGAGGTCTACGGCGTTGCCGAATGAGGCCTGCGATAGCTCTTGGGCTATTGTTGGTATGTTTTGGGGCGCTCGCTCTGCGGCTTCCGCAGTTAGGCGAGCGCCCTATGCATACCGATGAGTCGGTTCATGCGATCAAGTTTTTGGGGTTATGGGAGCGCGGGGAGTATCGTTATGACCCACATGAATATCACGGCCCGAGCTTGTATTATGCGACCCTGCCCTGGGTCTGGTTGCGTGGTGTAGCGGATCGGGCTGAGCTTACGGAATCTGATTTGCGTGGGATTGCGGTGGTGTTCGGGGTGGGTTTGGTCGGGTTATTGGCTTTGGTGGTGCCGTTTCAGGGGTGGAGGGGTGTCTTGCTGGCTGGGGTTTTGACGGCGGTTTCGCCGAGCATGGTTTTTTACAGCCGCTATTTCATACACGAGATGATGCTCGTGTTTTTCACCTTCGGTTTTCTGGCTTGTTCATGGAGGTATGCGTGTGAGCGGCATCGGTATTGGATTTTAGGTGCGGCAGCTTTTCTTGCACTGATGCAGGCAACGAAGGAGACCTATGTCTTCAATGTTGTGGCGGCTGCTGCGGGTTTTGCAGGGGTGTATGGTTGGGGTCGGTTCCGGTGTGAGGACCATTGCCGGATTAGCTTAAGGAGGCCGGATTTTCTGTGGGGATTGGTGGTATTCGCGGTATTGAGCACGGTGCTATTCACTTCCTTTTTCCAGAACTGGCGAGGGCCAGTGGATGCCTGGCTGACTTATGGTCCGTGGATTAGCCGGGCGGAGGGTCAGAGTCCGCATGTTCATTCCTGGAGTTATTATTGGGAGATTCTGTTGTACACGAAGCGGGGGGGTGGGCCGGTCTGGAGTGAGGTGGCGGTTGCCTTGCTGGCTTTGGCTGGAATAGTTGGGAGTTTAAGAGTGAGGGGAATGGATCGAAGGACGGCGCTTTGGGGTCGATTTTTGTTTTTTTACACCCTGACCTTGTCCGTGATTTATACCCTGATTCCCTACAAAACGCCCTGGTGTATTTTGGGGTTTTGGCATGGGTGGATTTTGTTGGCGGGGCTGGGGGTTGTGTGGCTGTGGGATGCGTGGCGTTATGCGGCCTGGAGATTGGCTGTCGCGGTGGGCGTGTTGGTGGCTTGTGTGAATTTAGGGCAGCAGGGGTATCGTTCGGCGACGAGGTATGCGGACAGCCAGCGCAATCCGTATGTCTATGCGCACACCGTTGCGAGCCTGCTTGAGCTGGTGGAACTGGTGGATGCGGTTGCTGCGGTGCATCCCGGTGCAGATGCGCCGGTGATCAAGGTGATGGCCGGGGGGGGGGACTACTGGCCGTTGCCGTGGTATTTGAGGCGTTATCGGGTGGGCTGGTATGGGGGAGTTCCGCTGGATGTGGATGAGGCGGAGGCGGAGATTGTGATTGCTTCACCGGCTTTCGAGAAGGAGGTCGGCAGTGTCATGGGGGACGGGATGCTGCATTTGGGTTTATTCGGACTCAGGCCGAGTGTCTTTTTGCAGCTGCATGTATCCCGGGAGTTGTGGGACCGGTATCTGGAGCGTGACCGTTCTATGCCAGTTCCCTGAGGCTTTCCCAGGTTTCCTGGTAGGCCTGTTTGGCTTGAGTCAGCAGCTGGTTGGCGACTTGGAGGCTGCCCTTGTGAGTTTCGTCCTCGATGGCGGCGCAGAGTTCGGCGAGTCTGGTTGCGCCCATGGTTTTGGCGCTGCCTTTGAGGGAGTGGGCGGCGATTTCGGCCGCAGCAGCATCATATCGAGTGAGGGCAAGGCTGATTTCTTCCAGCTTTGACGGAGTTTGTCGCCCGAACATGTCGATCATTTCAGCGAGGGCGCTTCGGCCGTCCTCGGTGGTGAGCTCACGCAACACCTGGAGTGCATCCTGATCCAGTGCAGGGGTTGTCGGGGCAGACAGGAGGTCCAGCTGGGCCTGAAGCAGTTCAGTTTCGGTTTTCTCGGGGGGAGTGCGTCCTTCTGTAGCGCGTGCCAGTGCGGCGGAGAGCGCTTCAACTCGAATAGGTTTGCTGACGAAATCGTCCATGCCGGCGGCATCGCAGCGGGTGCGGGCTGTGGTCTGGTCGAACGCCGTCATCGCGATAATGTAGGGCTGAGGTGCGGGGGTGTCGGTTGTGTTGGGGCGGTTTCGGATTTGCCGCGTGGCTTCGAAGCCATCGACTTCAGGCAGCTGGCAATCCATGAGGATAACATCATAGGGGACCGTGGCTGTGGCCCGGAGGACTTCTGCGCCGGATACGACAGTTTCTGCGTGGTAGCCGAGTTTGCGGAGCAGCCCGAGGGCGACGCGCTGGTTGATGGGGTTGTCCTCGGCCACGAGAATGCGGAGGTTGTGTTGGGTCACCGTTTGCTCGAGATCCAGCGGCGAGGGTTTGGGTCGATCAAGCCAATGTCGGGTGGTGTGGGAGGTGGGGGATCCGAGCAGCCGGACAATCGTCTGTACGACGGCCCTTTGCTTGAGAGGGCGCGACAGCAGGGCGCTTGCCCCGCTGGAGCGGATGAGGGTGGTATCTTCGGTATGTTCCCGGGGGACGACCAGGATGACAGGGAGCTGTTGGAGTTGTGGGTCTGATTTGATGTGCTTGAGGAGGTTGTCGTCTTCGGGCAGGCGGAGGTCGCGTTCCAGGATGGCGAGGTCGAAGCCTTGTCCTTCGCTGGATGCACGGCGCAGGCAATGCAGAGCATCGGACGCTGAGGATGCGGCCACGCATTGGGCTTTGAGGCTGTCTACCGCGGAGCGCAGGAGTTGGCGGGTAGGTGCGTGGTGGTCGGCGAGGAGGATTCGGCGGCCGGGGAATTGGGGGGGCAGGGAGGAATTGCTGGGGGTGGGGGATTTGTCGAGTCGGCAGGTAAACCAGAAGGTGGAACCTTGTCCGGGAGTACTCTCGACTCCTATTTGGCCGCCCATGAGTTCGACCAGTTGTTTTGAGATGGCGAGGCCGAGTCCGGTCCCGCCGTGTTTGCGTGTGGTGGATCCGTCGACTTGGGAGAACGCCTGGAAGAGAAAGGGGAGGGCCTTTCCGGGGATGCCGATTCCCGTGTCTTTGACCTCGATGAGGAGCAGGACGTGGGAATCGGTTTCGTTGGCCCTTGAGACCTTGAGGATGACCTCGCCCTCTTCCGTGAATTTCAGTGCATTGACTATCAGGTTTGAGATGACCTGGTTGAGGCGTCCGGAGTCGCCTCGCAGGCCGTCGGGTACGTCTCCATCGACGAGTGTGACGAGTTCGATCCGTTTGGCTTGGGCGCGGTCTGCGACCATTTCTATGGTGGCGTCAATGGAAGCCCTGAGCTCGAAGTTGACTTTATTGAAGTGGACCTTGCCAGCCTCGATTTTGGAGAAATCCAGGATTTCGTTGACGATATGGAGGAGCGTTTCCGTGCTGTTGTGGATGGTTTCGACGTGTTCGGACTGTTCACGGCTGAGGCGTGTGTCGCGCAGGAGGACGGTCATGCCGACGATACCGTTGAGCGGGGTTCTGACTTCGTGACTGATATTGGCGAGGAACTCGGACTTTAGCCTGAGGGCTTCTACGGCTGCATCCCGAGCCTGGGCGAGTTCGGTGAGAAAGCGTTTTCGTTCCGTGATATCGACCATGGCACCGACGATTCTGGTGCAGTGTCCCGCTGGATCCCGGACGATGAGGGCGCGGTTGGTGATGTCGGCATAGGAGCCGTCTTGTCGGGCGAACCTGTATTCTGCGGACCAGCCGGTTTGGCCTTGCTGCATGGCCTGCTGGAGTCCGTCCAGGACTTGGGGGCGGTCCTCCGGGTGTATCAGCTGGGTCCAGGCCTCATGGTCCTGGGGCAGAGGTGACTTGGTGTAGCCGAAGACTGTGCGGATTCCCTCATTCCACCAGATTTGGTTGGTGGTGGTGTCGAGGTCCCAGACGGTGTCGCTGGTTGCGCGTGCCACGAGCTGCAGTTGTTGTTCGCTCTGCCTGAGTTTTTCCTCCATTTCGCGCCGTTTGGAGATGTCGATGAACGCGGTGAGCCGGCAGGGTTGACGTTCGATCCAGAGGGCGGAGGAATCAACGAGGACTTGTTTCAGGGGGCCGGTTCGGGGCTGGAAAGCATATTCGGCGCGGGAGGGTTTGGGAGTGTCTGGCGTCTGGGGCTGGTCGGGCCACAGTCGGAGTTGCTGGGCGGTGCTGCCGATGATTTGGTTGCGCGGGTATTGGGAGAGTTCCTGGAAGGCATCGTTGACCTCGAGGAACCGTTCATCTTTTTCGGTGGTGATCGCGAGCGGTGCCGGGTTGTGGTGGAAGGCCCCGGCGAAGGTTCGCAGTTCGCTGTCACGATCGGACTGAAGGAACAGCCGGAGCCTTTCCTGGTTTTGGCTGAGTTCCTCGCGTGCGGTGCTGAGGGCTTGCTCGAGTTGGGTGAGGGTGTGGAGGTGGCTTTGTTGTCGGCGTCGGTATTGCAGGAGCAGGAGGGTGATTACCGTGAGGCAGAGGGTGGCGGGAAGCCAGGTCGTCCAGCTTGCCAGAAGCACTGTTTGTTGGAGTGGAATGGCGTGTGCGAGGTGTCCGGGCATGCTTGGTGGCGGGTTATGGTCCGGGCCTGTGGTGGTTCCAGGCCGCGAAAACAGGAGGACACCGTAAACTTGGCAGGGGCGGTCGTCATGTCTTTTTCGCGGGGGCGAATTGGCGTGACTTCTTCTGTTTCCTCTGGTTGTGTTTGCCTCGTATTGCCCGTCGTCAACAAGGGTAGCATTCTGGACTTGGGACGGTTGGCCACGACTTTTGAAGTCCGTCGTTTGGATGCATGAAGATGGAGCTAAAAGTTCAAGGAGACACACTGGCGATTGGCGGGGTGGAGGAGCTGAGTGCGGTGAACGCCACTCGCTTCCGTGATGAGGTGCGGGGCGCGATGTCAGACGGGCTCAGGAACATCGAGATCGACTTGTCTCGCGCCAGTTTTCTGGACAGTTGCGGCTTGGGGGCGTTGATCTCGCTGCACAAGACGGCCTGTGGACGGAAGGGTGGGGTTCGACTGGTGAATCCGTCTCGTCCGGTGCAGCAGATTTTGGAACTGACACGGATGCACCGGATTTTCGAGATTGTTCGAGCTTAGGCTGAGGTGATGACAGCAGAAGCGGCTGCGGGGCCGGCACAGACCGCGATCCGGATGGAGCTGGAGAGTGATTTGGGGGCTGTGAGGCTGGGGGTTGAGCGGGTTTTGGAGTTCTTGCGTCTGGATGGTTTGGGGGAGGATTTTCTATCTGCCTGCGAGCTGGCTTTGGTGGAGGCCTGCAACAACGCGGTGGAGCATGCCGTGCCGCAGGGGGATCCGGGTTCCATAGCTCTGGAAGTGGTTTGCGGTGCTGATGTCATAGCCTTTCGGGTGGAGGATCACACGCAGGGTTTCACGTGGCCGGAATCCCCGGAATTGCCTCCCGACGATGCGGAGCACGGGCGCGGGCTTTTCCTGATTCACTCCCTGATGGACTCGGTGGAGTATTTGCGGGGGAGGACGCACAACATGCTGGTGATGCGGAAGGCGAGGGGGGCGGAGGATTCGGGGGTGCCCAGGCAGGGGTGGAACGAGCGCGTGGATGGATTGCGGGCTAGATTGAGTCAGAGCGACCAGATCATCCGGGACATGGCCGACGAGCTGAGTTCCTGTTATGAGAGTTTGTCTGCGATCTTCCGTTACAGCGGTGAGCGAGGTGGATCGGAGAGCATTGCGGATTTTACGCACCGGCTGTTGGGTGATCTCCTGCAGGTGACCAAGATGATGTGGTATGTGGTGAGGTTACAGGAGCCGGTTGGGGGGAGGCTCGTTTGTGTGGCCTCATCGGAGCACGGAGTATTCTGGAGGGGGCTGGTCCCGGGGACGGGCGGGTCGATTGAGGTGAGGGCGGTGGAGGAGCACCGGGACATTTGGTTTGAGAAGGTTTCAGAATTGGTTGCGGATGATCCTCTGCTGCAGCTCGGGGAATCCAGTTACGGGCTGGTGCATCCGCTCTTCATTGGCGACGAATTTGTCGGGACACTTGCGATCGGGGGGGTGGGTGAGGAGCGGAGGTTGACCGCGGCACAGACGAGTGTGGTGCAGACTTTTGGGGATTTTCTGGCGATTCACGTGGTGAATTCGCGGTTTCACGAGGCGCGGGTGCAGAACCTCCTGGTGGCTCAGGAGCTGGAGATTGCCAAGAAGATCCAGTCGTCGCTATTGCCTGCGACCTTGCCCCACTGGCCGGGGGTCCATCTAGCCGGCCGTTGTGAGAGCGCGAGGGAAGTGGGGGGAGATTTCTTTGACATCGTGTCCCTGGGAAGCAGGGGATTCCTGGTGATTGTGAGTGACGTGATGGGCAAGGGATTGCCTGCGGCGATGTTTGCCATGGTTTTGCGGAGCCTGCTGCGAGCCTTGTCGGGCATGGGGGAGATGCCGAGCCGGATGCTAGGCAGGGCGAATGAGCTCTTGTATGAAGAGCTTTCGAGAGTGGACATGTTTATCACCGCGCAGGTGGTGCATGTGGATGTTGAGGGGGGGGCGGTTACCTTGGCGAACGCCGGGCATTGTCCGTTACTGGCCTGCAATCCCGGGGGTGAGGTTCGTGCCCTGTCGCCGGAGGGGATGCCGCTGGGAGTGTTGGAGGGGGCAGAATTTGAGGAGGAGAAGTGGGTATTGGAGCCCGGGGGAAGGGTTTTGGTCTACACTGACGGCTTGACTGAGACCCCACGATCCGGAGGTGAGTTTTTTGGTCAGGAGCGATTGGAGGATTGGTTGCGGAGTGCCGTTCGAGAGGGTGCGGACGCTGAAGTGATGTGTCGCGGGCTGGTGGAAACGCTGCGATCGTATCAGGATTCGACGGTGCTGCTGGACGACCAGACCTTTGTGGTGATTGGGCGATGATATGACGGCCGAGCGAGCTTCATCCAAGGTCCTGGTGGTGGACGACGAACCGTTCATGGTTCGGCTGATTGAGATTGTATTGCAGCGTGAGGGCTACGAGATGGTGCATGCCTCGAACGGGAGTGAGGCCCTGGAATGTGTCCGAAGGGAGAAACCTGCGGCGATCATCATGGACGGGATGATGCCAAAGATGGATGGCATGACGGCGCTGCGCTTACTGAAGCAGGATGCACTGACGGGGGATATTCCTGTAATCCTGCTGACGGCGAACCCGAACCGATTTAGCCGGGAGGATGCCGAATCGAGTGGGGCGACGACTTTTTTGACGAAGCCCTTCAGCCCTACCCAGTTGCTGGCTGAGATCAAGCGGGTTAGTGAACGGGGGACGGGTCGCGAAGATAATAACGATTCCAAATATTGACAGACTTCTGTCTGCGGTTAAATTCCACGCCGACATGAATTCGGCCCGGAGACAGCTCACTGACCTTGAGCTGGACCAGGAGCTCGCGGAACACGGGTTGCGGCGTACGGAACAGCGTCGTGTGGTTTACTCGATTTTGTCTGCAGACCTCGATCATCCCACTGCACAGGACGTTTATGTGCGTGCGAGATTGAGGATGCCGGACATCTCGCTGGCTACGGTCTACAACTGTCTGGAGGCGCTCGTCGCCTGCGGACTTGTTCGCAGGGTACAGGTTGATCCGGCGGCGAGCCGGTTTTGTCCTAACATGCGGGAGCACGGACATTTTTACTGTGACGAGTGCGGGTCGATTTATGACATTGAGATTCAGACGGGCAGGCTTGCCGAACCGGGTTGGCTGCCTGCGGGATTCAGGGCGACACGTTATGATGTTTCGATGCGTGGGGTGTGTTCGGTTTGTGAGCGCGACAAGCGAGTGAGGAAGATCAAGGAACTGGAGAACTTATGAGTACGGCGGCTGACACGATTGAGGGTCTGGTAAAGCGGGACTACAAATACGGGTTTGTGACTGACCTGGAGACGGAGTCGGTGGATCCGGGTCTAAACGAGGACGTGGTCCGGTTGATCTCGGCCAAGAAGGGGGAACCGGAATGGTTGCTGGAGTGGCGTCTAAAGTCCCTCAGGCATTGGCAGACCCTGGCGGAGCCGCAGTGGCCGATGGTGGATTACCCTCCGGTTGATTTTCAGCAGATCGTCTATTACTCGGCTCCGAAGCAGCCGAAGGACGCCCCCAAGAGCCTGGACGAGGTGGATCCGAAGCTGCTTGAGACCTATGAGAAGCTGGGCATTCCTTTGCGTGAGCGGGAGCGGTTGGCGGGGGTGGCGGTGGATGCAGTTTTCGACAGCGTTTCCGTGGCGACGACCTTCAAGGAGACCCTGGCTGCGAAGGGGGTGATTTTCTGTTCCTTCAGCGAGGCGGTGCGGGAGCATCCGGAGCTAGTGAGAAAATATTTGGGCAGCGTGGTGCCTTACACGGACAACTTTTATGCCGCCCTGAACTCGGCGGTTTTCAGTGATGGCTCCTTCTGCTTCATACCCAAGGGAGTTCGGTGCCCGATGGAGTTGTCGACGTATTTCCGGATCAACGCGGCGAACACCGGGCAATTTGAGCGCACCTTGATTGTGGCCGAGGAGGGGTCGCACGTGAGCTACCTGGAGGGGTGCACCGCACCGATGCGCGATGAGAACCAGCTGCACGCCGCCGTGGTGGAGCTGGTCGCCCTGGAAAATGCCGAGATCAAGTACTCCACCGTGCAGAACTGGTATCCCGGGGATGAGAATGGCAAAGGAGGGATTTACAATTTCGTCACCAAACGCGGGGTGTGCAAGGGAAGGAAGTCGAAGATTTCCTGGACCCAGGTCGAGACCGGGTCGGCCATCACCTGGAAATATCCCAGTGTTTTGCTACAGGGTGACTATTCTGTTGGGGAGTTCTACTCCGTGGCGGTCACGAACAACTACCAGCAGGCGGATACGGGCACCAAGATGGTGCACATTGGCAAGAACACCAAGAGCACGATTATTTCGAAGGGCATCTCTGCCGGGCACGGGCAGAACAGCTACCGTGGTCTGGTCAAGATTGGCCGGGGGGCCTCTGGCGCGCGCAACTTTTCACAATGCGATTCCATGCTGATTGGTGCGCAGTGCGGGGCGCATACCTTTCCTTACATTGAGGTACACAACACCACATCGAGCGTCGAGCACGAGGCCACGACATCGAAGATTGGCGAGGACCAGATCTTTTATTGCAACCAGCGGGGTATTGAGACGCAGGATGCGGTGAACATGATTGTGAATGGCTTTTGCAAGGAAGTATTCAAGGAGTTGCCCATGGAGTTTGCGGTAGAGGCGCAGAAGCTACTCGGGGTGAGCTTGGAGGGCAGTGTTGGTTAGGATTTGTTTGAAGAAGACCAAGGGTTGAACGAGAGGATTATTGGAAATGAGCGAGACGATACTGGAGATCAAGAACCTGCATGCATCGGTGGAGGGCAAGGCGATTTTGAAGGGTGTGGACCTGACGCTGCGTGCAGGTGAGGTGCATGCCATCATGGGGCCGAACGGGAGTGGCAAGAGCACCCTGTCGGCGGTTTTGGCAGGGCGCGAAGAGTATGAGGTGACTGAGGGGGAGGTGACTTACTGCGGGAAGAACCTGCTGGAGATGGCCCCTGAGGAGCGGGCTCGGGAAGGTGTCTTCCTGGCCTTCCAGTATCCGGTGGAGATCCCCGGGGTGAACAGCGCGTATTTCCTCAAGGCTGCGCTCAATGAGGTGAGGAAGCACAAGGGCCTGAGTGAGCTGGACGCGATGGAGTTCCTGAATCTGGTCAAGGAGAAGATGAAGATCCTTGAGCTGAGGGAAGATTTCCTGAAGCGTCCGGTGAACGAAGGTTTCTCCGGCGGGGAAAAGAAGCGCAACGAGATCTTCCAGATGGCCATGCTTGAGCCTCGCCTTGCGGTTCTGGACGAGACGGACTCGGGCTTGGACATCGACGCTCTGAAGGTGGTTTCTGAGGGTGTGAACCGTTTGAAGCGCGAGGACAATGCGCAGCTCGTCATTACGCACTATCAGCGACTGTTGAATTATATCGTGCCGGATTTTGTGCATGTGTTGTCGAATGGCCGGGTCGTGCGTTCGGGCGACAAGAGTCTGGCCCTTGAGCTGGAAGCGCGGGGTTACGACTGGATCTTGAAGGGTGAGGCGGCTGGGGCCTGATGGCTGTCTGGTCAGGCAGATGACTTGGCGAGCTTGAGTACACTAGACATGACAGCGAACAACACATCCAGCCCGGTTGAGGCATTTACTGCCCCATATGCGGGCATCAGTACTGTGCCGCAGGGGCAGTGGGTTCCCGAATTCAGGAATGCGGGACTGGCGCATTTTTCCGGTGTGGGCTTGCCCACCACCTCGGACGAGGACTGGCGTTTTACTCCCTTGTCTCCTTTGGGCAAGATGCCCTTCCGTCCCTCCCTGACTTCCTCGGCGGAGCTGAAGGAGCTGCCGGGGGCGTTGCCGTTTGGGGGGTTGGACGCGATGCGGATCGTTTTTGTCGACGGCCACTTTATCCCGGCCTTGTCCACCCTGTGCGAACTTCCTGCCGGTGCGGTGGTCAGGCCGTTTTCCTCAGCCGGTTCCGGTAATGGACTGCCGGAAGGATTGGGCAAGCACGTCCCGGCGGATCGCAGTGCATTTGCTGCTTTGAACGCGGCGTATTTCACTGATGGCGTTGAAATCAGGCTTGACCGCGGGGTGGAGCTGGCGCGTCCGGTTCACCTGGTTTTCCTGACCTCAGCTGCTGAACCGGGGACGGCAGTGCATGTGAGGACCTCCATTCATTTGGAGGAGAACGCATCGGCCACCGTGGTGGAGACTTATGGTAGCCTGGGTGGCGCGGGGCATTTCACAAATGTTGTTGAAGAGGTGCATGCCGGTGCGGGATCGCGTTTGGAGGTGGTGCGGCTACAGGATGAGAATCCGGCCGCGGTGCACATTGCCACTGTCGGCGGGCATTTCGACCGGTCCAGCCAATCCTGGCTGCATTCCTTCCTGCTGGGTGCGCGTCTTTCACGGGTGAATCTGGCGACAGAGCTGGCCGGGGAAGGCCTGGAGTGCATCCTGAACGGGCTGTATCTGACGAGGGGTGACCAGCTGGCCGACCATCACATGGTGGTGGATCATGCTGCGCCGCACTGTGCGAGCCATGAGTATTTCAACGGTATTCTGGATGACCGTTCCCGCGGGGTTTTCCACGGTCGCATCCTGGTTCGGCAGATCGCACAGAAGACCGATGCCAAGCAGACCAACAAGAACATTTTGTTGTCCGACTCGGCTTTGGTTGACACGAAGCCGCAGCTTGAGATTTATGCTGACGACGTGAAGTGCACGCATGGTGCGACCGTTGGCCAGTTGAATGATGAGAGCATCTTTTATCTGCGTTCGCGCGGCATGGGCCTGGACACGGCCAAGAGAATGTTGATTCACGCGTTTGCGGGGGAGATTATCGAGCGCGTTCAATGCGACTCGGTCCGGGAGGAACTGGACCAGAGGATTTGGAACAGGCTGGAGCAAAACCCTCATATTCGGGCAGAGCATGTTTGAAGACCTGACGGATCTTTATCAGCAGGTGATTCTGGATCACTGCAAGCATCCCCGGAATTTCCGGGAGATGGGTGAGGCAACGTGTTCGGCGCAGGGT
>JBMTVN010000103.1:0-11915 GCA_049451415.1 Limisphaerales bacterium | reverse complement strand
CCCCTACACCACGATCGCCTGTATCGACGTCCACTCCGGCCAAGTGCTCTGGACCCGACAACACCCCGGCGGATTCCTCCCTCCCGGAATTACCGAGAGCGAGATCGACGGCCAGCGCGCCATCATCATCGCCAGCCAGGAACACCCCTCCCAACCAGGCCGCCTTAGCCTCCTCTCCGTCACCGGGTCAGAATTGAAACTCTCCTCCTACCCGCCCGCCCCAAACCCGCCATCAGCCCCCGCCAGGCTTAGCCTGCAAGCAAACCCTTGAGAAAATAAGTCGGCATCAACCCCTTGCCCTTGATCTCCATCAACCCACGCTCCTCAAACACATACCTCCCCCGCAGCTGCTCATACGTGCTCGCTGAAACATGGATCCTTCCCAGCTCACCATGTGACTCCATCCGGCTCGCCAGGTTCACGGTGTCGCCCCACAAATCGTAAATAAACTTCTTGCTCCCGATAATCCCGGCAACCACCGGCCCCGTCGAAATCCCCAACCGTAAGCCTATCCGCCCACCTCCCGGCACCTCCACCCGCGCCGCCACTTTCAACATGTCCAACGCCATCGCCGCCACCGCCCCTGCATGGTCCTCCCGCGCCACCGGCAACCCCCCAACCACCATGTAAGCATCCCCAATCGTCTTGATCTTCTCCACCCCGTGCAACTCCGCCAACCAGTCAAACTGCGAAAACACCTCGTTCAGTAAACTCACCAGCTGCGGTGCCGGAACCACCGCCGCCAATTTGGTAAACTCCACCAAGTCCGCAAACAATACCGTCACGTCTTCAAAAGCATCCGCAATCGTCGTCTCCCCAGCCTTCAACCTCTCGGCAATCGATACCGGCAATATGTTCCGTAACAAATGCTCCGACTTCTCCCGCTCCACCTGCAGCTGCTCAAAAAATGCCCGCTCCTGGTCCCTCAAACGCTTCTTCTCCAAACAAGCATTCAATCGCGCCGACAATAACACCGGATTAAAGGGCTTCTGCAAATAATCGTCCGCACCACGCTCAATACACCCCACCACCGCATCCAGCTCGTCCAACGCCGATAACATGATCACCGGCGTGTCCCGCGTCTGCTCGTCCTCCTTGATCCGTCCCAATGTCTCCAGCCCGTCCATCTCCGGCATCAGGATATCCAACAAAATCACGTCCACACGGTTCGCCCGCAATAACTCCAACGCCTGCTTCCCGTTCTCCGCCAGTAAAACCGTATGCCCCTGCCGCTCCAACCGACGGGATAACATGTCCCGGTTCATCTCGCTGTCGTCCACCACCAATAACCGTCCAACCAAAGCACGCGCCGACGGCTGCACCGCAGCCACCCCCACACGTGCCCCACGAACCCCATCCCCCTCAGCCCGCACCCCGGCGCCATGCTCCAATAAGGGACGCAACAACTCCTCGTCGTGCAGCACTGACAACAGATTACCCGCCGCTTTGCGAATCCTGCCCAGATCCTCCGCCAAACGCGCCTGCCCCAAAACCTCCCACTCCTCCGCACACAACTCACTGTAGCCTATGATCAGGTTCAACAATGTCCGCCCATCGCGACGCAACCCCTCCAAATCCAGCTTCCCCGCCCGAACCCGGGCAGTCCCGAAATGCTCGTTCACCAAGGCCAGCAACTGGCTGCCCGCCTGATGAATCTTTCGCAAATCCCCCAAGTCCACCCCCCCACCCACATCACCCAACTCCTCCTCCAGCATCTCGCTGTAACCCAAAATCTGGTTCAATGGTGTCCGTAATCCATGACGTATCGACGAAATCACCGTCTCAGGAAAACCCTCCACTCCCGACCGCTCAAAAAAGTCGCTCACGCCTCGCTATCACTCCAATCCAGGCTTCGCCAGTAAAGCCTCAATCTTCGCCAGCAACCTTGTTAATTCCACCGGCTTGGTCTCATAACCGTCACACCCCGCCTCCCTCGCCTTCTGCTCATCCCCAGCCATCGCATGCGCCGTCAAGGCCACCACCGGCACCCCACGCGTCTCGTCCGAAGCCTTCAACTGCCGGGTCGCCTCCCACCCATCCATCACAGGCAGACTCATGTCCATCAAAACTAAATCCGGCCGATGCAACCGAACCGCCTCCACCCCGGCAGCACCGTCCTCCGCCACAATCACCTCGTAACCACGACGCACCAACCGCCGCGACAACATGTCGCGGTTCATCTCGTTGTCCTCAACCAACAAAATCTTCGCCATCTGCCTGCTCCTTCTGCTCACCAGCCTCACCCCCGCCCAACGATGCCTTCACCATGTCCCTAACCTCATCCAACAACCGGTCCCGACTATAATCACCCTTCTGTAACACCAACTCCACATTCCCCTTCAACTGCTCCCGATCCTCCCCCGTCAAATCCTTGGCCGTCAATATCACCACGGGAATATTTCGCCATTCCTCCCGTCGACGCAATTCACGGATGAAATCAAACCCGTTCATCACCGGCATCATCAGGTCCAGAAGCACAATCGATGGAACATGCTGCTCCATCGCCCGCAACCCCTCCATGCCATTCTCCGCCTCCCTCACCGTCCACCCCTCCTTCTCCAATACCCGACGCACCATCTGCCGAATCGAAGGCTCATCCTCCACCACCAACACATGACACGGCAGCTGGCTCTGGTGATGCTTCCTCATCACCCCCAATAGCCGGTCCCGGTTAACCGGCTTGGTCATGTAATCCGATGCACCCAAGGCAAACCCCATCTCCTTGTCATCCAGCATCGTCATGATAATCACCGGGATCTCCGCCGTCTCCGGATCCGCCTTCAACGCAGAAATCACCGACCACCCATCCATCTCCGCCATCATCACATCCAGGGTAATGACATCCGGCCTCACCTGCTTCACCATCTCCAACCCCTCGCGCCCACCCGATGCCGTCACCACCTCAAAACCCTCCCGCCCCAAATACCTCCGCATCAAGTCATGCACCGTCGGGTCATCGTCAATCACCAGCACCCGACTCGCCCCCTCCAAGGCCTTGGGCAAACCCCGCTCCCGCTGCACAAAAGTCGTGTCCATCACCACCGGCCGGCTCTCCACCACCGCCACCGGTATGGTCACGGTAAATACCGACCCCTTCCCAAACACACTCCGCACCTGCACCTCCCCACCCATCATCCGGCAAAAATAACGCGTAATCGCCAGCCCCAAACCACTGCCCCCATACTTCCTCGTCGTCGATGCATCCGCCTGCGTGAACGCCTTGAATAACTTGGCGATCTGCTCCTCCGTCATCCCAATACCATCATCCGATACCTCAAACACCATCGACTCCACCCCCTCCACCTCGCGCCGCTCCACCCGCAACCCAATACGACCCTTGTCCGTAAACTTGCACGCATTGCTCAGCAGGTTGAACAAGACCTGCCTCACTTTGGTCAAATCAGCCCGCATCATACCCAACCCAACCCCCGATACCACCTCCAGCACATTCCCGTTCTGCTGAACCAAAGGCTGGATGGTACTCACCACGTCCTCCATCACCGAACCCACCTCAAACGTCTCCAAAAACAAATCCATCTTACCCGCCTCAATCTTGGAGATGTCCAAAACGTCATTGATCAACCCCAGCAAATGCTTCCCAGCCCCGTGGATCTTCCGCAAATCCGCCGTGAATTCCACCATCCCCGCGTCCCCCGCATCCTCCTCCAGCATCTCGCTGTAACCAATGATCGCATTCAAGGGCGTGCGTAATTCATGGCTCATGTTCGCCAGAAAAACGCTCTTCGCCCGATTCGCATCCTCCGCAGCCTCCCTCGCCTCCTCCGCAACCTTCTTCGCCGTCTGCGCATCCCGTATCGCATCCTCCAAGGCCAACGTCCTCTCCGCCACCTTGTCCTCCAAACCCCGATTCAAACCCGCCAATTGATCGTTCGCCTCCTGTAACTCCGTGTCCCGCTGCTGCACAATCGACAGCATCCCGTTAAAAGCCTCCACCAAACGCCCGATCTCATCGTCACTCACCCTCTCCGCCCGTAAACCGTAATTCTTCTCCTCCCTCACCCGCCTCGATACCCGCAGCAGCTCATCAATAGACCGCAATATCATCGGCTGCAAAAACGCGCTGATCGCAAACGCCGCCAAACACCCCAACAACATCACCATCGCCACGATGTCCACATGCGATCTCACCCGCTGCCGCACCACCCCGCTCAAATCAGCCTTCAAATAAACCGTGCCCACCCGATTGCCCCGATCCACCACCGCGCTATACAAAACCAGGTAGTCCCCGGAAAATCGGCTCGCCAGAGAATCCGGCCGCTCAGGAATCACTTCCCCCCCAACCCCCTCCCTCCGAAATGACGCCACCTGGTTGTTCTCCCCGTCATAAACCGCCATCGCCACAACCTCGTCCGCCGCCCGAATCGCCAGAAGTGAACTCTCTATCGCCTCACGATTCCCCGTAACCAAAGCCACCGTGTTCGCAGAACTCAAAACCCTGAGCTGCCCCTCCAGATTGTCCACCGCCCGCTGACGAAAAAAATAGAGGTCAAACCCCACAAAAGCCGAACACGCCGCAACCAACGACACCACCGCACTGATCATCACGATGATCGTGAGCTTCCACTTGAATGAAAAACTGTGGCGCCAGCTCATAAATTACGCCCCGCACAAAATTCATGCAACTCCTTCAGACAGGGAAGTTTATGGCTACACACAAGCCGCAATGTAAAGGAGAATCTCGCCTTTTGATTTGTCAGCAACCACCCTCCCATCTATCCACTCCCGCCATGAACTGGCTCCGCGATGCCCTCTCCTTCAATGGCAACCTCCTCGGGATCGAATGGAATACCTGGAAACTCATCGGCATGCTCGGCAATGCCGTCTTCTTCTCCCGGTTCTTCGTCCAATGGTACGCCACCGAGAAAAAACGCCAGGTCGTCATCCCCGTCGCCTTCTGGTGGCTCAGCCTCATCGGCTCCAGCCTGCTCCTCGCCTACGCCCTCTTCTACCGGAGGGACTCCGTCTTTACCCTCGCCTACGCCTTCACCTGGATTCCCTACATTCGTAACCTCATTATCCACCAGCGCTACCAGTCAGCCACGGTCACCTGCACCGCCTGCCAAACCGCCTGTAATCACCCCGAAGCACGCTTCTGCCCCATCTGCGCCTCCCCACTCACGGTCCCTGTTGACGGCGAAAAAAAATCCGGTAAGAAATAGCCCGCCGTGCCAAAAGAAGAACCTATTAACCTCGTCGGAACCGTCAGTCAGGTACTCCCCGGAACCATGTTCCGCGTCGCCTTGCCCAACGGACACGAGGTCCTGGCTCATATCTCCGGACGCATGCGCAAACACTTCATTCGAATTAGTGTCGGCGATAAGGTCCGCGTCGAAATGTCCCCGTATGACCTGGGTAAAGCCCGCATCATCTTCCGCGAACGCTGACCAGCCCGCCGCGGGTTACCGGTTGCTGTAACCGCACATCTCAGGCATCCTCCTGCCAACGATGCTCGAGGGCTCCATATACTGGCGAAGCGAAGAGGAAAAAAGAAACCTCTTCGTCAGTATCGCCACATCCCTCGCCATCCATGCCCTCGGCCTCCTCGTCTGGCTCCTCTCCGCAGCCGCCATACTCGCCCTCGCCCGATCCCACACGGAAGAAGCCCTCCAAGCCGAAGCCGCCAGACAACAAACCCAACCGCAGGAACCCATCATCTTCGTCGAAATCAGCCCCGAACAAGTCACCCAGGAAACACCCGAAGATACCCCCTACTACTCCATCGCAAATACCAAAGCCGCCAACCCGGAACCCGCCGATGCCGACACACCCAAAATCGAGGGCTCCCAAACCCAAATCGTCAAAACTTTCGACGTCCTCCAACCGGAACCCGAAATCACCACCCCGGCACCCCCGCCCGATATCACCGAATCCATCGAACCCCTCCCCAAACCCGAACTCCCCACCCCCGCCGAAACCACTCCATCCGACCTCGCCGTGGAATCCCCAGCCGAACCCAAACCCGATTCCCCACCCACAACCACCCCTCGCAATAAACCCCGAACCCTAGTCGAAGCCCGCCTGCGCCAAGGCATCCAGGTCGCCCCCCAAATGCAACAGGACGGCGGCACCCCACGCCGCGGCGTCATCGCGGTCGATACTAAAGCCTCCCCCTTCGGCGCCTACGACGCCGCACTCATCGCCGCAGTCCAAAAACGCTGGTACGACCTCCTTGACTCCTCCGCCGTCGCCCCTAAACCCGGACGCGTCGTCGTCATGTTCACGCTCCACTACGACGGCCGGGTCACCGATGCCCGCGTCGCCGAGGAAGACGTCGGGGAAATTCGCTCACTCTATTGCAGCAAGGCCATCACCGACCCCGCACCCTACGCTCCCTGGCCCGATGAAATGCGAACCCTCATTGGCAAAGACCACCGGGAAGTGCGCTTCGCCTTCGTCTACTTCTAACCAAACCGAAATACTGTTGAGCCCAACCCCGCCAGCCGCTTAACTCTACCGCCTAATGCAATTGCACCTGCTGTTCATCATCGTCCTCGGCATCATCTCGATCGTCGGCCTCACGTTCATCGTCGAACGCGGCCTCGCCCTCCGCTGGCGCAAGGTCATCCCCGCCGCCATCGAAACCGCCGCAGATGCCACCGATAACGAGAAACAAATCCAACAACTCATCCAAGCCTGCGACACAAACCCATCCCCCATAAGCCGACTCCTCAAATCGGCCTACACCCACCGTAATCTCCCCCGCGAAGAAAATGTCGACGCCCTCGAAATCCGTGCACGCCACGAAGTCACCCTCATGGAACGTGGCCTCGTCCTGCTCGAAATCGTCGTCGGCGTAGCCCCCCTCCTTGGCCTCGTGGGAACCATCGCCGGCCTCATCATCCTCTTCGGCGCCGTCGGTGAAGACGGCCTGGCCAAAAGTAACGTCGTCGCCGAAGGCATCGCCACCGCACTCCAAGCCACACTCATGGGCCTCCTCACCGCCATCCCCTCCCTCATCGCCTGGAGCTACTACAACAAAAAAATCGAGACGCTCTCCGTCGAGATGGAAACCATCTGCGATAAATTCGTGCGCCGCCTCTACCGGAAGTAAGCCACCCCCACCACCATGCGCTTCTCCCCGGTCAAACGTCACCGCCCGCCCTCGGTCATCATCGTCTCCCTCATCGATGTGCTGCTCGTGGTCCTGATATTCATCATGGTCGCCACTACCTTCAAACCCACCCAGCAGCCAGCCATCAAACTCGCCCTGCCCGAATCCACCCAGACGAACCAGGCCCCGGCACAACTCGAAAGCCTGCTCGTAACGGTCGCCCCGGAACCTCCCCACCTCTACCTCAACGACCGCCCCATCACCTACCAGGACCTCCGCACCGAACTCACCAAAGCCGCAGGAAATAACCCGGAAATCAAAATCACCCTCCGCGCCGACGAAAACGCACCGTTCGGTCAAATTGTGCGGGTCATGGATGCCGCCCGGGAGAATGGAATCAAAGGCATCAACGCCTTTACCCGACAAAACGCCCAACCCTGATACAGGTCAAACCCGGAGAAGACCGCCACCCCCGCTACTTCTTGTCACCACCGCCAAGCAACGACGCCCAGAAACCCTTCTTCTTCGGCGGTGCAGCCTGCTGATGCACCTTCAAGGTCCCCAAAATCGTCTGCCACTTGATGTAAATCTGGTGCCACTGATTCTCCAAATTCCGGTGCACCCCCTCGCTCTGCTCACCCAAAAACCTCAGTGAAGGCACTCCCGTCACCAGCTGAATCACCTCATCCCGGTTCAACGGCGGCTCCTGAAAAGCCTGCAGAATAATCTCCAGCTGCTGCGCCAGGACCGCTTTCAGCTCCAGAAACTGACTCTCGTCGTCCTGACCAAATTTCTTCCCCCGCGACAGCGCCAGAAACTGATTAAACTGCTTCCAACACTCCAGATAGTTCTCAATCTGGGAGATCAGCTCGTCAAGATTCGTGGTGCCCATAGAAGGTCTAAACGTCTGAAACTATCGGTTTCCCACACCCTTGGGAGCAAGAAAAATGATCGCACCACCCCGCAACTCCCTCGCAGTCAATCGCAACGACGCATAATGAACCACCACCTCCGAAACCGCCATGTTCGCCTCTCGGGCCAGCCGGAAAGCCTGCAAAACCTGATGACTGATCTCCTTCAACTTCGCCTCCGGAAATGCCCGGGGTAAAGTCGACACCAACACCTTGCCCGCAGCATCAATGGTATAGCTGCCTGATGGCAGCCGGGTCAAACCCGGCCCCTCATTCGCAGTCTTCTTAAATAGGTTCAGAAGCCCCATTTCTCAATCACCTTCGCTACGCTCTCCTGCACACTATCACTCGAAATCGAACTGCTAAAACCCACACACAAGTCCGCCCCCGGACGGGAAACTAAAACCACGTGGTTCAATTCCCCCTTCGCGTTCACCCGCTCCAACATTCCCGCCCCCAATCCCTCCCCCAAAACCCGAAACCCCTGCGAAACCTCCCTCACCCACGCCGCCAACGCCTCAGGATTCTCCAACCCCAAAGCCTCCTGAGAACCGTCCCGGCCCGGCACCTGAACCACCCACTGCACTCCGCTCACCTCCGTCAAACCCGCCAGCGGATGCGCATTCCCACCCCCCTCAACCACATCCCCTCCCCCGTGCACATCCAACTCCTGACCCGTCGCCTGCGCCTCATCCATCGCCTGCACAGACTCCAAAAGCAAACCCTGATACGAAGTGAAAATCGTCCGCTCACGCTGCGGCTCCGCCGGCAGGGTCTCAAACGACCCCGCCCGCCATCCTAATACCCGCATAAACGCCGCCGCCCCCCCCCCCCCCCCCCCCGCAACCCCCCCAGCCTCCGCATCCACCACCTCCCCGTCCAAAAACCAAATCCGTCCCACCTGCGCTCCATTCGTCACCTTCAAGGTCGACGAACTCTGCGACAAACACTCCAGCTGGATGATGTCCACTAGACTCTTGCTCTGGACCCCGCGAAAACCCGTGTCATGCTTGCGCCCCAAAAGGGACTCAATGCAGTCCAAAAAAAATGTGATCTCCTGCGGCGTGTTCGGCTTCTCCAGGAATAAATCAATCCCCAGCTCATACGCCCGTGTCCGGAATTGAGGATCCATCACCGAGGTCATCACCGCCGTCCTCAATTGGGGAAACTTCCGCCGAACAATGGTCAATACCTGCAAACCATCCATCCGCGGCATGTTCAAATCCGAAATCAACAACGCAAATGGCTGCGACTCCAGCAGGGCAATAGCCCGCGCCCCCGAGGTCGCGATCTGCACCTCCGGCTTGCTAGGTATCTTCCCCAGCATCTCCTGGTACAACTCCAGAAAATCCTGGTCGTCATCCAGCAACAGGACTTTTTGTCGCACGGCCATACAAACTGTCTAATGCCAAAACCAGAACTTCAACAAGCCGCCCCTAAATTGCAAGCACTTGCCTCATCGTCAGTTGGCCACAAACTACCCTCAGTCAGCCACGCCACTCATGCCTCCATCCACCAACATCACCCTATCAACAACCCTCACCAAACAACACGCATGCCACCCATTAACTACCCCGCCTCCCCGCAACCCGGCTGCCATCCCCCAAACGCTTTCCTCTTTCCGCTTCAGATTCTTCGCGCCATCCTACCCCACAAGCTCCCATGCCCCGGTCGCCAGCCCAACTCCTCGCCGTTGCCTGCGCCTGCCTGAGCGCCTGCTCCCCGCCTCCACCCCACACCCAACACACCTCCGGTGCATTGCCCCAAAAAGCCTACGTCTGGCACCATACCTGGACCCCCGAAGTCCAAGCAGCCGTACTTTCACTCTCCCCCAGTTTCCATGAACTCGTCCTCCTGGCCGGTGAAATCAAACTGACTCCGCAAAACAGTCACCACACCAAAATCCATATCCCCTGGCCAATAATCCCCACAAACACCCCCCTCAGCATCGCCATCCGCATCCAGTCAATCCAAGGCCCCTACAACATCCAGGCACCACCCTTCGAACAACTCCACGAGTTCATCCGCGAACTCATTACCGACATCTCCCCATACCACCACCTCTCCAGCATCCATCTCGACTTCGATTGCCCCGCATCCAAGCTGAAGGACTACACGTCCTGGATCCGCGAACTCAAACAACGACTCCACTCTCTCCCCATCACCATCACCGCCCTGCCATCCTGGACCCGCCACCGCGGCTTCGCTGCTCTGGCCCAAACCGCCGACCACGTGGTGCTCCAAGTCCACGGACTCCACCTCCCCACCGGACCGGACGCCCCCTTCACGCTCTGTGACCCCGAGGAAGCCTCACGCGCTGTCGAGTCCATCGCCCAACTCCAAGTCCCCTTCACGGTTGCCCTCCCCACCTACGGCTACCAACTGCTGTTCAATCAGGCCGGCGAACTCATCGACGTCGTCGCGGAAGAACCCGGGACTTTGCACCCGGACTCAATCCAGATCCGTGAAACCTGGACCGACCCCAAAACCATGACGGAACTGGTCCAGCTCTGGACCCACGAGCGCCCGATGAACCTCCACTCCATCATCTGGTACCGCCTCCCCGTCACCACAGACCAGCGCAACTGGACCTGGCCCACACTGCACAGCGTCATGCAGGGCATCCCCCCCTCACCACAATTGCAGCCGGACTGCACCGCACAACCCGACGGCTCCCTCACTGTCACGCTCTCCAACCTCGGCACCGCCGATGCCAGAGACCCCTGCCTCATCACCGCCACCTGGACCAACGCAACACTGCTCGCCGCAGAATGTCTGCCCGGCTTCGCCATCACACACCGCAACGCCACCTCTATCCAGTGGTCCCGATCCGCCACCGAACCGCTCCGCCCAGGTGAAACCACCACGGCAGGCTGGATCACCACCTCGCCAGCCACAAACCCCCGCCTTCACCTGCAATGAAAACTCACCCAACTCCCACGAGCCAACCGCGCCATAGACAACTCGCCTTGTTCCTGCTCGCAGGAACCCTCTTCATTGTCTCCTCCACCATCCTCTTCCCCTGTGGCCCCTTCATCCCGGATTCCACCCTCGGACAGGGAACCCGCGACCTCCTCCGCACACCCGAACTCAGCTTCCGTTATGAACTCGCCCTCATCCTCAACCAAACCAACCTCGACTACGGCTGGACCTCCCCCCTCAGTACCGCCACCAATACCACCCACACCGACCTCGCCGATCTCAAAACCGCCCTCTCCCAAACCACCCCCGCTATACCCCTGGAAATTCAAGCCCAACTCCTCGAGGCCTATCGCTCCCAACGCGCACTCATCCAGCGCAACCTCGACCTCGAGTCCTCCCTCTACCCCGATACCAATCTCCCACCTCGCATCACTACCAGCCCCAGCCTGATTGCGAACCCCGGTATCCCACTCGAATTCGCCCTCTACTTCGATGGCGCAGTCGCCTGGCACCAAGCAAACCTCCCCCAAGCCAGAAAAGCCTGGACCCGACTCCTCGAACTCCCCGGCACAGAACGTCGCTACCGCTCAACCTGGGCCGCCTTCATGCTCGGACGCAGTTGGGAAGACACGGACCGCACCAAAGCCATCCACTTCTTCCAGCAAACCCGCCAGCTCGCCACCAACGGATTCATCGATTCGCTCCAACTCGCCCGCGACAGCCTCGGCTTCGAAGCCAGACTCCACTTCCGAGAATCCAACCACTCCAAAGCCATCGAACTCTACCTCGAACAGGCCGGACAAAACGACCCCCAGGCCGTCACTTCGCTCTTTGTCATCTCCAAACTCACCCTCCAAGACCCACAATCCAACCTGTCAAAACTCGCCCGTAACCCCACCACCCGCAAAATTCTGACCGCCACCACTCTCGCCCTCCCCCTCCCCAACAATTACATCAGCCGACCCAAACGCCACCTCGATGGCCCCGTCAAGGAAGCCCTAATCCAAGCC
>JBMTVN010000102.1:0-12019 GCA_049451415.1 Limisphaerales bacterium | reverse complement strand
CTGCGAAGCAGCCCAAATCCAAACCCCAGGTCACGTTGAAAGCCTCAGCTTCCTGCCCGCTCTGCTCGGTCATCCCCAAAGCCCCCCATCCCGACAACTCTACTTCGTTCGTCGCGAGGGCAACGCCAACTATGGCGGCAAAACCATCGAAGCCCTGATAGATGGGCCCTGGAAAATCCTGCAAGACAGCCCGTGGAACCCGTTGGAGCTCTACAACCTCAACGAAGACCCGTCGGAATCATCCAACGCCAGCAAAACCTCCCCCGAAACGTTCCGGTCCATGTCCGCCAAACTTCGCCGCATGATTCAAGACGGCGGCCAAGTCCCCTGGCAACCAGCCCTGCGTTAAGCCCAGTCCCTGCAACCCCAACCCCGGCAGGGCAGGGGAGATCACCCGCCTCGCCTCTATTTCGGTTTCAGCTGAGGAAATAGAATCACGTCCCGAATACTCTCCTGCCCAAGAAGCATCATACACAAACGGTCGATCCCAATGCCCATACCCCCGGCCGGAGGCATGCCGTGCTCCAAAGCAGTCAGGAAATCCTCATCGAGTTTCTGCTGCTCACCACCCGCCTGATGCTGTAACCGCTCCCGCTGCTCTATCGGATCGTTCTGCTCCGTATATGCAGGGGCCACCTCCTGACCGTTAATACAGCACTCGAAAACCTCCACAGTAGTAGGATCACCCGGAGTCGCCTTCGCCAAGGGAATCAATTCCTTGGGTACGTGCGTCACAAAAACCGGATCAATCAACGTGGGCTCAATCAATTTCTCAAACACCGCCTGCGTCACCTCAAAATCCTCATAGTCCGGTGTAATCTCCGCCCCAAGCTGCTCCGCCCGCGCCCGCCTGGCTTCCAGCTTCACCTCGAACCAATCTGCCCCGGCCTTCTCCCGCACCAAATCCTTGTAGGCAACCCGACGCCACGGCGGCGTCAGGTTAATGGTCCGCACCACCTTGCCCTCCTCATCCTTGTGCTCCACAACCAGCGTTCCCAACACCGTCTGGGCCACATGGCAAACCATCGACTGCAATAACTCCATCATCGACTCATAATCCCCGTAAGCCTGATAGAGCTCCAA
Organism: Limisphaerales bacterium; assembly: GCA_049451415.1. Taxonomy (GTDB): domain Bacteria; phylum Verrucomicrobiota; class Verrucomicrobiia; order Limisphaerales; family JAHDYP01; genus JBMTVN01. Next base: position 10,936 of record JBMTVN010000102.1, on the reverse strand, counting down.
CATCGTGAACTCAGGATTGTGCCGGCGAGACAACCCCTCGTTCCTGAAATTCCGGCCGATTTCAAACACCCGGTCCATCCCTCCCACCAAAAGCCGCTTCAAATACAATTCGAGCGCAATCCGCAGATAAAAGTCACACCCCAGCGCATTGTGATGCGTAACAAATGGCCTCGCAGCCGCACCCCCGGGAATCGCCTGCATCATCGGCGTCTCCACCTCCACATACGACCTCTCATGCAGGAATTCACGAATCCCACGAATGATCGCGCTGCGCTTCAGGAAGGTGTCCCGAACCGCCTCGTTGGACATCAAATCCAAATACCTCTGACGATAGCGCGTCTCTGTGTCCGACAAGCCATGCCACTTCTCCGGCGGCGGTCGCAACGCCTTGGCCAAGGGAACCAACCGGTGCGCCTTGACGGAAATCTCGCCCGTGCGCGTCGTGAACATCGTCCCCTCAACCCCGGCAAAATCTCCCAGATCAAGCTGCTTCAACACCTCGAACTGCTCCTCGCCTACAGCCTGCTTCTGCACATAAACCTGCATGCGCCCGCTCGCATCCCGCAGGTCGATGAAATGGCTCTTGCCCATGTCACGCCGGGCAGTCAACCGACCGGCAATGGAAACCTGAAGCCCCTCGGTATACGCACCACGCGCCCCCTCACAGGTCACGGAAGGGGTGAACTTGTTCGTAAACGGGTCCACACCTAGCCCGCGCAACGCGTCGAGCTTAGCGCGCCTCTGTGCAATCAATGAATTCGTGTCGTCCATGGTTCAAACTAGTGTCAATCGATGAGCCTCCGCCCGTGCCCAGATGTCCGCCTCCAGAATTGCCTCCAGCGAAGGCGCCTCAACTACCTCATGTAAATCCATCACCTCCCCAACCAAGCGGGGAATCCGGTCAAATGTCACCCGGCCATCACAAAATGCCTCCACCGCCACCTCGTTGGCCGCATTGAAAACCGCAGGAAGCGTCCCCCCCACCGTCCCCGCACGACGTGCAAGCTGAATCGCCGGAAAACGCTCCACGTCCGGCGCCTCAAAATCCAGCCGGCCCAACTTCGCCAAATCCGTCTTCACCCGGTCGCTCTCCGCCCGGTCCGGATAAGTCAAAGCATACTGAATAGGCAAACACATGTCCGGGGTCGACAACTGCGCGATCATCGAGCCATCCACAAATTCAACCATCGAGTGAATCACGCTCTGTGGATGAACCACCACCTCCACACGCTCCATCGGAATGTCAAACAACCAACGCGCCTCAATCATCTCCAGCCCCTTGTTGAACAAGGTCGCCGAGTCCAGCGTGATCTTGCGCCCCATGGTCCACGAGGGATGCTTCAACGCCCGCTCCACGGTGATCGACGGAAACTCCTCCGCCGGCGTGGCACGAAAAGGGCCGCCCGATGCAGTAAGCCACAACCGCCGCACAGACTCCGCCGGCTTCCCATCCAAACACTGGAAAATAGCCGAATGCTCGCTGTCCACCGCCAATACCCGAACCCCATGCTTGCGGGCCTCCTCCATCACAATCTGGCCAGCCATCACCAGGATCTCCTTGGACGCAACCGCAATGTCCTTCCCCGCTCGAATAGCCGCCAACGCCGGCTGCAATCCCGCCGTGCCCACAATCGCAATCAAGACAATGTCCGCCTCAGGCATCGTTGCCAACGCCAGCAACCCCTCCTCACCATGCCGCACTTCCACCCCGCTCCCACAGGCCTCCACCAACGCCGGCACTTTGCCGGCATCACTGATCGAGACCATCCTGGGCCGATAACCGGCCGCCTGCTCAACCAACAACTCGACGTTGTTCCCTGCCGCCATCCCGATTACCTGGATCCGATCCCGTAGATCGTCGGCCACCTTCAAGGTGCTCGTACCTATCGATCCCGTGCTCCCCAATAAGACAACTCGTTTCATGTTTACTCCCTCAATGCGTCAGCACATGCCGCAAATACAAATACATCAGCGGTGCATTGAACAGTATGCTGTCCAGTAGATCCAGAATTCCCCCGATCCCCGGAAAGAAATGACCGGAATCCTTTAATCCCGATTCCCGTTTGAATAGCGACTCGATCAAATCCCCCAAGACCGCCGACGCCCCCAATAAAACACCCAGCACCACGCCATGCACCAAATCCATGCCGGGTAACCGGTCCCCGGCCCAATAGGCAAATGCAACACTCGCCCCCGCAGAAAATAAGAGCGCCCCGCCAAACCCCTCCCACGTCTTCCCGGGGCTCACTCGGGGAATCATCTTGTGACGCCCAATCAACGAACCCACCGCATAAGCACCCGTGTCACTGAACTTGGTCACCAATATGAAATACAAAACGTAATACGGCCCGTGACCGTCAATCCTCGGAAAATAGTTGATGGCCTGAATGAAGTTCAGCAACCAGGGGACATACATCAACCCAAACAAGGTCATCCCCACCCCCGCCATCCCATTCACGTTGCCGGGATTGAACAACTGCCTCAAACAAACCCCCAACACGAAAACAACCACAATGCTCGTCGAAAAATCATGCGCCTTCGATGGAGCCTCCTTGAACCCAAGTAAACCCGACAGGTAAACAAAGGAACTCACCATCATCACAACCCCGCCCGCAATCCCCAGCCGCTTGAAGCAAGGCAACCCGCGCTTCTCCACCATCCCGTAAAACTCCGCCAGGCCCACCACCGCCAAGGTGACCATAATCAGCAGAAACACCCCGTCTGAAACCAGCCGGTTGCTCGAGAAAATGGCCGATAAAACCACCGTCCACAAAACAACGGATGAAATCAGTCGACGCGCAAATATCCGCCCCTTCGAGGGCACATCAGTCCGGGATGGCTGAACCGTCGGCATCGCGGGGGAGGGTAGCGGCTCCCACCATGCTGTCGAGTTCCGAGTCGTAAACACAACCACGACACCCCCAGTTTCCAGTAGTCCGGAATCCACAATCCATGTAGGATCCACACCCATAAATCCGTATCCCAGCTATGAACCCTGATTCCATGTCCCTGTCCCGCCGTCATTTCCTCGGCCTCGGCGCAACCGCCGCCGCACTCCCGGTCGCCGCCCTCGCAGACGATACGCCATCCACACAGCCTGTTCATCCCCGCTCCCATAACCGCATTCTCATCTCCCCCAAGCTCGGAATGCTCCCGGAAGAACTCAACGGCAAGAAACTCTCCCTCACAGAACGCCTCGCCCTCGCAGGAGAAGCCGGCTTCGATGGAGTCGACTTCGACCAGGCCGGCGGCTTCACCCTCGAGGAGGCCCGCGCCGCCGCTCAGGCATCCGGTGTCTTCGTCCACAATGCCATCAACCATGATCACTGGGGAAAACGCCTCACCAGCCCCAACGCAGCAGACCGAGCCCAGGGTGTCGCCAATATCGCCCATTGTATCCGCCTCTCCCACGCCGCCGGAGGCAGCGGCGTCCTCATCGTCATCGGCCGCGCCAGCGACGGCCCCGCGGAGGAAGTCGTCGACCGCTGCCGGAAGGAAATCCAATCCCTCATCCCCCTGGCAGCTTCCCTCGGCCAGCGTATCCTGGTTGAAAACGTCTGGAACGAGATGTTCTATAACCACAACGCCCCCCCCGAACAAGGGCCCGAGCAGTTCATCGAATTCATCGATAGCTTCAACAGCCCTTGGGTTGGCATGTACTACGATATCGGCAACCACTGGAAATACGGCCAACCTCAAGAGTGGATCCGCGGATTCGGTCACCGCTGCGTAAAACTCGACATGAAGGGCTTCAGCCGTGCCCGCAACGAATTCACCGACATCGGGGAAGGCGACCTCCCGTGGAAAGAAGTCCAGAAAGCCCTCCATGATATCGGATTCGCCGGCTGGGCCACCGCTGAAGTCGGGGGCGGCGATGTCAAACGCCTCACCCTCGTGCGGGAACAAATGCAGCGGGCGCTCGGACTCTAGTCCGGCCACAGGCTCCGCCCCGTCTCCACCAGGGCAGGGCAGGGGAGTGAACCTCATGCAAAGCTGGATAACCCGGGCATTCCAGGCCTGCAGATGTCTGTTAATGGCCCTGCTGCCGCTCTGCGCCCTGCACCCCGCCCTGGCGCAGGACCCAGGCACCCCGGAATTCCACGCTGGCATCGCTCAATGCACAATCACACCCCGAACACCGTTCTGGCTCAGTGGCTATGCCAGCCGGACCACACCCGCAGAAGCCATACGAACCCACCTCTACGCCAAAGCCCTCGCCCTGCAGGACCCGAATGGTAAACGGTGGATTCTCATAACAACCGACCTGATCGGCCTGCCCAGGACGATTTCCGACGAGGTCGTTAGCCGACTCCAGTCCACCTGCAAGCTGCAGCCGGAAGAGTTGACCCTCAACTCCTCCCACACACACGCCGGCCCCGTCGTCTGGCCCAACCTCCAGGTCCTGTTCGACCTCAACGAAGCCGATAAGGAAAAAACACTGACCTACGCCTCCTGGCTCACAGACCAACTCGAAAGCATCGCCAACCAGGCCCTGAAGAACCTCATCCCTGCCAGGCTCGCAGTGGGTCACGGTGCCGCTGCTTTCGCCATAAACCGACGGCAACACACACCCGAAGGAGTCAGGATTGGCACCAACCCCGATGGCCCGGTCGACCACGATGTTCCCGTCATCCGCATCACCCGACGAGATAATTCCACTCTCGCCATCGTCACAGGTTACGCCTGCCATAACACCTCCCTGGGAGGCGCATTCTTCGACGTGGATGGCGACTATGCCGGAGCAGCCCAGCGCGCCATCGAGAGGGATCACCCCGGTGCCATGGCCATGTTCGTCATGCTTTGCGGTGGCGATCAAAACCCTCACCCCCGCGGAACATGGGAACTCGCACAGGAATACGGAGAAAGCCTGGCTCGTGCCACCAGCGACGTTCTCCACTCCTCCATGAAACCGGTCACTCCTGAAATTAGGACCGCCCGCCAGGACGCAACTCTCAAGTTCAGCCATCACACCCGTGCCCAGTTCGAAAAGGAACTCCAGGAAGGGGACGTCTTCCGCCAAAGACGCGCCCGGCTCATGCTACACGCCTACGACGAGGGTAAACCCGTCCGCTCCATCCACCTGCCAATCCAGGCAACCCGGCTGGGCTCTCAACTCACTTTTGTCGGCATCGGAGGGGAAGTCGTCGTCGGATACGGCCTCCGCATAAAAGCAGAACACCCCGACCACAACTTCATGGTCGCCGGCTACTGCAACGACGTCGCCAGCTACATCCCAACGGAAAAAGTCCTCCAAGAGGGCGGCTACGAGGCCGACTCCAGCATGATCTACTACGGCCAACCCGGACCATTCACCCCTGATGTCGAGCACAGCATCTTTCAGGGTATCGATGCCGTACTCCAACGCGTCGGGATACAATAACACCCTCACGCCCCGAAAAGGAGCATGAGGGTGTGGCTGAAACTCCCTCACCCGCTCAGGGCAGACGCCAGTCCAACGGCTTCACCCCCGTCCTGAACTTGCCAAAGCCGAAGAACGTCGGTTCGTATTTCCCCACGTAATTCACATTCGCTCGAGCCGGCAGCTCGCCCTCCAGCCCCAGTGCCCAATAACAAGCATTAACCACCATCCGACGAGCATCCTCACACTGAAAATCAACTGCTGACCCAAAGGTCGAGCAAATGGCCTTGCCCGTCTTCCCACCGGCCACCTGATAATCCTTCACCCATACAATCGGAACCATCGGGTCATTCTTCCGCCCCTCAACGGGCTTCGAGTCCGGTGTCATTCCCGCCAGCACCGCCCCCCTGACAAGCACCTCTGCTTCCGCCGGCAAATGCGCCAGACCATAGACATCAGTCGCCCCCCAAATGTCGCTCACCCCACGCAAAATCGGATGCCCGACCTTGCCCGACTCAATCACGCCCCGCGTGCTCTCACTGCCGTGGTCTCCATGATGGTTAATCCATGTATCCCCCAAGACCTGCTGACCAAACCCTCCCGGCCACGACTTGCTCCGCCAGTCGTAATCCGCATACACGCTCTGCTTGTTCCGTTCATAACTGAACGCATGAGTCGAAGTCCGCAATCCCAACACCGGCTTACCCTCCTTCAGGAAGTCCACAAAATGACGCATCTCCGAATCCGGCAACTCCCGAAAACGCCAGAGCATCACCACCATGTCCGCGCTCCCCAACACCGACATCCCGGGGATGTTGGTCTGGTTCACCGGATCAATCACCCCGGTCTCCGGATCCACCGAAAACAACACGGTACACTTGAAACCATGACGAACGGAAAGAATGCGCCCCAACATCGGTAACGCCTCCTCCGAACGATACTCCTCGTCGCCCGCCAGCAGCACAATGTGCTTGCCCTTACCCGGACCATCACCCCCGTCAAAAACCAAAGTGTCCCCAGCCAAAACCGGCAGGTGCGAAATCAAGATAGCAGCCATCGCTGCAGCAAAGAGTGTTCTCACAGTGCTCATGGTGATGCCGTTGCATATCACCCCCCACCAAAAGAGCCAATACCGAAGATTGCCCGCCGACACCCGGAAAAGTGCTCCTCCTGCCTGAGTCGCCTCCGAGACGAACCCCGCGATCTGGTGACGCCGCCGAATCCCCCAAAAAAACACCCTGACTCGGAAGCCGCCTCTCTAAGTTCCAGCCGCCCCGGCCGTCGCCGCCTTCCAAGTGCGATAAGACCCGGTCAGATTCTTCGCTCGATAACCCTGCTGCAGCAAAAACCGGCAGGCAAAATAGGAACGCTGACCACTCTGGCAATGCACCAGCACATCCTTGTCCTTCGGCACCTCCCCAATCCTCTTCCTCAACTGGGGCAGGGGAATATGGTGCGCTCCAGGAATACGGCCAGCATCCCACTCCTCCTGGCTTCGAACGTCCAACAGGAATGTCGTCCCGGGATCCATGGCAGCCACATCTGACCATTGGGCCACCTCAACCAAACCCCGCTGCACATTCTCCATCACCATACCAGCCAGGTTGACCGGATCTTTTGCCGACCCAAACGGCGGCGCATAAGCCAATTCCAACTGCGCAATCTGGCCCAACGTCAAACCCGCCTGCATCGCCGTCGCCATCACGTCAATCCGCTTGTCCACCCCATCCTGACCCACGGCCTGAACCCCCAAGAGCCGCTCATCCGCAGGATCATAGACCACCTTCATTGCAATCGGGCTCGCCCCGGGATAATATCCCGCGTGCGATGCAGGATGCAGATGCACCACGCGATAGTCCCGACCCGCCCGCCTGAGTGCCTTTTCGCTCGCACCAACACACGCCGCCGTCAGTCGAAACAAACGGATCACTGCCGTTCCCCAAGTATGCCGATACTCACCCGGATGCCCCAAAATATTGCCCGCAGCAATGCGCCCCTGACGGTTGGCCGGCCCCGCCAAAGGAACCAAACTCCACCCACCGATTACCGCATCCCTCACCTCCACCGCGCCCCCCACAGCATAAATCGAGGCATCACTCGTCTGCATCCGCTCGTTCACCCGAACCCCCCCCAGCTGACCCAACTCCAAACCCGCACCCCGTGCCAAGCCGACTTCGGGCTTCACACCCAACCCCAAAATCACCACATCAGCGGGCAATCGACGACCACTCCTCAAAACCACCACCGAAGCTAAAGCTGCCTCCCCGGCAGCAGGAGACTCAAACCCCGCCACAGCATCCCCCAATACCAACCCCACCTCGTTCGCTTGCAACTCCTGATGCAGCCACGCCGCCATGTCCGCATCCAACGGCGCCATCACCTGCGGCAATGCCTCAACCACCGAGACCACCAAACCCCGCCTCCTCAGCTGCTCCGCCATCTCCAACCCAATGTAACCCCCGCCAACCACAACCGCATTCCTCACCGCCCGTCCGCTCAGCCACGCCTGAACCCGATCGACGTCCGGCACATTCCTTACACTGAAATGCCCCTCACGCCCAATCCCCGGAATCGGAGGTCGCAACGGCTCAGCCCCAGTCGATAAAATCAAGGCATCATAGCTCTCCGAAGACTCCTCACCGCTAGGCAGATGCTTCACCCGCACCACCTTGGACACTGGATCCACTCCGGTTACCTCAGTCTCCACCCGAACATCCAAGTTAAATCGCGCCCGCAGACTATCCGGAGTCTGTAAAAGCAACTCCTCACGCTCCGAAATCTCGCCACCGACGTGATACGGCAACCCGCAGTTGGCAAAGGAAACGTGCGGCCCCCGCTCAAACACCACAATCTCAGCCGACTCTGAAAGCCGCCTCGCCCTCGCAGCCGCACTCGCACCGCCCGCAACACCACCAACAATCAATATTCTCATGGATTCTCCTTGGAACCACCCGCGCCCGCCTCTTCACGAGTCTCACACCACCGCTTCCGAAGCACATCATGCAACTGGTCCCGGAACGTCACCGGCAATCGATACGGCTCCCCAGCCTTATACAGGGTGATGGTCTTCCGGATATTGTCCACCACGACCTGACAAGGATTGCAGCCGTGCATGTGCTCCTCAAACTCATGGCACAAAGCCGGGTCAATCGCCCCGTCCACATAATCGCTTAATAGGGCAAGAAGCTCTTCACACTTCATCACGGTCGCCTTTTTCACCTTTCGATCCTCCATGGAATTAAAAGTTACACTCCTCTTGCCCCGGCACCCTCAGGAGATTCCACCCCGCTATCCCTCGCCCCCGAATGCTCATGATGCCCCCGGCGCAATACCCGCTCGGGATCTCCAAATACCCGCGTCAATTGCTCCCTCAGCTGCAACCTGGCCCGCAATAACCTCACCTTGACGTTCGCTTCGCTGATCCCCAGTGCCTCCGAGGTCTCCCGCACTGAAAAACCCTCAATATCCCGCAACACAAATACCAAACGATGCTTCTCGTCCAAACGCTCCAGCGCACCCTCAATCAATCCCCGCACCTCATTCCTCGACGCCAGCTCCTCGGGATTGCTGCTCCAGTCAGCAATGTAATCAGGACGCGGCAAACTCCCCCCATTCGACGAATCATCCACCGGAACCTCCAACGCCACAGTCTCCAACCCACGACGCTTGCGAAGCACCTTCAACGCCGCAAAGGTCGCAATCCGATGTAACCACGTCGAAAAACTCGCCTCCTCCCGAAAACCATCCAAATGCTCCAGCACACTGATGAACGTCACCTGCGTCACATCCTCCGCATCATGCGTGTTGCCCACAATGCGCCGCGCCAAGCCGTAAATCTGACGCTCATAGCGGCTCGTCAAAACCTCAAATGCCTCCAGTTCCCCCGATTTGGCACGCTGAACAAGTTGGTGATCGGTTGGCTCGGCTTCCATGCGTAAAAACCGGAGCTTAAAGACCCGTTACCCGCCTGTAAATCAGTAGGTGACCACGCCCAAAATATCAGCATCGTAAACCGGCCCATACGTACGACTGTCCACGCTGTTCAGCCGATTATCCCCCAAAACAAAGTACTCCCCCTTTTCCAGCATGATTATCCGCTCCTGATGCCGCCTCGACCAGGTATAGGCCCCCTCCTGAAGATAATATTCCCGTAGCCGACGATAGTTCCGGTAAACGCCATCGATCCGGAATTGCAGCACATCCCCCGGCAAACCAATCACCCGCTTCACCACACCACCTCCAGTCTCAGGATCCCTAACCAGTAGAACATCCCCATGCTGAACCCCAAATAAACGATGCTTCCACCGGTTCACCAGCCTCCAATCCCCCTCCCGTAAGGTCGGCTGCATGCTCGCCCCCACAACCCTAAAACTCGAATAAGCAAAACGATGCGCCAAAACCGTGCTCAGCAAAGACCACAAGACCACACACAAAAGCACAGAACCCCGCTGCCCATGACGCAACGGCTGATTGTCCCTGCCGGATAATCCTCCCTTCGTAGTTCCTCGACGTATGTGAAATAACAGTCTCACGCGCTCAGCTGATACCTAACTTGCAAACGCCTCAAATCTAGCACATTCCATGCACAGCTGCTAAACCCCGCAAAACGCCACTCCGAAAGCAGCGATTTTGCCGAATGCGTTGCAACCGCAATTCACAAGCAGAAACGCAGCCCGCCACCCCCCCACACCACTCCCGCGCTAGTCCCGGTCTCGCTAGCGCCTGTGACACACCGAACACTCGCTCTCCACCCCAAGCAACGCCACACCCAAACCATCCCGCCAGGCCTCCCCACCATCCCCGGATTCGAGCCGCTTCCTCAAATCAGCCACCCCCAGCTCAGCCCGCCGTAAACCCTCCAAAAAGGCCTCACCCCGAACCCGCACCCCAGACATGCGCTGCAGCTCCCGATATTCCTCCTCCATCAATACCGCCTCCGCCAAAGGCACCAAATCCGGATGCGAACCCGGAACCCGCCAGCCCGACTCTCTGACCTCCCGCAATCTCTCCAGCATCTCGTCCAACCTCACCATCGCTTCAACTAAACCCAACCCCCGCGAAACCTCAGGAAACTCGTCAGATATGCCCGCCAATACCTCCGCGGACGGCATCTCAAACTCCCGCACCATGCGGTAAAGCCCAGGATATTGGGTAGATGTCCCCGCTTGCCCCAACCAACCCAGTGCATCCTCCCGACTCCACCCCTCAGTCGCACGACACACCAGCGAGGCCATCGCAGGCCCCCGGTGCCGACCATGATGGCAATGCACAAAAACCCGCCCCTCCAGTGTCCCAGCCAGCTTCACCACCCGCAAAATCATGTTAGTCCGGGCCCCATCATATCCCGATGGCAAATGCACATACCGTAACCCGTGGCGACGCGCTGCCTCAACATCCGGCACAGCCCCGTCGACCGACAATAAGGTCTGCACCCCAAGCGCACGCAGCGCTTCAAAATCAGCCTCTCCTTCCGGTTGACTCCCGGAATACACCCGATCCGACAGCTGAAACGCATTGTGAATCCCACCAATCACAACAGCCCGCACGCCCCCCCCCGCACGCAATACGCCTGACCCC
>JBMTVN010000101.1:0-12032 GCA_049451415.1 Limisphaerales bacterium | reverse complement strand
AGTCCGCCTTCGTAGACATGCTGTTTTCCGCTGCGCCAGGGACCGTTATTGGCACCCAAACCATGGACGCCGCCGTTGTCTGAGGTGAAGAATACCAGAGTATTCCGGGTCATGCCTGTGTCGTCGAGGGTCTGCAGGACTTTGGCGATGCCAGCGTCCATGTGTTCGATAAGGGCGACGAGTTTTGCCCGTTGCAGGGTCATTTGGGGTTCGCGCTGGCGGACCTTCTCCAGCCATGCGTCCGGGGGTTGGATGGGGGTATGGGGTGCGTTGTAAGCGAGGTAGAGGAACCAGGGTTGGGTTTGGGACTTTCGTTCAAGCAGGTAATCAACGGCCCACCGGGTGAACAGGTCTGTGGCATGGCCTTGGGGGTCGATCTCATCCCGGTTTAGGCGCATGTAATTGATATCGTGGCGCCGGTGATTCCAGTAGTCGTCCATCATGTCTCCGAGGAACCCGTGGAAGTGGTCGAATCCGCGCGAGTTCGGGCTGTTTTCGGGCGAGAGTCCGAGGTGCCATTTACCTACCAGAGCCGTATGGTAGCCTTGCTCGCGGAGCAACTGGGGGAGCAATGTGGCTTGGGAAGCGAGGTAGCCCCAGGAATCCTCGGGATGAGTCCGGATCACGCCGGGGACACCGACACGGTCGGGGTAACGTCCGGTCATCAGGGCAGCCCGCGTGGGGGAGCAAACCGGAGAGTTCGCCCGGAAGTTTTTCAGGTCCATGCCCTCGTTGAAGATCCGGTCGATGCCGGGCGTTTGGATATCCCGAGTTCCGAAGGCGGAGTAATCTCCCCTGCCCTGGTCATCGGTGAGGATGACGAGGATGTTTGGGGGGGGCGTTGCGAGGGCGGCGTAGAGGCAAGAGAGGAGGAGGGCCGTGGTGATGCTTAGGAATCGAGTGGGGCGGAGCATTTTGTCGTGGTGGGTATGATGGTCAACGTTGGACACGGGCGGTGCCGCCTTTGAGGAGTCGTTCGACCTCGGCGAGGGTTGCCATGGAAGTATCACCCGGGGTGGTCATGGCGAGTGCGCCGTGGGCGGCGCCGTATTCGACGGCCAGTTCGGCTGGATGTCCTTGCAGGAAGGCGTAGATGAGACCCGAGGCGAAGCTGTCGCCTCCGCCGACGCGGTCGAGGATCTCGAGGTTGGGTCGTTGCGCAGCGCGGTGGAAGTGATCCTGGTGCCAGCAGATGGCGCTCCAGTCGTTGAGAGTGGCAGACTTCACGGTGCGGAGGGTTGTGGCTACCGCTTTGAAGTTGGGGAATTCGGAGACGGCCTGCCGGATCATGGACTCGAAGGCCTGGACGTCGATTTGGCTGATGTTGGGGTCCAGCCCTTCGACCTTCAGGCCGAGGCAGGCGGTGAAGTCCTCCTCGTTGCCGATCATGACATCCACGTGGCGTGCGATTTCGCGGTTGATGGCCTGGGCTTGTTTTTGGCCGCCGACGGATTTCCAGAGGCTGGGTCGATAGTTCAGGTCGTAGGAGACGATGACCCCGTGGGCGCGGGCTTTGGTGACCGCTTCGAGGACGAGTTGCGGGGTGGTTTCCGAGAGTGCGGCAAATATGCCTCCGGTGTGGAACCAGCGGACCCCCTGACGACCGAAGAGTTCGTCCCAGTCGAAGTCCCCCGGTTTGAGTTGGGATGCGGCGGTATGACCGCGGTCTGAAGTTCCGACTGCGCCGCGGATGCCGAAGCCTCTCTCGGTGAAGTTCAATCCGTTGCGGACCTTGCGCCCTACCCCGTCGAATGGCATCCAGCGGATCCAGGAGGGATCGACACCGCCCTGAAGGATGCAGTCTTCCAAGAGGCGTCCGACTTCGTTGTCGGCGAAGGCGGTGCAGATGGCTGTGCGCAGGCCGAAGCAGCGGCGCAGACCGCGGGCGACGTTATACTCTCCCCCGCCCTCCCAAGCTCGGAAAGAGCGGGAGCAGCGGACACGGTTCTCTCCCGGGTCGAGGCGGAGCATGACTTCGCCAAGCGAGACGAGGTCATAGCGGCATGCCTGTGGGGGGCGTATATCAAAGGTGGCCATGGTTAAAAGGGGCTTTAGCTCAGGCTGTGTAGAGCCGATTTTGTTCAAGGTTGCTGGTCTGTGGGCTTGAAAACAACCCGATTATAACTCGGCAATTCATCGTATGGCGTTTGCCTTGCATTCTTAACAAGGTTTACTGAAATCGCGATCCCCGTTACTGATTCCTTTTCGAGCCAATGCCAAGCCGCAATCCCATGATGCGATCCTCGCCGGTTAAGGAATCCCTTCCGGGCGGAGACATCAGCGACAAGCGAGCCGGGGTTGCCGAGTCCAGGGACTGGAGAGATTTATGAGTTGCCGGTGGCGGCGCGTTTGGCGATGCGATCCGGGTTGAACGCACGGTTCAGGGCGGTGTCGTAGGTGATGAGCGCCTGGGAGTAGAGGTCGAAGAGCGAGGCATCCATGAGTTGCATGCCGTCCTTGGCGCCTGTTTGCATGGCGTTTTCGAGCATGTGCTTGTGGTTTTCACGGATGATATTGCGAACCGCTCCCGTGGCGACGAGGAGTTCATAGGCGAGGAGCCGGCGGGTACGGTCAGCGCTGGGCACGAGGTCCTGGGCGATGATCGCCTGGAGGGAATTGGCCAGTTGGATGATGATCTGGCGCTGGAGGCTACCCTCGAAGACGCCGGTGATGCGCTCGAAGGCGTGGGTGACATTGGGGGAATGGAGTGTGGCGATAACGAGGTGACCGGTTTCTGCCGCGGCCAGGGCGGCTGAGATGGCGTCCTGGTCGCGCATTTCACCGACCACGATCACGTCGGGGTCCTGGCGCAGGCCATGGATGAGAGCGCGGTGGAAGGAGTGGGTATCACTCAGGACCTCCTGCTGGACGACGATGGCGCGCTGGTTGGAATGAACGAACTCGATGGGGTCTTCGATGGTGACGATCTTGCAGCGTCGTTCCCGGTTGATGAGGTTGATGAGGTAATTGAGGGTGGTGGTTTTACCCGAGCCGGTGGGGCCGGTGATGAGGATGAGTCCGTTGGGTTTGAGGGCGATTTCGTCGAGTTTAAGGGGGAGGCCGAGTTCTTCACGTGGGGGAATGTGGCGGCCGGAGAACCGGATGCTCATTTCGGGGTGCCCGTTGCGCCGGTAGAACGTGATACGCATCCGCCCGGCGACGGGATGGTGGACACTGATACAGAGTTCCCATTCCTTCTCGAAGGTCTTTTGTTGTTCGGGATGGAGGAGGTTAGCCGCCATTTCGGAGATGGCGCTGGCGGTGAGAGCAGCTCCCTCTCCGAAGAGGATCTCCCCGTTGACTCGATAGGCGGGTGGCACATCGGCAATGAGGTGCAGGTCGGAGGCTGCGAGGTCTGAAGCAATTTGCAGCAAGGGATCGAGGCCGGGGATGTACATGGCGTGGTTCCTTCAGGATTGGCGGCGTCGCCACCAGCCGGCCAGGCGTTTGGGCCAGCTGGTATGTTGCAGGCTGGCGAGGTCCTGGCTGGTCACGAGCGCGGGGTCGAGTTGTTGAGCGTGCTGGAATGCGGTGATGGCATCGGCAGGCATGCCGAGGTGTTGCCGGCAGACTGCGAGCTGGTGCCAAACGACGGCCTGGTCGGCTCCGGTTTCCAGTGCGTGTTGGATGTGCTGGAGGGCGAGGGCGAAGCATCGATGGAGGCAGAGGATGCGGGAGATGAGCCAGCGGGTCAGCCACTGGGTCGGGTTGCAGCCCAGGGCGCGTTCGAAGCAGGGTTCGGAACCCTTTTGTTTTCGGCTGAGGAGGACATCGGCGCGTGCGAGCCAGACATAGGGCAGCTGGTTGTTGGTGGCGATGGCGGCATCGGAGAAGGTGAGTGCGGCGGCGGTGTCCCCTGCCCTGACTGAGGCGACTGCCTTGGCGGCGAGGACTTCGGCGGAGTCCGGGCAGTGTTCGAGTGCGCGGTTGGCCCAGTTCATTGCTTCTGTGTCTTCATGCAACTCGAGGAGCATGCGGACCTGCCCGGCCCAGGCTTCGTCGTTCTTGGGGTTGTACTCGAGCGTTTTGGCGTAGGCACGGAGAGCCTTGGCGAAGTGGCCTGCGGCGAAGGAGGTGCGGGCCTGGCTGAGGCAGGAGGTTTCGTTTTGCCCTGCTTCTTCCGGGGTCGTCCCGGGGGTGAGTTCGGGCTCACCGAATTCGAGGTGGTGGAAGCGGCTCATGATGTGGTTGTCAACCGGCGGTGCGGGCCCGTCCGGCGGCCCATTGGCGGAGTTGGGTGACTTGTTCCGACATGGTTTTGGCGAGGGGGACCGTCTGCGTGACAGCGGTTTGGAGATGTGCTGAGCTGATCTCAACCCCTGCGTCATAGGCGTCATAGAGCGCTGAGATGACCGCTTGTTCCAGTTCTGCTCCGCTGAAGTGCTGGCTAAGTGCCGCGAGTTGATCGAGGTCGAAGGCATCCGGGTTGCGGTTTCGGTTGCGCAGGTGAATCTCGAGGATGCTCCGGCGATCCTCAGGTTTGGGGAGGTCGACGAAGAAGATTTCGTCGAGCCGGCCTTTGCGGAGGAGTTCTGCCGGCAGGTGTTGGACGTTATTGGCGGTGGCGACGACGAAGACTGGAGCCTGTTTTTCTGAGAGCCAGGTGAGGAGTGTGCCGAAGACGCGGGCGGTGGTTCCGCCGTCCTGTGCGGCGGAGCCCTGACTGCCTGAGAGAGCCTTGTCCATTTCATCGATCCAGAGAATGGCCGGGGCGACGGACTCGGCGATACTGATGGCGCGTCGGACGTTTTCCTCGGACGAGCCGATATAGCTGCCGAACATGCGGCCGATATCGAAGCGCAGGAGTGGCAGTTGCCAGAGGGTTGATACAGCTTTGGCGCAGAGGCTTTTGCCGCAGCCCTGCACACCCAGCAGGAGGATGCCCCGTGGTGCGGGGAGTCCGAAGGCCTGGGCGGATTCCGTGAACGCGGCTTTCCGTTTGCGGAGCCAGTCCTTGAGTAGAGTCAGGCCGCCGACGTCATCAAAGGTGGTTCCGGGCTCGCAGTATTCGAGCAGTCCGTTTTTGCGGATGATCTGCTGTTTCTCCTGCTGGACAGCAGCTATGGAAACGGCGGAGAGAGACTGGTTTTGGACGAGGATACGGGCGAAGGCATTTTCTGCCTCGCTGAGCGTGAGTCCCTGCGTGGCGGAGAGGAGCAGTTCACGGTCGCCAGGGGTCAAGTCGATGGTGATCCGGGCGTCCTGGCTGACATCGTTGATGATGGTATCCAGCAACTGGCCCAGCTCGACGCGGCTGGGGGGTGGGAGGTGGAGGAGAGTGATGTCCTTCTCCAGTTCGGCGGGGAGTTCGACGACGGGAGAAACGAGAATCAGCGTCTTTGCCGTCTTTTTCAGGATGCTGGCGATATCGCGCAGTCGACGGAGGATTTGAGGATGTTGACGGTTGACGAAGGGGTGGAGGTCCTTGAACAGGAAGATGGCGGGATCGACGTGATCCATGACCCGATCCAGGGCGACGGCGGGGTCGCGTGTAGCAGGATCCTGGCGCCGGTTGGTTGCGCCGGGGTGAGGGAGCGGGATGAGCCCGGTGCTGGAAGACCACTCGAGCACCTGCTTGTGTCGCTGGGCGGCGATGTCTGCGATCCAGGCATCGAGGCGATTTTCCTCCCAGGTGACGACGTAGAGGATCGGGTAGCGAGCACGGACCAGGGTTTCGAGTTCATCCCGTGCGTTCATGGTCTTGGGGGTAGATTCAATGGTGACTCGGGCGGGTCGTCGCGGTGGTGGCCCTGGGGGCGCAGTGCGCTGACATTATTTTCGTCGGAACAGGCGTGTCCACCAGGACTGAGGCGGGGCCGGGTTTTGGTTGACGGACTGGGCAACGCGTATTTCCAGCGAGGCCGGGAGTTCCGTTTGGTTGCGGTCTGCGCGGATTGCTTCCTCGGCGGATTGAAACTCCGTGAGGGTGGAGATCTGCGTGGACCGGGACAGGTCGGCCTGGTGCTCTTCCTTTTGGCGTAGCTGGTTGGGTTGATGTTCCATGGTTAGGAGAAGGAGTGGAAGCGTTCGGCGAAGGCTCGTCTTGCGCGGTGGAGTTTGCCGCGGACGGCATCGACGGACTGGTTGGTGACTGTAGCGATATCCTGATAACTGAGCGCTTCATCGGCGACCAGGAGGAGGAGCAGGCGATATTCCGTTGGTAGGGCGTCGAGAGATTTCTGTATGATCTCGCCGAGCTCCTTGGTTTCCAGCAAGCGCAGAGGGGTATGCGGACTGGGACCGGCGGTCTCGAGGAGAGTGGAGTCGCCTTGGGGGAGGATGTTTCGCGTTTGCCAGCTCTGGAGCAGGTTTTGGCAGTGATTGATGGTGATGCGGTAGAGCCAGGTGCGGATGGCTGAGTCGCCGCGGAAGGAGTGGAAGTTTTTCCAGGCCTTGAGGAAGACGTCCTGTATGGCGTCCTCGGCCAGCGTGGGATTACTGAGGAGGCGCAGCGCCAGGTAGTAGATGGCGCGGCTATGTTCAGCGTAAACGGCCGCGAACTCGGGCGAGCTCCAGAGCTGTTTCGGGCCCACCTTGGAGTCGGATTGTTCAGTTGCGGTGGGCTGCATGGCAGGTTTCTGCGACGAATGCAGTAGGCGTCAGGTTGATAGGGGTGTGCGGAAAGTGTCTGGTTTGGCAGATTGGACCGGGTTGTTTGAAGTGTGTCACGCTTATCCGGTGAGTTGAGAGCGCTAATTCCTGTGGAAGATGCAGTATTTCCATTGACCACAACTTCGAATTTATGGCGACACTATAGGCCTTGAGTCGCGAAGTAGTATGGCAAGAGCATCACGGAAAACAAGTCGACCGGCGCGGGCGGGTGGTCGTGCGAAGTATGATTCACACAATCAGGTGTTGGACAAGACGTATGGGGCCCTGGCGGACCTGCGTCGTGAGCTGGCAGATTCGAGGGAAGCGGTTGCAGAGCGCACCGAGTTGCTGAAGATGTTTGCGGCGTGCAAGGATCCGCAACGATCCTGGTTATTGCTGGAGGATTACTTTGAACGGCTATCCCTTTCCCGGAAGGATTTCACGTCCTACGACTGGTGGTCGCGTTTATTGAATGCGGCGGGGCAGCGTCGATTGGAAGAAACCGCGCTGTTGTTTTTGCGTTCTGCGCGGGCTTTGCCGACGGAGCTTTCGCCCTACGCGAACCTGGAGCGATTTGCGGAGATTGAGGCGGCGGAGAAGGAGCAGGAAGTTGCGCAGCAGCTGGAGGGGTGGTTGTTGCCGGCGCCGCCCGAGCATTTGGATGCACCGCGGGCGAAGGTGAGGGTCGTGGCCGAGCCGGTCCCCTCCCCTGAGCACCCGGGCCTGCATCAGTTGGCGGTGCGGCTGTTATTGGATCGTCCGCGTGCTGGAGAGAAGGAGCGCAGCATCAAGGAGCTGGTTGACCTGACGAACCGGGCCACGCACGAGGAGGAGTTGTTTTCGCGGGAGGACTGGGCGTTCATCACGTGGCTGGCGGGGGTGTACGGCGGGCAGCGATTGAGTGCGGAGATTTCCTTGTCTGGCGGCGAGTTGTTGCATTGGCTGGCACAGTGGGGTTATGGCGGGCGCATTGAGCTGGAGGGTGAGGAACAGCGGGTGAGCTTTGACGGGCAGATGGCTGAGGTGGCACCTAATCTGGAGAAGGCGGAGGGCGAGCTGTGTTTGGGGCATCATCTGACCTTGCCGGACGGGAGTGAGGTGCCGATTCGGGACGTGCGATTTTTTGTGGGGCCGCCTTCGATGCTGCTGACGGGGAGCCGGTTTTATTTGATTCGGAAGATGCCGCCGACGCCGTTGCTGGATTACTGGCGGGAGCAACCGGCGGTGCCGGTCCGGGTTTTGGGGCATCGGTTGCTGGCGCATTTGCGGAAGACGGGCGAGCGGAGCGGGAGTGAGTGGGATGGCATTTGCGTGGTCCACACGGCGGTACCGAAGTTTATTTTTGAGCTGGTGGATGAGGTGATCCGGGTCCGGTTGATGGCTTACAGCGACCGTGGCAAGACCACGTGGTCGTGGACGGGGCATGAGTGGCAGGCGGACGAGGTGGGCAAGAGCGAGGAAAGGCCGGAGATTTTGGATGATCCGCGGCTGGGTCCGGCGGTGGATTGGCTGAAGCGGTTTGACTGGTTTACCCCGGAGCCGGGTTTGTGGGTGGGTGATGCGAACGAGCGCTTTCTGGGTTCATTGGCTCAGGCCTGGGGGGATCGTCCGGAGCAGGCGGAGTATTTGGGGAATCCGGCTTTCCAGCGTCTGTTCCTATCGCCCAGGAGGTTGAAGCCGAAGCTGGTATTGCATGGCAGCGGCATTGACTGGCTGTCTGTCTCTGCTGAATGGGAGCAGGAGGGAATGAGGCTGAGCCCTGCTGACCTGCAGCGTTTGACGACTGCTTCCGGGCGTTTTGTGAAGCTGCCTGACGGGGGGTGGGTGCAACTGGATGCGGACGCGGTGGAGAAGGCGCAGGAGACGATGGCTGACCTGGGCCTGGATGGTCTGGTGCCGGTGGCGCAGAAAGTGGGGATGTTACAGGCGACTCACTTGGAGGAGGACGTTCTCGGGCAGTTCACGGGGCGTCAGGCCAAGGCTTTGAGGCAGCGGTTGGCGTCATTCAAGGGGGTGAAGGCGACTTCCCTGCCCCGCAGCGTGCAGGCCGAGTTGCGTCCTTACCAGAAGGCAGGGTTTGATTTTCTTTGTCATCTGGCGCGGTTGCGGCTGGGTGGGATTCTGGCTGACGACATGGGTTTGGGTAAGACCCTGCAGACTTTGTCGTGGGTGGCGTGGTTGAAGGAGCAGTCGGGGAGGAAGTCGAAGCCGTCGGTGGTGATTTGTCCGGCCTCGGTGCTGCACAACTGGCAGCGTGAGGCCCAGCGTTTTACCCCTCACCTGAAGGTTTTGGTTTTGGAGAGTGGTTCGGCGCGTCACAATTTGCGCGGGCAGATTCCTGAGCATGACTTGATTGTGACGAACTATGCCCTGCTCCGGCGGGATTTGGAGGAGCTGCAGAAGTTTGACTTCAAGGCGATCATCCTGGACGAGGCGCAGTTCATCAAGAATCCGACCGCACAGGTGACGCAGTCGGTGAAGCAGCTGCAGAGCGAGTTGCGTTTGGCGCTGACGGGAACGCCGCTGGAGAACCGGATGCTGGACTTGTGGAGTATTGCCGACTTTGTGCAACCGGGCTACCTCGGCAGTCAGGCGCAGTTTACGGAGGCTTACGAGCCGAAGAGTGCGGGTGAAGATGCGGCGGTGGGCCAAAAGCTGGCGAGGAAGCGGTTGGCGGCCAAGATTCGTCCGTTGATGTTGCGCCGTTTGAAGAAGCAGGTGGCGAAGGATCTGCCTGATCGTATTGAGATACGTCGCGACTGCGAATTGGGCGAGCTACAGAAGAAGCTGTACCTGGCTGAGCTGCGCAGGAGTCGTGACAAGGTGATGCAGACGATTGCCGAGAAGGGTGTGGCGAAGTCCAAGATTCATGTCTTGGCGGCGCTGACGCGACTCCGGCAGATCTGCTGTCATCCGGTGCTGGTGGGCAACGACTCGGTGTCAGGAAAGACCGAGACGTTGTTTGAGTTGCTGGAGCCGCTGTTGGCTGAGGGTCAGAAGGTGCTGTTGTTCAGCCAGTTTGTTCAGATGCTGGAGTTGCTGGAGAAGGAGTGCAAAGAGAGGCAGATTCCGACCCACATCCTGACCGGGGAGACGAAGAATCGTCAGGAAGTGGTGAGTGCGTTCCAGAGCGACCCGAATGCCGGCGTGTTTTTGCTGAGCTTGAGAGCGGCTGGCACGGGGTTGAACCTGACGACGGCGAGTTATGTCGTGCTGTATGATCCGTGGTGGAATCCTGCGGTTGAGGCGCAGGCCATTGATCGTTCGCATCGGATTGGGCAGACCCGCACCGTGAATGCCTACCGGTTGATTACCCCGGGAACAGTTGAGGAGAAGATTTGGGAGCTGCAGCAATCGAAGGCGCAGACCATTTCGGATGTCTTGGGCGAGGAAGGATTTGCCCGGAGCCTGTCGAAGGCTGACTTGGATTATTTATTTTCAGAGGATTGATGCGCATGAGCGAGGCACCAAGAGGAGCATTATTGCGGGAGTTGAAGGGGCGGGCGCAGCGGTTGGACCCGGTGGTGTGGGTGGGTAAGGCCGGTGCGAGTGACGCCTTCTATGCGGCGCTGGACCAGGCTTTAAAGGACCATGAGCTGGTCAAGGTGAAGTTTGACGGGTTCAAGGACCAGAAGAAGGTGATGTCACCGGAGATTGCCGAGCGTTCCGGCAGCCACATCATTATGCGGGTGGGGAATGTGCTGGTGTTGTATCGGGCCAATGAGGCTGATGAAGAGCAGGACTACGGGGACGAGTGAGCTGTGGGTGGTGAGTTAATTGGGGGCGACGAGGTTATGTTCTGCCAGGACCTTATTGACGCGATCCAGAGTGGCGGCTTGGAGGGGGATGCCTCCGCCTGCATTTTCGACGGCTTGTTCCGGGCGGCGGGCGCCGACCAGGGCGTGGGTTATCCCGGGCTGGGCGAGCGTCCAGGCGATGACGAGCTGGGATAGTGTCAGGCCGAGGTCTTTCGCTGTGGGAAGGAGATCCTGCAGCAGTGCGTCCACCTTGCTGAGGAACTCGGGAGCGAAGCGGGGTTTCGCAGGGCGGAGGTCGCCGCGTCCGTATTGTCGGTTACTGGTGGTTTTCCCGGTGAGGAGTCCCAGTGAGAGGGGTGAATAGGCGAGGACGCCGAGGCCGTGTTCAAGGCAGAATGGCAGTTGGTTTTCTTCGATGCCCCGGTCCAGCATGCTGTATTTTTCCTGGTCGGTATCGAGCTGGCCGGAACTGCGGTATTGCTCCATGTCCTGCGGACTGGCGTTGCAGACTCCGATAGCCCGGATCTTACCTTCCTTCTTCAGCTTCAGCAGTTCGTTCATCGTGTCTTCCACGGGCGTTGAGGCGTCCTGCCAGTGGGTTTGATAGAGGTCGATCCAGTCTGTGCGCATGCGGCGGAGGCTGGTTTCGACTTCTTTCCGGATGGATTCAGGATGGAGGTAGCGATGGATACGGCGATGGCCCTCTGGATTGGCTCCATGGTCGTCGCTCGCGAAGTGGAAGATTCCGTCGGGACGATCCCAGATGAGACCGCATTTGGTGGCAAGCACGACGGAGTCACGGACGGGGCGGATGGCTCGGCCGACGATTTCCTCGGAGCGACCGAAGCCATAGGCGGGTGCGGTATCGATGAGAGTGATACCGTGATCCATGGCGGTCCGGATGGCGCGTTCCGCTTCATGTTCTTCTACGCCGCCCCACATCCAACCACCGATGGCCCAGGTGCCTAGGCCGACCGTGGAGGCTTGGATGTCTGAGGGGCCGAGGGGTCGTTGAATCATGGGGATGTGATAAGCGTTTGGGGTGGCGGGATGCAATACCTGGTCATCATTCGCAAAAGTGAGGAGGCATGTTATCTGCGACAGATGGATGATGTCGGCGTTCTCGTGCTGGTCAGGGATGTCGGCGCTGCGGCCTCGCGGGGTTTCCTGACACCCCGCGGGGCTGACGGCTTTTTCCTGGGGAAGCTGTTTGGCGGCTAGTTGAGCAGCTTTTCAAGGATAGGCTGGAGGTCCGGTGTGGGTTTGGCCTGCGCGGCCTTTTGCAAGTCTGCCCGGACATCCGCCGGCAATGAACCGAGCTTGAGGAGGAGCTCCCCTGCCCTGCAGCGGATGAGTGAGGATTCCCCGGTATTCGCGATATATCGCGCCAAGGCGGTCTTGAGGGCTGCGGGTTTACGGGTGTTATGGATGGCTATTTCAAGGGCCTTGAGGCGGAAGAAGACGGGGTCGTCGCTGTTTTCAGCGGCTTGGGCTATGGCGTGTGTTCCGTGATCGGGGAGTTGGTTGAGCAGGCTGAGGGTCGTCAGGGCGGCGTAACGGACATCGAGGTCGAGGGCGTGGTTTTGCAGTGCATCGAGGAGCTGGGGGATGGCTGGATCGAGTTGTGGAGCTTGGGCGCGGAGCTTGTCGATGACCGAGGATCGTTCCGGGTTATCCGTAGCG
>JBMTVN010000100.1:0-12044 GCA_049451415.1 Limisphaerales bacterium | reverse complement strand
CCCACTGGGTGCCAACATGACGCGCATAAACCTCGCGACGATTCCCCTCCTCGTCCCGACGCTTCCAACTGATCTCCGCCTTGACGCCCATGGTTCAGTTCGGGAGGTCGATGGACGCCACGGCCATGGCAGCAATGCCCTCTTCCCGCCCGATGAAGCCCAGCTTCTCGTTGGTGGTGGCCTTGATTCCGACGCGACGCGGGTTGATCCCAAGCGCTTCCGAGATGTGGAGCTTCATGGCTTGGATATGCGGCCCGATCTTCGGGGCCTCGGCAATCAGACTGGCATCGATATTGACCAGTTTCCCGTCGTGAAAACCAATCTGGCGGGCTGCCTCCTGCAGAAACACCTTGCTCGGCGCATTCCACCAACGCGGATCGGTGTTGGGGAAGAAGTGGCCGATATCCCCCTCACCCAAAGCCCCGAGCACGGCATCGCAAATTGCGTGCATCAGGACATCGGCATCCGAGTGCCCCTCCAAGCCCTTGGTAAACGGAATTTCAACTCCCCCGAGGACCAGCTTCCGCCCCTCGACCAGACGATGTACGTCATATCCAATGCCTACGTGAACCATGGTTGTAATCTACGCTGTTGCGATTGGGTGTAAACCGGAATCCCGGCACTGAACCCGCTCTGGTCATCCATCAACCGAGCGCTTCAAGAGCGGTCTGAACCTGCTCCAGTCGGGCCTGCCAGTCAGTCTTGCGTTTCTGGTGTTCTTCGAGGACCGCTGCAGGCACTTTCTGGACAAAATTCGGATTGTCCAGCTTGGCCTGCACCTTGGCTAACTCGGACTCCACCTTCTCGAGTTCCTTGTTCAGCCGGCCCCTCTCGGCCTCAACATCCACCAGCCCGTCCAGCGGCAGAAACAACTCGCCCTGCTCAACCAGGGCCGAAGGCGTACCCTTGGCCATGCGAATGTTTGGATCCACTGCCAGGTCCTCAGCATTCAGCAACAACCTCAGGACATCCACGGTCTCGGCCGCCATCGGCTCCTTGTTGCGAAAAACGAAACGCACCCGCTTGTTCCCGGGAATGTTGAACTCCCGACGAAGATTCCTGCCACGCCCCACCAGGTCGAACCAGCCGTCCATCACCGTTTCGTCGTCCGGTTTTAAACCGTAACAACCCCGGAAGTCGTCGTCCCAGGCCTTCGGCCAGTGGGCAAACATGATCGACTTATACCCCTGTCCGGGCGGCAGATCCTGCACATAACCCAGCCCATGCCACAGTTCCTCCGTGATGAACGGGAGCAGCGGCTGGAACAGCTTGAGCGTGTGCGAAAGCACAAAGTCAATCACCGCCAGGGTGTTGGCTTTGCGGGCCTCGTCATCACCCTGCAGAACAGCCTTGGAAGCCTCGACATACCAGTCGCAATACTCGTTCCAGAAGAACCGGTAGAGCGTCTGCGTCACCTCGCTGAACTTGTATTCCGCAAAGGCCGCATCGATCTCGCGGATTGCCTTGTCCAGCTTGAGGAGAATCCAACGATCCGCTTGGGTCAGCAGCTCGGACCGGATTTCCCCCTCAGTCTCGCCACCCTGCATCTGCCGGAACCGGCAGGCATTCCAAAGCTTGTTGCAGAAGTTGCGCCCCAGCTCCACGTGCTGTTCATCAAACAGGATGTCCTGCCCCAGAGGTGCCGAGCGCATCACACCAAATCGCAGGGCGTCCGCCCCGTACTTGGCAATCAGATCAAGCGGGTCCGGTGAATTGCCCAGGCTCTTGGACATCTTCCTGCCCTGCTTGTCCCGGATAATGCCCGTGTAATACACGTTCGAGAAGGGCTTCTCACCCATGAACTCAAAGCCGGCCATGATCATCCGGGCCACCCAGAAGAAGATGATGTCCGGACCTGTCACCAGATCGGTGGTCGGATAAAAACGCTTCAGTGTATCGGTCTCCTCCGGCCATCCCATGGTGGCAAAGGGCCACAGCCAGGAGCTGAACCACGTATCCAGAACATCCGGATCCTGTTCCCAGTTCTCCGCATCCGCCGGCGGATTCACGTCAACCCAGATCTCGGGCTGGCCAACACTCTCACCAGAGGTCTTGCGATACCAAACCGGAATCCGGTGCCCCCACCACAACTGGCGTGAAATACACCAGTCACGCAGGTTGTTCATCCAGTGGCTGTAGGTCTTGGCCCAGCGATCCGGGAAAAACCGGATGTCCCCATTCTCCACGGCCTTGGCCGCCGCTTCCGTAGCCGGATACTTGAGAAACCACTGCTCGCTCAGGTAGGGCTCCACCGGCACCTGACTGCGTTCGCTGTAGCCAACGTTGTGGGTGTAATCCTCCACCTTCTCCAGCAACCCCAGCGCCTCGATCGCCTCCACCACGGCCTTCCGCGCCTCCTGACGGTCCAGGCCCGCATAGGCCTCACCCGCCTCCAGTGTCATCAAGCCGTCAGCCCCAATCACTTCCGTCAACGGAAGGGAATGCCTCAGCCCCATCTCGTAGTCGTTGGGATCATGCGCCGGAGTCACCTTCACACAACCCGTCCCGAACTTGGGATCCACAAAGCCGTCCGCAATCACCGGAATCGCCTTGTTCCGGATCGGCAGCAAACACTTCCGGCCGACAATATCCCTGTAACGCGGGTCCTCCGGATTCACCGCCACGGCCTCGTCACCCAGCATCGTCTCCGGACGCGTCGTCGCAACGACCACAAAACGCCCGGGTTCAGGCTCACCGTTCTCCCCCAACAGCGGATACTTGAAATGCCAGAGATGCCCCTTCACCTCGGTCATGATCACTTCCTCGTCCGAAAGCGCTGTCCGCGCCTGCGGATCCCAGTTGACCATCCGCTTGCCCCGGTAGATCAACCCCTTGCGGTGCAGCTCAACAAAGACCCGCTGCACGCACTTGGAATACTCCGGATCCATCGTAAACCGCTCACGCGACCAGTCACAGGAAGCTCCCAGCTTCTTCAGCTGCTGGATGATGATCCCGCCGTGCTTCTCCTTCCATTCCCAGACCTTCTCCAGGAACTTCTCCCGGCCAAGGTCGTTGCGATGCTTGATCACCCTCTCCTTCTTCAGGGTCCGCTCCACCACGGTCTGGGTGGCAATCCCCGCATGATCAGTGCCCGGCAACCATAGCACTTCCTTGCCATCCATCCGCGCCTTCCGCGCCAGGATGTCCTGGATGGTGTTGTTGAGGACATGCCCCAAGGTCAACACCCCCGTCACGTTCGGCGGCGGAATTACAATGGAATACCCCGGCTTGCTCGAGGCTGGGTCGGCAGAAAAACAACCATGGTCCTGCCAATAGGCATACCACTTGTCCTCAACAGCGTGCGGCTCGTAAGCCTTCGGAATCTCTGACATGACAAAAAATCGGTTTAGCGCCGCTTCAGCAACCAGTACTCCATGCTGTCCAGCACGGCATGCAGACTTGCCTCAATGATGTTCTCGTCCACCCCAACCGTCCCCCAGCTAACCTTCCCGTCGGAGCTTTCCACCAAGACACGCGTGGTCGCCGCCGTGCCGGTCACGGAATCCAAAATGCGCACTTTGTAATCCGTCAACTGCACCTTCTTGATCTGCGGGAAGAACTGCCCGAGCGCCAGGCGCAGCGCCGAGTCCAGTGCATTCACCGGGCCGTCCCCTTCGGCAACGGTATGAGCCACCTCATCCCCCACCCGGACTTTGACGGTGGCCTCAACCACCGATTCCAATCCATCCCGACGCATCGAGACATGGTAGGCCTCCACTTTGAAAGGAGGCTCCTGGTGCTTGAGAATCTTGCGGATGAGCAAGGCCAGCGAGGCTTCGGCAGCCTCAAACTCATATCCCTGGTGCTCCAGCTCCTTGATGCGGTTCAGGATCGCCTTGAGTTCCGGAGTACCATTGTCGATCTCAAAGCCCAGTTCCTGGGCCTTCATCACGATGTTGCTCTTGCCCGCCAGGTCACTGACCAGCACCCGACGGCTGTTGCCCACCACATCCGGATCAATATGCTCAAAACTGCGGGCCACCTTCTGCACCGCATTCACATGCATGCCCCCCTTGTGCGCAAAGGCCGTGCTCCCCACCCACGGATGCCGGGGGTCATGCCGCACGTTCGCAATCTCGTCTACGAACAACGACAACTCCTTCAACTTCCGCAAGGAACTCTCCGGCAAACAACCCATCTTCATCTTGAGCGCCAGATTCGGCACCAGGGTCGTCAAATTGCAGTTCCCTGTCCGCTCGCCATAACCGTTCATCGTCCCCTGCGCATGACTGGCGCCCGCCAGGATCGCCGCCATCGCGTTCGCCACCCCCATCCCGATGTCGTTGTGGGTGTGAATCCCGATCTGCGTATTCAGCTTTGCATGCACCGCAGCGGTGATGGTGGAAACCTCATTGGGCAAGGCCCCCCCGTTGGTGTCACATAAAACCACCACATCAGCCCCCGCTTCAGCCGCCGCCTCAAAGGTCGCCATGGCATACTCAGGATCATCCTTGTAGCCATCAAAACCGTGCTCGGCATCGTAAACCACAAAACGGCCGTTCGCCTTCAGGTAGCGCACGGTGTCCGCAATCATCGCCACGTTCTCGGAAGGCGTCGTTCCCAAAACCTCCTTCACGTGCAATAACCAGGTCTTGCCAAAAATCGTCACGACCGGAGTCTCCGCCTCCAGCAACAAACGCACCTGCGGATCTTTCGCTACATCCGTATTCTTGCGCCGCGTGGAACCAAAGGCCGCCAATCGAGCCTTGCGGAACTTGCGCTGCCTCGCCTGCGCAAAAAATTCAATGTCCCGCGGATTCGACCCGGGCCAACCACCCTCAATGTAGTGGAAACCCATCGCCTCCATGCGCTCAGCCAAACGCAGCTTGTCGGCAACAGAAAAGTTAATGCCCTCTCCCTGGGTACCGTCACGCAGGGTGGTATCGTAGATTTCAACTTCGGGCTTCTTCATAGGTCCCCGCCAAAGCGGAACGGGTCTTTTACGCCAGCAAACCCAGCGTGCAAAGCCCAAAGGCAAGACCCCCATTCAGGAGTCAAAGGTCAGGAGTCAAAGGTCAGGAGTCAAAGGTCAGGAGTCAAAGGTCAGGAGTCAGGAGTCGGGAGTCAGGGGGAGCGCCTCTCTCCTCTCTCCTCTCTCCCCTCTCCCTGCGGCGCCGCTCCGCGCGCCGCAAAAGCCCCCTGCTGTGCCCCCTCGATCCGGGACAGCTTCCATCCGCCAAACCAAAGCATGAACAACGCAGCACTCCAGGTCACCAGGAAGATCCCCCACCAAACCCCCTTCATGCCCCAGCCGAGCTGAAAGGCCAGCAACCAGAAAACCAGACAAGGGGCCACGATCTGCCGATACAACCCGACCCATAATCCATAAATGGGCTTCTTCAGACCCTGCAGCATAAAGACCGACTGGAACAGGATGACGTAGCTCCCGAGAGTAACGGATGCAATTCGCAGGTATTCGGCCCCGATGCGGACAACTTCCCGGTCCCCGGTAAACCAGCCCATCATGGCACCGCCGAAGAGGAAGAGCAGGATGCCCGCAACCCCCATCATTACCAACCCCGTCACCAACCCCACCCGGCGCGCCTCCCGGATCCGGTCGAAACGCCGGGCCCCGTTGTTTTGCCCCGTCAGGGACAGGATGGCAATGTTCAGCCCAATCGTCGGCAGCAGGAAAATCTGCTCGATGCGGGTGGCGATCCCATAGGCCGCCACACCCTCCTTGCTGAACCGGGCAATGAACCAGGTGATGACAAAGATGCCCAGAGCCACCGTCAGCATGTTCAGGCTCGCAGGGAACCCCTGCACCGCGATGTCCCGATACAGTCTTCGATCAGGCCTGAACCATCCCCAACGCCATCCCCGCCATATCCGTGTGTGCCTCACTTTATAGAGCAGGTAGGCTGACCCCGCGATCTGGATGACGAAGGTCGCCAGCGCGATACCTCGCACTCCCATCGCCGGCAGCCCCCAACCACCCAGCATAAACCACGGATCCAGCACGGCATTCAACAAACACCCCGCAATCAGCACATCCCGAAATGTCCGCGTGTCCCCCAGCGCATTCAGGGTGGCATTCAAAATCGACTGGAGCATGAAAAAGACTGTCCCCAGCAAAATGACGTTCATGTATTCCAGCGAAAGCGACAGGAACCGCTCTTCCGCCCCCAGCGCCCGGAACAACGTCGGAGCCATCGCCAGGCCCAGCACAGTCAGCACCCCCGCGAGCAGGATTCCAAAGGAAACCGATTGCAGGGATAGGTGGTGGGCTTCCTCCTCATTCCCCTCCCCCAGCGCATTCGCAATAAGCGCCGTCGCCCCCTGCCCCACCCCCGAGCCAAGCGCCAGGATAATAAAGAAAATGGGAAACGAAGCCGCCAGGGCCGCCAAGGCATCGGTCGAATGCAACCCGGCATAAAACGTGTCCACCACGTTGTACATCGTGTTGAAGAAAAACCCGATGCTCGCGGGCATGGCGATGTGCCGGATCAGCTTGGGAATGGGTTCTTTGACGAGGTCCATAGTATCACCCGCTTACCACCGGTAGGCTCCCTCGCTGCCAAACCGGTCCAGAAACCGGCCATGCTGCCCGCCATCCAGCTGCTCAATCGTCCGGACCATGGCCTCCGCACTTTCCTCAGCACTCAGATCCGCACCGGCTCCGCCCATATCCGTCCGCACCCAGCCGGGACTGATTGCCACCACGGTCACCCCCTTCGGCCCCAACTCATGCGCCAGACCGATGGTCAGATGATTCAACGCCGCCTTCGAGGCCCCGTAGAAAAAATAGCGACTGTCCACTTTCGATCCCAGGGAACCGGCTCCGGATGAAATGTTCACCAGCCGCGGAGACACCCCCGATGCCAAAAGCAAAGGAAGGAACGCTCGCGTCACTCTGACCACCCCCAGAACGTTGACTGCCAAGGTCCGCTCAAGCAAGGAGGCCTCCAAATCGCTAAAGGCAGCCTCCACTCCTTCCAACAACACCCCGGCATTGTTCACCAGAACATCCAGCCCGGCACCAGTTGACCGCACCAGCTCAACCGCACCGCCCACGCTCTCATCCTCAGTCACATCCAACTGAACCGGAACAACCTGCCCGCCGGAGGAAGCCGCAAGCGACGCCAACCTCTCCCCACCAGCCACAGACCTGTGACCGGCAAAGACCCGATGCCCCTGCGCGACGAAAACACGCGCCAAAGCCAGCCCAATGCCCCGGTTCGCCCCCGTGATGAGAATATTCAGCACCGATCGGAAGATAGGGATCGCGCCTGAAGGCTCAAGTCCGCTTCAAAGGAAAATCTTCCTCTATCACCCAAGTCCGGAGTGTGCTCGACACATCCGGCAGGATATCCCAGCCTGTTGAGGCATGGCGACGCACGGGCTGCCCAGTCCCGACCCGACCACGACCGACGTTTCCCGCCGCGGGTCACGTATGGCCGCATGCCTTCGCACCATCGCAGCCCTACTTGCGCTGTCCGTTTCCTTCGCCCTATGGCTTACCGGGATCATTCCCGACTCCTGGCAGGCTTTCCTTCCGTCGCTCTTTGGCAGCCTGCTCCTGGCTCTCTACTGTTTCCTCCGCCTCCCCACCTCCCGCCCCATTCTCAGTCGCTTCCTCCTGCTCTACCTCACTATCGGCACCACCCTTATCGGGGCCGACCTCACACTCCGCGTGATCCTGCGGGAACGTTTCAACTACCGGCCGCACGAGATGTTCATCCGCGTCTGGCAACGCCTCCCCCTCCTGACTCGTTACCAGCCAAACGTATACTACGAGGGCCGCACCTACGGAGACCTGGCAGCCTTCTCGCCGGATGCTGAACTTCAGGTCACGAGACAGGTCGAGTTCGAAACCGATGCTTTCGGGTTCCGCAACCGACAGCAGGCCACCCGTTCGAAGGAACCGTATGATCTTGTCCTGCTGGGAGACTCGTTCGTTGCCGGATGCGGGAGTTCCCAACCCGATACCTGGCCGGAACAGCTGGAACAACGGCACGGCATACGCACCTACAACCTCGGACTTCCCGGGGATCCGGGCGATGCCTACCTGAACCTGGTCGCGGAAAGCCCACGACTCAACCTCCGCCCCGGCACGCAGGTGGTGCTCGCCATTTTCTCCGGAAATGACCTCACCCAATTCGAGCCGGAGGCCGTCGACAACCTCCCGCTCCCCTGGAAACAAAGATCACTCGCGCTCTACAATGCCTGCCTCGATTTCCGGGAACGATCGTCGCTCGGAAGGCTGTGGGACCGCATGCAGCTGGGTCGTGATCCGCAACACTCACAGCTAACACCGGACCAGGCCGGCCTGATCATACGTCCCACCCCGGCAGGCCGCCCTATGCTCTTCTACCGCCATTACACCTGGCTCCTGGATCCAGCCCAGGAAAAAGCCAAGGTCGAGTTCTACACACCAGATCTCGAAAAAGTCCTCAAGAATTTCAAATCGTTCTGCACCAGCCGCCAGCTTCAGTTCAATGTCGTGCTCATCCCCTGCAAGGAGGAGACACTCGGCTGGATACTCCAGGATCAGGAACCCTGGTCCGGCTCGAATCAAGTCTCCCTGCTCGGCCAGAGGCTCGCATCCTTCTGCCGGAACCAGGGCATTGGGTTCCTCGACCTGAAGCCGCACTTCGCCGATGCATCCCGACAGCTCTACGAGACACAGGGCGAATGGCTTTGGTGGCCTGATGATTCACACTGGAACCCCCGAGGTTACCGTCTCGCCACCGACCTGCTGCACAAGTTCCTCCTCGAGCCACCCCAATTCGCCGGGGACGTGGAATGAACCCGGCCCGACTGCCCCCGCTCTCAGTCCTTTCTGGAGCCACGCCGACTTGTTCGCATGCACACGATCGTCAGCGCGACCAGGAAAGCAATGACCGCCAGCTCAGGCAAAGTTAACAACGCGATAACGCCATTCACTGGCCATGCGGTGAAGATCTCGAGCACGAGTCCATTACCCGCCGATCTCCCGGGCATGTCAACCCGCCAGCAACCCCCAAGCTTCTGGCCATCGTCCTTCCCGGCCGGACCGGATGGCTACCCCATGGCCTCGCACCGGCATCACCGCGCGAATGGGGGAAGTTCCTCCGGCTGGACTGCCCGACCGAACTCGCCGTCAAACCCGTCTCCGGGAACTACGGATCCGGCATCCGCATCCTCACCCGGACCGCAACCGGTGACTTCAGCCAACTCGGCTCTGCACCCGTCAGTTGCCAACACCTCGCCGAGCAGCTCTACACTGAACCAACCCATACCGGCTATATCCTGCAGGAACGCATTCATAATCACCCCGACCTCCTCGCGCTCAGCCAATCCCCTGGCTTTCAGTGCGTCCGGCTCATCGTCATGACCGATCCCCACGGCCAGGGCCACATCCTGCACGCTCGCCTGAAAATCATCGTCCGCCAGAATCCCTACGACAATTTCCAGTTCGGCAACAGTGGCAACTTCCTCGCCAGGGTGGAGATCCCAACCGGACGGCTCTTCCCGGCACTCAACCGGAATCCCCTCGGCCCTGGTTACGTCGAAATCCATCAGCACCCTGCTTCCGGAAGGCAGATTACCGGATTGCGACTGCCCCATTGGGAAGCAACCTGCCGGCTCGTCAGCCTGGCCAGCCGGCCCGCTCTTGCTTCCACGAAAAACCCCGCCCCGCCCTTGTCGGGCAGGACGGGGAAAGGCCGCAGCTTCCTGGCAGGAAGCGCTGGTTGCTAATGAACGCCGTGGACGTGCACTTCGGCCGCCACGGGTGCCGGCGGCAAGTCGCGGCTGGCCTGCAACAGCGCCTCCGCATCCGCCACCACCACCAGTTCACCGAACATCACCCGCCAATGCTCAGGATACGTGCACACATAATCATAGGTCCCCGGCTTCTCAGGTGCGGTGAGCTTCAGGGTCTCCTTCGCTCCCGGCTCCAATAGCTTGCTCGAAGCCCAGATCTTGGGATTGTCGGGAACGTAAACCCGGCCCTGTCGATCCGGATTAGGCGACATGGTCTCAGCCTGCTTGCCCACCTCTTCACGTGAACCCGGCTGCGAAAAGACCAGGTTGTGGGGCATCATGTCCTGGTTCTCCAGGATCACCTCAAACGGCTTGCCTGCCTCCACCACCAGCCTCGTAATGTCATAGCGCATCGCCTCACGAACGGTCTTGATGACAAAGACCCTGACTCCCAGATCAAGCAGCCCCTTCTGGATCGGACGCCCCACTTCGGCTGGCAGCAATCCCGCCAGCTCGGAACCGGCCTGGACAACCTCCACATAGCCCTGGGAGGTACGGTCAGCCGCAGGCACCCGCCCCGCCCATGCCAATATCGCCTCGGCAGCCTCCCGAGCCCCCGCCCCCTGCCATCCGGCACGAGGCACTTCCAGCAAGGCACGAGCCGCACGCACGCGGAATTTATCCCGACGCAGTTCCTCACACAGACGGCCAAAGGTGTACCCGGCGTGCTCCTCTCCCAGGAGCGGCAACGCCGCAATGGCCACCGCCTGAAGATCCGGCTGCGAATTGCCCGCATCCAGAACCTCCTTCAGCTGCGGGGCAAACCGGGCCCTGACGGCCGGATCCAAAAACAGCACGATGCCACCCATCAGGGCCAGACGATCCTCATCGCGGTTGCCCGCATCAGCCCAGGCCTTGCCGGGCTCCCCGCCATCAGCAGCCACAACCGCCGCCCACGCCGCCGAACGCACATCCCTCTGCGCCGCACCCCTCGCCATCGACAACAAATCTCCACGCCTCGCGGCCAGGTCGTCCGGCATCACCAGCAGCAACTGTCCCAACCCGCCACTGGCCTTGATATCTCCCCGACCAGTGTCCACCCGCCGCAGGGCCGCAAGCACAGCATCGGTCCGGTCAGAGGACTGCAACTCCACCAGCTGCACCAGGGCGGTGTTGCGCGTGTTCAAGTCATAACCCGGTCGCAAAAGGCGCTCCTCCAGCACGGGGGCAACACCCTCGGCTCGCGCCAGCTCTGCGTCATTCAAACGCTGAAGGACACGGTCCAGCGCCACAGGATCCTTCGGCAGGAATGGCGGAGCCCCCGCAGGCTGCAATTGCCTCAAGGTCTCTTTGAAGGTGTATTCCAAGTAGTAGTCGGTCTCGTGTTTCAGGATCTCATGCGCCACCTCCAGGGCAGAATCACCCTCAAAGAAGCTCGCCGCCCGCACCGCCTCCAGCCGCACTCTCGGAGCACTGTCGTTCGCCGCCACGCGCAGCAGGTCCAGAACGTCCTTCACCTCGTCCCGCACATAGCACAATACCCTGACCGCCGCAGCACGCGCCCTCCACTCAGGAGATACCAGCATCTGCCGCAATAATTTCTGGTCCACCTGATGATGCCACTGCATCACCCACAAGGCCTCCATCAGCAAGGGCTGATCCTCGAGTTTCTCCCGGCTAAACTGTGACGCCCACTTGCGCACCGCCGCCATCACCTCGCCGGAATCCCGCGCCCCCAGCTCAATCTTTGCCCGTATCCGCACGTCATCCTCCGGCGAACGCAACAACTCCAGCAGGTTCTTGATCGAGGCACCATGCACTTGCGGTGGCGTCAGCAATGGACTTCCCGCATACGTCACCCGATAAACCCGGCCATGGGCATGATCACGGCTTGGGTCACGCAAATGATGCTGCATGTGGCCAACGATCGGATTGTGCCAGTCCAGGAAAATCACCGAGCCGTCCGGAGCCACGCCAACCGAGGTCGGACGGAAGTTCGGGTCGCTCGACTGCACCAGCGGTTCCAAAGTGGTCCCGGTCACCCCGGACCCCGCCTCATCCACCCGCACACGGTAGATTCCCTGGAAGCCAATCACGTTACAGTTCAGGAAATTGCCCCGGAATTCCTCCGGAAAATGCCGGCTCGTCAGCAGTCCCGTGCCAGCACAGGGTCGCGAGGGCCGATCCCAAAACTGCCTCAACCCGGAATGCTTTTGCGGGTAGTCCAGTCGACCGCTAAACGCAGGCCCATAATAAGTGTTGTTGCCCGTGGCATCCGTGACCAGATCAACGCCCCAACGGTCAAACACCCGGCCATGCGGATTGGCAAAACCATACGGAATATAGGTCTCGAAGCG
>JBMTVN010000099.1:0-12076 GCA_049451415.1 Limisphaerales bacterium | reverse complement strand
CAACAAGCTCTGCACTCCATTGGTCAATCGCAGCCGATCCAGGGTTACCCCAAATGGACCCTCCCCAACAACCGGGCTCACCATCACCCGCGATGAACCCTCCAGCCTCAATGGATCCTCAGCCACGCCCCCAATCTCCAGGTCAGTAATCGTCACTCTCCCCACCCCCTCCGCTGCACCCCCAATCTTCACCCAGCCAACATCTGTCCTCCAATCCATCCGCCCCTGCACCTGATCCTGCCCCACCCCCTCCCACCCCAGCTCCAGCATGCTGTCCCTTACCCCATCCAAATGAATGCCCTCGACCACCACCTTGCCCTGGTGCCGCAGCACCCCGACCGGCCCGGCCGCCCCGATATCCAGCTGCACCTTGCCCACTCCAATCCCCCCAACCAGCTGCTCCACCAGGTTCGAACCCACCTCTCCCTTGAGCGAAAACTGCCCCACCTCCATCAAAGCCAAATCCAGCGACTGCACCAGCATCCCAAAATGGCTCCCCGTCGCGTCACCAAAATTCAGGGTCGCACCCTCAACCACCCTTCCCCGCACCCCCGCTTCCAGCTCCAACTCACTCACCGCCCGCCCCCCAACCTCCACCCCCACACCCCGCACCAACAGAGTCCCCTCGACACCACCCTCGACCAAACCTTCCAACTTCACCTCACCATTCAGCATCCCCACCGCCTCCACCCACCCCTGCCGACTCAAATCAAATCGCACCAGCCAGTCAGAACGCAACTGCTCAACAAGCCGCTCCCACTCCACCCGTATCGGTGAAACCAGGCTCACACCCCCCGCAGCGATCCCAACCTCCAACCGCCCCAATTCACCTCCCGCCAAACCTACGCGACCACCCCCCTCCACCCGCACCTCACCTATAACCTTCTCCTCATGCCGTCCGTCTAACAGCCACTCCAGCTCCAGCCCCGCCTCATCCCCAACTCCACGAATAATCCCGCCCACACGCTCCAAACCCGGAACCCGCTCA
Source organism: Limisphaerales bacterium (assembly GCA_049451415.1). Lineage (GTDB taxonomy): Bacteria > Verrucomicrobiota > Verrucomicrobiia > Limisphaerales > JAHDYP01 > JBMTVN01. The sequence continues at coordinate 11,088 of JBMTVN010000099.1, read as the reverse complement.
ACCAGGCCCGAACCACCACCATCCCTCACGCTTAACTCGAACTTCTCCGGCCAAATCTCCCCACCCTCCCGGGGATATCTCGCGCTCAACCCAAACTCCTGCCCCTCTATACTTCCCCCCGCAATGACATCCCACCCCTCCATCACGCCGGTAACGTTCACCTCCAAATCAGCCAGCCAGGGATCCGCTAGTTTTACCCCGACCTGATATGCGCCCGCATCGTCCAGCCTCAACTCAAGCAGACCAGCAAAACCCAAGTCCATTGCGTCCACATCCGCCTTCACCTCGCCACCCGCATAGCCCGCACGCCCTACTCGAATCCCCAACCCCGGCGCCTCCACCAAGCCGTTCTCCAACTCCACTGGAGGCACCCACCGACGCAACACACGTCCAAGCGATCCCACCTGATCCAATACGACCCCCACTCCGGATCCCACCTTCTCCTCCTCATCCGCAACCACACCTCTCGCAGGATCCAACATCAAAGTCCAACCCCGTACCCGCACGGGAGAAACCTCCAGCCGGTCAGCACTCTCCCATCCCAACGCAACCAAAGCCGCCCAATCGGAAAGCCCTACCTCCTCCACCTGAATATGCCCCCCGGGAAAACCATACTCCAACTCCCGCAAGCCCAGCCCAAATACCCCGCGACGCTCCACACTCGCCACCTGAATGCCCACCCCACCCAAAACGCCCTTCAAAAACAAAGGCAACCAGAACGGAAAAGTCAGAAACACCAGCAGGCACAACCCCAAGGCACACAGCAGGACCCTACGCCAACGACTACGCTTGTTTGTCTTCGGCTGCATCAGGTCCCACTCCACGGTCTTCCAAAACCTAAACCACTCCTAAACCCTCACGTGGAAACACCGCCATCGAATCACAGCCCCCCAAAAAGAGCGACCTCCAACCTGATTAAATTTCGCCTGCCACCCACTGAGCCCTCGCCCCTCAGCGCTCCCATCCCCTATCCCGCTCCACAAGCCTCACCCCACAATCCCCTTCCTCTCCTCCCTCCACCGCTCCCCCAACCCCAACAGGGTCTTTGCCTTCAAATGCTTCTCCGCCATCGGGAAAATCAAACGCTCCTCCTTGTCGAAATGTCGACGCGACCCCACCACCGCCTCCCTCAGATATTCTCGCGCCTTCCCGACTTGAGAACTCGCGAGGCAGGCCCCCAGCGCCGCGTCGATCTCCTCGTGCTCCTGATGAAACGTGTCGTGCTGGCCGATCTGCTCGAAACAATGATCCAACGGCTCAATGATCAACTCATCCTCCACCTTGGAGTGGGCGTCCAGCATCGACTCCAAAACACGCCCAAGCGCCTGAACCTCCCGCAAGGTCTTGAGTGATGGCAGCGCCTCCTCAATGGAATCGAAAAGATTGTGGAATACCACGTGCTCAGCCAGTAGTGCCTCAGTGATCTTAATGGCCATAGTGCGGCGAATATCGCCCCACAGTCCAATCACGTCAAACCACAGAATCAGACCCCATGCCCTCGCTGTCGTCGCTCTGAACGTCCCCGGAACCACCACCCAAAGCCCCATACCTCCGCAAATACTTCAAAGCCACTTCAAAGTCCTTCGGCAAAGGCGCCTCCACAACCACCTCGCTCGGGATACCCGGAACCACCACAGGCAATCTCACAGACTCCACATGCAAGGCTGGCCGACCAATCAATGGACGCTCCTCCAAATCCCGCTTGAAACGATAACCTGGCTTCAATCGCGACAAGTTCAATGGACGCCCCCCATACAGCTCGTCCCCTACCAAACGCAGGCCGTGCCGACGTAAATGCGCCCGAATTTGATGCGGTCTACCCCCAATCACCCGGCATCGCAGCAGGGTATACTTCCGAAATCGTTCGACCACTTCAAAGCGAGTCTCACTCCGCTTCCCCCGCTCCTTGTCCACGCGATAAAATCCCTGCGGAGCCGGCTTCCTCGCCAACGGGGCGCTGACGTTAAAGGTGTCCTGCGGATTCCCCTCCACGAGTGCAAGTGTCACCGTCGGCGCCAAGTGCGAGGCAAATAAATTGGCCAAGGCCTGCCAGCACGCACGGGTCCTCGCCACCACCAAAACGCCGCTCACATCAGCATCCATCCGCTGTGGTGTCGCCAAAAAATCAGGAACATTCCCCGAAAACCAATCGCCCCTCCGGGCACGGGAATCCTGCATCAATCCCAGGAAGGAAGGACCAATCGGGGAGACGGAATCGGCCAAGACCGGCAGTCCGGCAGGCTTGTCCACCACCAGCAAATGCGGTTCATCCCACAAAACAGGCAGCTGCCAACGGAGCTTGTCTTCCCCGTCATCCACCCCCAACCGAATGAGAGAGCCGGATCGCTTGCTCACTGGCCGTTGCTCAAGTCCGGAAGGCTGTTCACCTGCGCCAATTCCATCTCCTTGCGGCTCCATTCCGAAACCGCCTGGTTGCGCTGGGTGTTCCGCAGCTCCTCCATATACCCCGCCAGCTCCGTCTTCACCCGATCCTCACTGACCGGCTCACGACTCACCCCATACATCACCACCCCGCCATCAGCCGTCTGCTCCACATCGCTCAGTTGACCGGCAGCCAGCTCAAGAGCCAAGGGCTGAATCTGACGGAAATTCACACCGGACGGCAACCCGACCAAAGTGGTGGTCCCCTGCGAAAAAGCCTCCGGTGAAATCACCTGCAGGCCCGCCTCCGCACAAATCGTGTCGAAATCCTTGGAGGCAGCAATCCCCGCCTTGGCCGTCTCCAGAAAACCGGCCGCCGCCTCGCGAGCCAACCGCCGCGCCTCCGCATTCTTGAAATCAATCAAAACCTGATTGCGGAAAAGTTCCAGCGGCGGCACATGCCCCGCCACCCGCTCCTTTAACGTCAGGAGATACACACCGTCCCGACTCACCACCGGCTCCATCGTCATCGGCTGAACCTCAGACAAGGCAAATGCCGCAGTCCCAAATTCCTGCCCCACACCCAGCTCCAAAGGCGGAGTCAGGCGGGCAAAGGGCTCCGTAGTCCCATGCTCCATGGCCTGGCCTTCAGCCAACCTCTCCAAGTGATCCTTCTGCTGAGGAGCCTCCTCATACGCCAGCAACAACTGCTCCCCGAAACCAGTCGACGCCTTGTAAGCCAAAGACAACGCAACCTGATCCACCAGCTCACCCCTCAACTGCTGCTTGGCCGCCTCCGCACTCATCACTACCCCGTTGGTTCCCAGAAAACTGTTCGTCCCGCGCTGCAAATACATCGCTTCGAGTTGCGTGCTCAAGTTCGTGCTCGAAACCAGTTGCGCCTCCGCCTCAGCAACATAGTTCGAAGCAGCAAATTTCACGTAGTTCACCGACACCTTGTCCGGTATCCGCCAACGCGCCGCTTCCTTGTTGTAGAAAGCCTCCAAAGCCTCATCCTCAACTACTACGTTATCCACTTGATTCGTGTAGCTGAACGATACCAACTTCACTTTCACCGACTCGTTCTCCCGGCGAAATGCCACTTCCGCCTCCCGTGGACTCACCAAGGCCCCCGAAACCGCCCCGGCCTCCATGAGGTGCTGAATCCCCACCTGATGCCGCGCAAATTGCTTGAACGCCTCCTCGGATACCTGCCCCCGAGGCAACGCTGTCTCTAAAAATTGCCGATACATCTGCGGCTGAAAACGCCCCGTCTGCGGGTCGGCAAACAAGGGAGCCAACCACTGCGCCACCTCAGCGTCATCCACCCAGACATCCAACGACTCCAGCTTGTCCAGCATCACCAGCCGCCTGGCCACCTCATTCTCAGCATCAAACATCATCCTCGCCTGCTGCGACTCCTCCGGCCATGAACCCATCATCATGAAAAATCGCAGCCGCGCCTCAGTGTAGGCCTGCATAAATTGATCACGACCAATCGGCTCGCCATTTACATACCCGTAAATGCCGCTGCCGCCGGCCGCCCCGGGAGAAGAACCGCCGGGGCCCATGTACCAAACAAATGAAATGATCACCAAAACGATGATCACGATCCACAACCAGCTCTGATGGCGTCGAATTGTACCAAACATATGTCAATCACTCGGTTGACCGCGCAAATGCAAGACGCTCACCCTACCCGCGCCCCCCAAAACCGGTCAATCCATTTGCAGCACGCGTTTTATCGCCCCCGCCAGCCGCTCATACTGCCCCAAATGGTTGTATAACTGCGCCGATACCCTCACCAGCCGCCGCGGATACGCCGGCCACGGCACAATCGGGACCTCAATACCCAGCTCCCCCAGCAAACGATCCTGCAACGGATCCAAATACAACGGCGATACCGGCGCCTCCCCACCCACCGCATCAGGTAACGGCACCGAAGCCATACTCCCCATCATCGAAGCCGGACCCGGTGGCTCCACTCCCAACGCCTCGCAATGCAACCTCCTCCCCTCCAGCGCCAACCACCGATTCCTCCGGTTAATCGCCGCCCACCCCCCCTCCACCAGATCCGCCATCGCCCCCAACGCCACCGGCACGCTAAGCCACGCACTGGGATCCATCGTCCCAGTCCAGCCAAACTCCACCTGATAACGGGAACGATCCCGCCGAGGACTGTTCGCCCCGTGACTAATCGCCAACGGCCGAACCCCATCCTGGCGGTCCTCCCGGACCCACAAGAAAGCCGCCCCCTTCGGCGCACCAACCCACTTGTGACAGTTCGCCGTGTAATACGTCGCCCCCAGCTTGTCCAACCGCAAGGGAACCATCCCCGGCGCATGTGCCCCATCCACCAAAACCTCTACCCCCCGCTCAACAAACCACGGCACCCACCGCTCCAATGGCATCACCATGCCTGTGGGACTCGTCACATGATCCAGTAAAACCAGCCTCGTCCTCCGCGTCACCCGCCCCGCAATCGACGCCAAGGCCTCCTCCTCAGATCGCAAGGGAAATGGCACCCGCGCCACCACCACCCGAACCCCGGCCGCCGCAGCCACATAATCCAACGCATTCCGACACGCATTATACTCGTGATCCGTCACCAGCAACTCGTCCCCGCGCCGAAACCGCAGCGACCGCAATACCGTGTTCACCCCATGCGTCGCATTCGGAACAAACACCAAATCCCGCGACCTGGCCCCCACAAACTTCGCCAATACCCCCCTCGCCTCATCCAGCAACCCCTCCAAATCCCGCACAAAAAACTGAACCGGCTGACGCTCCATCCGCTCCCGCACCCCACGCTGATACGCCAATACTACCCGCAAACACGCCCCAAATGAACCGTGATTCAAAAAATCCACCCCGGAATCCAATCGCCATAACCGCACCGGGGCCGCACGCCGCCTCAACTCCTTCACCCGATCTCCACTCATCACTCTCCTCCCCCATATGCAAGAATCGACCGGCTAACCGGTCGATTCTCAACGCTATCCTCTACTGGAAAACAGGCTCCATCACCCCTCCAGCTTCCAAGGCGACCTGTAAGGAAATGGGATGTCCAGCCACTTCGACTTGCCACTCCACTGTGAAAAATCCTGCGCCACAGGATCCCACCGCATCCGCTCCCGATGATGATACGCCAGGTTCACCAAATGACATACCGTCACGGTCCGGGCCCCAATCTCAACATCGCAAATCGGCTTGGTCCGCGTCTCCACACTCCTCAGCCAATCGCCAATGTGGTCGTTGCTCTCGTAAAGCCGCACATCCCCGGGACCCGACCGCCACTCCTCCAACACCTCCGGCGTCGCCTCAAACTTGCCCCGGTTCACATACACCTTCCCTTCACTGCCGTGAATCGTCACCCCGTTGCCATTCCGATGCACCACCTCCGTGCCATTCGCATAAACCAACCGAACCCCGTGCGTCGCGTTCTCCTCACTCGCCGGAATAATCTCCACCGGACCACTCTGGTCCATCCCCAAGGCCCACTGCGCAATGTCAAAATGATGCGCCCCCCAGTCCGTCACCATCCCACCACCAAATTCCACATAGTTGCGCCAGTTCGGGAAATGACCGTGCACCCCCCTCGGACTCAACTCCGAATTGTAAGGCCGCAAAGGCGTCGGCCCCAGCCACATGTTCCAATCACACCCCGCCTCGGTGGCCTCCGCCGGTAAGTCACACCAAACACTCGGCCCGCCTATCGCCACCTCAATCTCGTAAATCCTCCCCAGACGACCGTTCCGGACCAGCTCGCAAGCCCGACGAAACTCGCTCATCGAACGCTGCATGCTCCCCACTTGAAAGACCCGACGATTCCGGCGAACCGCGTTCACCACCGCCTTGGCCTCGTTGATCGATTGGCACAACGGCTTCTCGCAATAGATGTCTTTCCCCGCGTTCGCCGCCGCAATCGAAATCAACGCATGCCAGTGATCCGGCGTCGCAATCACCACCGCATCCACATCCGGCCGGGCCAAAACAGACCGAAAATCATTGTAGGCATCACACCCCCGATACTCCCCACGCCCCGAGGCCTCCGCATACCGCTCGTTTACGGTAGCCCGCGCCGCTTCACGCCGCGTACGGTCCACATCACAGACCGCAACCACCTGGCACTGCTCACGCCGCAGTATGTTGCCAGTCAAACCCCGGTTCTGGGTCCCCATGCCAATAGATGCAATGTGGAGCCGGCTGTTCGGGCCCACCGGAGCAGACCAAACCTTCGAAGGAAGCAACATCGGAGCAACCGCAACCGTAGCCGCAGTGCTCAGAAATCGTCGTCGGGAAAACGCTTTTTTCGTCATAACGGTGTTCACACCATGGGTCAACCCGCGCAGCCTGCCAAAGACCCCCCTCCTAAATCAAATCAAACCTGCTCCCCACCTCGGTGTCATGATTTATGAGTCAACGACCCCCTCTCACAAACAGACCCCCGGTGTGATTTACTTTTGAGGCAACAAGCATCTCCCATATCCCGTATCCCGCGCAGCGCCTCTCCCTCCCTCTCCCCTCTCCCAGCGGCGCTGCTCCGCGCGCCGCAAAAGCCCTTCCGCCGTCGTCCTTCAGACTATGGCGGACAGGCAGCCCTCAGCGCTATGCGCTCAGCGCGCCTGCCCCATCGAAATTGAAATCGGGATCGCTATCGGTATCGAAAACCGAAGTTCGCCGCAAGCCCCTGGCCGGTGTGCGGCCAAACTCTATTAGCCCCTCCCCGAGCCTCGCGCAAAACGCCCACCCCCCAGCTCCAGGCTCGGATGCGCGGCACCAGCCGCGCCTGACTTGACTGACCTACCGACTTACTGACGCACCCTCAGCGCTCCGCCTACCGATGAAAGTTGCCTTGCTCCCCGCAACCAGTAGGATGGCCCGCAATTCAATGCTGCCCATGCACCCCCACCTACGCCATCTCGGCCGCCAGCTGGCCTGCTTAATCACGCTCACCGCAACCCTCGGGACCATCCTGCCCGCCATCCAGTCCCACGCCGCTACCCAACCCGCCATGAAAACACTCGAAATCGCCAACTGGGGCCGCAACACCGACGGCCAACCCGTCCAACTCGTCACGCTCCGCAACGAAAACGGTATGGTCGCCAAAATTACCACCCTCGGCGCCATCCTCACCGAACTCCACGTCCCTGACCGCCAAGGTCATGTCACCAATGTCGTCCTCGGCTTCGATAACCTCGAACGCTACCTCCAGGGCCACCCCGCCTTCGGAGCCACCGTAGGCCGCGTCGCCAACCGCATCGCCAACGCCAACTTCAAACTCGACGGCAAAACCTACCTGCTCGCCGCCAACCTCGGCCCCCACCACATCCACGGCGGACGCTCCGGCTTCCACCAAAAAGTCTGGACCGCCACCCCACTCCCGGAAAAAGCCGACCAGACCTCCGTCGCCTTCACCTACACCAGCCCCGACGGAGAAGAAGGCTACCCCGGCACCCTCCACGTCAAGGTCACCTATACCCTCACCCATAACAACGAACTCCGCCTGGACTACGAAGCCACCACCGATAAACCCACAATCCTTAACCTCACCAACCATAGCTACTTCAACCTCGGCGGCTCCGGCGATGTCCTCGACCATATCCTCGAAATCAACGCCGACCATTATACAGTCGCCGATATCGCCCTCATCCCCACCGGCGAAATCGCTCCAGTCGCCGGAACCCCCCTCGACTTCACCCAACCCACCACCATCGGCGCCCGCATCGACCAGCTCCGCCCCCGCCCCAACGGCTACGACCATAACTACGTCATCAATAAATCCTCCCCAAACGACTTCGTCCTCGCCGCCCGCGCCACCCACCCCGCCAGCGGCCGCACCATGGAAACCTGGACCTCCGAACCCGGTGTCCAACTCTACACCGCCAATGGCTTTGACGGCACCATGACCGGCACCGGCGGAGTCAGCTACCCCAGACACGCAGGCTTCTGCCTCGAAACCCAACACTACCCCGACTCCATCCATCACCCCAATTTCCCCCCCGTTGTGCTCCGACCAGACCAAACCTTCCACAGCACCACCTCCTTCCGCTTCACCAATACCCAACCCTAATCATTACCTCCCCTCGCGCCATGAATAAAACTATCGCCATGGTCTTCGCCGGAGGTCGCGTCAGCGAACTCTCCGCCCTCACCGAAAAACGACCCAAAGCCGCCGTCGTCATGGGCGGCTGCTACCGCACCGTCGACTTCGCCCTCTCCAACCTCGCCGATACCGGAATCGGCCGCGTCGGGATCCTCGCCCAATACCGCCCCGCCTCCCTCATGGATCACGTCGCCAGTGGCGTCGCCTGGGACCTCGTCGGCACCAACCGCCAACTCCGCTTCCTCCCACCCTACATGGGCCCCGAAACCGCCGACTGGTACCGCGGCCCCGCCGATGCCCTCTTCCAAAACCTCGACTTCATCGAACGTAGCGACGCCGAACACGTGCTCGTCGTCTCCGGCGACCACGCCAACCGCATGAGCTATGAACCGCTCATCCACATCCACAAGGAACACGACGCCGACCTCACCATAGCCTTCACCCCCAGACCCGATGACTCCTCCAGATTCGGGATCGGAGAACTCAATGCCCTGGGCCAAATCGTCAACTTCACCGAAAAACCCGAATACCCCCGCACCCACCTCGCCTCCATGAGCGTCTACCTCTTCAGCCGCCACGTGCTGCTCGATGAACTCCGACGCGCCATCACCTCCTCAGGCGAAGACTGCCGCTTCCAAATCCACGAGGTCATGCGCCAAATGATCCCCCGACGCCGCGCCTACGGCTGGATCTACCACGGCCCCTGGCACTATACCCGATCCATCGACGAATACCTCCAATTCCACCAAGACCTCCTCGGCGCCCAACCCAAAATCGACCTTGACGCCTGGGAAGTCCGCTCCAACTTCCTCGCCCGGCGGTCCGCACCCCCAGCCCCCACACGCCAACTCCCCGGCTCCCACGTCGAAAATTGCCTCATCAGCCCCGGCTGCATGATCGCAGGAACCGTCCGCAATAGCGTCCTCTCCCCCGGCGTCCGCATCGAAGCCGGCGCCTCCGTCGTCGACTCCATCCTCCTCGACGACGTCGTCGTCGAAACCGGCGCCAAACTCGACCGGGTCATCTCCGATAAACGCACCTGGTTCGGACCCGAATGCACCGTCGGCGATGGCCCCACAGTCGTGTCCAAGGAAATGCCCAACTCGCTCAAAAGCGGCGCCACCCTCGTCGCCGCCGACCTCCGCATCCCGCCAAAAGCCCGCATCGGCCGCGGCTGCATCATCCATCACGGTGTCCCGGCATCCGCCATGGAAAAACCCCTCGCCTCCGGCCAAAGCCTCTCCTCCCGCTAAAACCAACCCGCAACTCCCGCTATGAAAGTCACCTTCTTCACCCGCGAATACCCCCCCAACGTCTACGGTGGCGCCGGCGTCCATATCAAAAACCTCTCCCGCCAGCTCGCCAAACTCGTCAATGTCGACGTCCGCTGCATCGGTGAACAAACAGACCCAACCCCGGGCTTCCACGTCAAAGGTTACCAAGGCTGGAGCCGGATGTGGGAAAACGGCGACCCCAAGTTCAACAGCGCCCTGGGCACCTTCGCCGCCAATATGTCCATGGTCCGTGACCCCATCGACTCCGATGTCGTCCACTCTCATACCTGGTATGGCTCCCTCGCAGGCTTCATGGCCAAAATGCTCTACAACACCCCCTTCGTCGCCACAGTCCATAGCCTCGAACCCCTCCGCCCCTGGAAAGAAGAACAACTCGGCCGATCCTACCACCTCACCACCTGGGTCGAAAAAGTCGCCCTCGAAGCCGCCGACCGCATCGTCGCCGTCTCCCAAAATTCACGCGCCGAAATCCTCGACCTCTTCAACGTCGATCCCGAACGCGTCAAAGTCATCTATAACGGCATCGACCTCGATGTCTGGAACCCCAGCACCAGCGAAGCCACTCGCAAAGCCTTCGATGTCGCCGAGGACTATATCCTCTTCCTCGGTCGCACCAGCCGCCAAAAAGGCATGGTCCACCTCATCGAAGCCATGAAATACGTCGACCCGGGCATCCAGCTCGTCTGCTGCACCAGCGCCCCTGATACCCCCGAAGTCGAAGCCGAAATCGCCGAAAAAGTAGCCAGTGAACCCCGCGTCCTCTGGATCAATACCCTCCTCCGCGAAGAACAATACATCGAACTCTATACCCACGCCCGCGTCTTCGCCTGCCCCTCGGTCTACGAACCCTTCGGCATCATTAACCTCGAAGCCATGGCCTGCGAAACCCCCGTCGTCGCCAGCGCCGTCGGCGGTATCAAGGAAGTCGTCGTCCCCGGCACAACCGGACTCCTCGTCCCACCCCAAGACCCCAAAGCCCTCGCCGACGCCATCAACCAGGTCCTCCGCGATAAAAAGAAAGCCCGCGAAATGGGCCTCGCAGGCCGTAAACGCGTCGAGGAACACTTCGCCTGGAGCTCCATCGCCCGCAAAACTCTCGAGATGTACGAAGAACTCGTCAGCCCGCCGCCAGCCTAAACGCGCTTCATCCAGCCAAAACCCGCGCCCGAAACCACACGGCTTCCGGATCGACTAGACTCCTATCCCCCGGAAAGCCCGGAAACCCCCACAGCCCCGGCCTGCGCTAAAGTCTTCTGCCGCAGAAAGTGCGACCAGACAATCAGCCCGCCATGGGCCGTGAGACGC
>JBMTVN010000098.1:0-12262 GCA_049451415.1 Limisphaerales bacterium | reverse complement strand
AATATCGCGTCCTGCTCCCCGTCCATCGACCCCTCATACAAAACTGCTCCCTGTGAATCCCGAATCAGCACATACTCCCGCCCTCCGCGTTTCCGCACCTCAACGACCCCGTCCTCCCCCGCCACCGCCATCCTACCTTGCCCATCCATTGAAATCACCGGAGCCCCCGGAACCGGCAGAACCCGCTCGACCGCATTCGTGGATTCTCTGGCACCGGAATCCTGCAAAAATACAACCCACTCCGGCACATTACCTTCAATCTCGAGCCAGCTGCTCAATACCCGCGCCACGTCGGCAGACACTTCCCGACCCTCTCCCGCCTCCTCGTCCGGCAACACCGACAGCCCCTCGAGTTGCCCCACCCAGGCGGTTCCCTTCGCCCATGCATCATGAGGAACTCGCACCACCCGCGTCACCCGCTCCTCAACTTCCCTCACTTCCACACCGCGAATCTGCAAATCAACCTCCACACCCTCCCCCCCCCACCCCAAAAGGACGCGATGCCGCCCGAAACCCTGCATGGCACAGATGAACCGGCGTAAATAGCCACTGCTCATCCCATTTCACCAGGATGTCCCCCTTCACCACCCCTCCCTCAAACGCAGGGCCCTGAGGATCGACCTCCAGCACCCGCAATCCAGGCCCCGGACTCCGTTCCCCCAGCCCGCTGCCTGACCCCACTCCCTCAACCGCCAATCCCGCATAACCCCCACCGCCAGCGTCCGCCCCTTCAACGTGCCATGCCATCACCAAAAGCAATAGGCCCCAGCCCAACAGGCTGGAGCCTATGCCTCGTATCACCTTCAAGCCTTCTCCTGCGCAACACGCACTGGGATCAAATCCCGGCCATGCCGCCGTTGAGCGTGTAGCCAGCCTCCAGGGCCTTGTCGATGCGCAGCTTGGTCTCCACCAAGTGCGCCCGACTGTAAGCATCCAGTCCGGCCTTGTCCTGCACCTGCCCCAGCCGCGCACTCAGCGCACGCAAATGCATCAAGGCCAGGTTCGACAACGCCTTGTGCGCCGCCTGCCCCCAACTCTCCGGCATGCTCAAGTCCACCAGCCGTGACACATACTCGCGCTGCAAATTCCTCCGCAGGCTCGAGATCATCGGCTTCCGCTCCGTGAACTCACCCTCCCCACCATCCAACTCAGACCAAATCTCACGATCCAGTGCCTTCAATACCTCCGGCAAAGTAATCATGTCCTGGTCCGCCGGTGTCAAAAACTCGTTGTCATAAACCCACCCCAAAGTCCCCGGGTTCAAGACTCGCGTCAAAACCATCGCCTGAATCCCCATCACCCGGTCGTGCACCGGCCACGTCGATTCCTGAAACGCCATCGTGGAATCATCCAGCCACTTGTCCACTGTCATCCTCCGGAGCAAGTCCGGGGTCAACCCAAACGCCTCGTCACGAAACGCATTCTCCATCACAAAGCGCAACGCCGCACGCTGCTGATCCACCGGCACCACCTCAATCGGAGTGCGATCACCCGGATCACCCTTCTTGTCCCGGTTGACAAAGGCACCCCCCAACCAGGCCGACATCATCCCCAGCGCACGCGTCTGTAAAGCCAGGGTCATCTCATACCCGTAACGCGCCCGCGACCAGCTCTGGCCATCCTTCACGAACTTGTCCAGCAGCCGGCCCCGGTGATACCGCGCCAAATCCAGCTGCTTCTCCGCGTAACTCAGCGGATCCGCCGCAAAATCATACCTCCGCGCCAACGGATCCGGACCAATCGTGTCCTCGTCCGTCGCATAGGTCAGCTGCGGCTCCGACGCCCGACCCAAAATCTTGCCCAAGTCCTCCGCCTTGTCCGACATCGAATACCCGTACTCGATCGCCCAGAAATCATACGGCCCAATGTCGATCATGCCGTAATCACCCTGCTGATCCTTGTCTTCCCAGTTGTAAATGTTCACCGGCAGGTAATCCATCACTGAACCGGCAAACGGCTTCTTGCCCCGTAATTCGACGGAATTGATCTCCTCCAGGGTATAGATGCTCGAAGACCGGAAGTTGTGCCTCAACCCCAGTGTGTGCCCGACTTCATGCGCCACCAGCTCCGCCACCAGCGGCCCCACAAACCACTCCGGTATCCCGTCCAGCTTGGCCTCCTCCTTCTTCTCCGCCTTCTCACCCTTCGATTCCCCGTCGCTCTTGTCACCACCATCCTCATCCGACCGGATCGCATCCATGTCCGCCATCAAATCAAAGGCGAATCGCATCACCGACAAATCCAGTGCCTTGCACTCGGCTGCGCGACAAAGACCATTGAATTGGCTCGTCCGCCCCACCAACCCGTCAAAGTCATCATCCCCCACCAGTGTCGGATCCACCGAAGCCATCGGATGCCCCCCATACGCCAACGGCCCGCGCGCCACCAGCTCACTCATCACCGCCTCGCGGTTGGAAGGATGCGCCAGCCGAACCCGCGGATCCCACTGCGGCCTCGACTGCAACCAGGCCAACGTCGAAGGGCTCATTCCCTCCATCGCCAGGGTCGGAATCATCTCGTTGAACTGCTTCCAGTAATGACGAATCCACCCGTCAGTCAAAATGATGTCCGCATCCAGGATCTGCCCCGTCAACGGATCCACCCGGCTCGGCCCAATCGCCGTGCCCACATCGTTGTTCAACCAACGCACAAAGTTGTAACGCACATCCTCCGGATCCTTCTCCATGTGCGCCTTGGTCGCAGCATCCTGGTAATACACTTCGATCGCGTTCGCAATACCCACTTCCTCAAACGCCTTGTTCCACATCAAAACCCCCTCCCGAACCCACCGGCGATAACGAATCGGAGTCGTGTGCTCAATGTAGAAGACAATCGGGTTCTTCGGCGGACTCACCTTGATGCCGGGATCTGCCTTCTCCAAATGCCAGCGGTTCACATACCGCACCTGGTTCTCCTCCGCCTGATACTTGCCCAGGTCAGTGAAACTCGTCGTGAAATAACCCACACGCTCATCCGCCACCCGCGCCTTATAGGAAGGATTCGGCGCAATCTCGCTGATGGAGTAATGCAGCGTCTTCAACAGACCGTTCGCCATCGGCATCTCAAAGGCCAGCTCCACATTCCCCGGAAAAGCCTTCGCCGTCTTGATCACCGCCAGCTCCCGCTTCGCACCATTCACGGTCGGCCCAAAAAACTTCGCCGCCTCCCCCACCAGCAACGCATCCACGTCAATCACCGGCCCCTTGTTCGGCACCATGGCCAGGATCGGCACGTCCACAATCACACGATCAGTAAATAACCGCTCCACACTAGCCTTCGATTCCGCCTCCCCCGTCGAGCGCACCTCCAGATTCGGCGACAGCAAAACCAACCGCTTGTCGATCCGCTTCCAATACACATACATGTCCCCCGCCTGTAGCCCCGCATACCGCTCACCACTCGCCACCGTCAGCGCCACGAAAAACTTCTTCTGCTCAAAGTTCCTCGGGAAAACCGCCAGCATCTGGTTGTCCTTCTTGCGCACATACAAATCCAGCAGGCTCGGCACCCGATCGATCGAGGATACCACCTCCTCAAACCCGTCCAACACCTCCGTGTGCGGCGGAAATTCCGGCTTGTTCTTCTCTGGATCCTCCCCCGCAAATCCACTCCCCCAAGCCGTAACCAATACACAAAGCCCCCATGCCAAACGACGCACAGAACAACCGAATCGGTGAATTCTCATGGGCAAATACCCTGTACTCTTTTCCCGCGCCCGACAAGTGACATGTCATAGCCCTAACCGACCTACCGCACCAAAGCTCCGGCCCGCGAGATCCTGTCTCCCCTATGCTCATTCCCATCTCCCGTATCCGATATCCGATATCCAACCTCCCCTATCACTCGTGCCTCAAGGCCTCAATCGGATCCAGCTCCGCGGCAGCCGAAGCAGGGTAAATCCCAAAAACAATCCCCACAGCACCCGATATCCCAAACGCCAACACAATCGACCACAAGGTGATGATCGTCTTCATGTCCGTGAGCATCGATACAATAACCGGCGTCAATACCCCCACCACCACCCCAATGAGCCCACCGCCAACGGATAACACCACCGTCTCCACCAGGAACTGCGTCGTGATATCCCTCTTCTTCGCCCCCAATGCTCGCCTCACACCAATCTCCCGGGTCCGCTCCGTCACGGTAGCCAACATGATGTTCATGATCCCAATCCCACCCACCAGAAGCGAAATCGCCGCAATGGATCCCAGCACAATATTGAATATCCGCTTCGTCTGCTCCGCCTGACGCAATAACTGCAGCGGCACAATCGTCTCGTAGTCGATCTTGTCGTGAAACCGCCCCAGCAGCGTCTTGATCTGCGGATCCGCCGTCTCCACGGTCTCAACGCTCTCCATCTGCACGGTAATCTGGTGCAATTCAACCCGCTCCACCTCAAAACTCCCCGCCGACCTCCGAATCAAGGTCTCCCCAAACCGCGCCTTGGAAGTCGATAAGGGAATGTAGACGTTGTTGTCCAACGCCTCCCCATCATTGCGACCCGACTGGGAACGCTGCTCCATGCTGCTCTGCTCCCGCACAATCCCAACCACCTGGTAGTAAAACTGGTCCACCTTCACTGAATGCTGCAACGGATCCTGATAAGGAAACAGCCGCTGGGCCAGTCCCACCGTAATCACGCACACGTTGTCCTCGTGCAACTCATCCATCGCCGCCAGAAAACGTCCCGCAACCAGCTTCGCACCAGCCACCTCCGTGTAAAACGGCAGGGTCCCCACCACCTGACACGGCAGCTCCACCTGGGAAAAACGCACGTTCTCGCGAATAATCCGCATCGGCAGAACCCGTTTCACCCCGGGAATCGTGCTCTGAAGCCGCGCACCGTCCCGATAGGTCAGGCCATAGTCCAACCCGATCCCCCGCCCCATGCCCGACTGCTTGGTGTCCTCCGGCGGTTTGATGCTCCGGATAATAATGTTCAGACTACCCAGACGCTTGATCGCCTCCTGCGCCTCATAAGACGCCCCCTCACCAATCGCCAACATCGCAATCACCGAGCAAACACCAAAGATAATGCCCAGCATGGTCAGCGCAGAACGCAGCTTGTGCAGCATCAGACTCTTGATGCCCAGCTTCACCGTGCTCGTGAATTGAAAGGATAACATGACGCTCAGATCTGAAATGGCTTCCCCTTGCCACCCCCAACACCATCCGACAAGGGACGGTTCCACACTTCCCGGTCAATCGTCCCGTCCTTCATGTGAATCACCCGGTGCGCACGCGCCGCCACCTTGTCATCATGCGTCACCAGCACAATCGTCTTCCCGCTGTGGTTCAGGTCATCAATGATGTCCAAAACCTCCTTGCCCGTCTTGGAATCCAGGTTGCCCGTGGGCTCATCCGCCAGAATCATCAATGGATCATTCACCAGTGAACGGGCAATCGCTACCCGCTGCTGCTGACCACCCGACAACTGGTTCGGCCGGTGATCCAGCCGCTCGCTCAACCCCACCAATGCCGCCAGCTTCTCACATCGATCCTGAAAAAACCTCACATCCTCACCCTGGTAAATCAACGGCACCTGGATATTCTCCAACACCGTCAGCTGGGCAATCAGGTTATACGACTGAAAAATAAACCCGATCCGCTTCCCCCGAACCTGTGACAAGTCATCATCCGACATCTGCGCCACATCCTGGTCCCCCAGAAAATACTGGCCCGCCGTCGGCCGGTCCAAACACCCCAGCAGATTCAACATCGTCGATTTCCCGGATCCGGATGGCCCCATGATCGCCACATAAGAACCGGTCCTGACATCCAGATCAACACCCCGCAACGCCCGCACCCGATTCTCCCCACCCAGTTCATAGGTCTTCTCCAATCCCACAATCCGGATCATCGAGTCCGGGTGAGCTCCTCCATCTCCAGATGCGGGTCGTGAAGCCATGCGCGTTTTCGTCCTCTCTCCAGATGTTACTGCTGAGGACCACCAGAACGGCCGCCACCCCCACGCCCCTGCCCACCCCCGGGAAAACCACCGCCACCGCCACCACGATTGCCAAATCGCTGCTGCATGTCCGCCTGCATCGCACTGCGCTCACTCTCACTCAACTCCCCATCCCCATCCTTGTCATACTGCTGCATCATCTGAGCCCGCATCCTCTCCGGGTCCATCCCGGCAGGAGGACCACCCTGCCCGCCAGCGGCTCCCGCAGCTCCCACGCCCCCGGCCTGGCCCATCATACGGCCCTGTGCACCCTCCCCACCCGCACCATCAGCACCCGGCCGCCCACCACGCCCACCACCCGATTCGCCATTCCCATTCCCATTCCGCGTAGCAGCCACCGGACGCACCACCCGGTTCGTCAAGGTCGAGACTTCCTCCTCCTCCAAAATCGCCCCCTCCAAATCCCGCTGCTCAAACGGAGGAGACAACAACACTTCATCCCCTTCATTCAATCCGCTCAGAATCTGGATAAACCTCGTGTTGAACAAACCCACCTCAACCTGCACCGGCTCCTGCGAACCGCCGCGCTTCACATAACATACCTGCTTGCCCTTCAGTGTCGTCACCGCCTGAATCGGTACCGACAACGCATTCGCAATGTTCGTGATGATAATCTCCGCCCGCGCCGATACCCCGGGCTTAATATCATCCATCGAGTCCGTCACCACGATGTCGGTCGCATACACCTTCAGGTTCGGATTCCCAAACCGGCTCTGGTTGTCCGGCAATAAGGCCACCTTGTCCACATACGCCGCAAACCTCCGGTCCGGCATCGAATCCAAAACCACAAAAGCAGGCTGCCCCGCCTCCACCATGTTCACATGCGACTCATGCACCTTGATCCCCACCTTCATCCGTGAAGTATCCGGCAGCTTGATCAATTCCTGACGATTACGCACCGTCGCCCCCTCCTCAATCATCGACTCACTGCTGAAACGATTCTCGCTGAAGGGATACACCACCAGCCCGTCCTGCGGAGCATATCGCTTCGTCGCCCCCAGGTTCTGCTGGTCCCGATCCAGCTTGGCCCGGTTCAGCTCAAGCGTGTTCGACTGGGTCAGCAAATCCGCCTCATACTGGGCCACAGTGTTCACACCCTGCTGTCGCACACGGTCATACTCACGCTGAGCCTCCTCCAAGGCGGCTGCAAACTCCTGCTTCTTCTTCGGAAAATCATAGTTCTGGATCATCCACAACTGCATCTCCTGAATCTGCAGATTCAACTCAGAATTCGTCACGGTCAACCGGTCCCGATCCACCACGTTCCGCGTCTCATAATTCTTCTTGTACAACTCCTCCGACCACCGCAGTGTCTCTCGATCAATCGACAACCCCTGCTCGGTCTTGGTGATGTTGTTCGATGCCGTCAGCAAGTCCACCATCGCCTCCCCCTGCAGATACTTGTCCAAATCCATCTGCGCAAAAACCACCTTGTTCGACGCCGCTCGATTCGCACTCTCCACCTCACTCCGCTTGATCTCCAGCTGGCTCTGCGCCTGGATCAACGCAAACTCCGCCTTCGCAAAAGCAATCGACTGCTGGTTGTACTGGTCCTGCGCCTGCATCGAATCCAGCTCCACCAACAGGTCATCCTTCTTCACGTGGCTGCCCTCCGGCACGATGTAAATAATTCGCGCAGTACCCTCCACCTCATTCCGGATCACAACCTCGTTCACCGCCTGCAGGGTCCCCCCCTCCACCACCGAAACGGTAAAGGTCCCCCGCTTGACGCTAAAATAGGCGCTCTGCGGCTGGTCACTCCCTCCGCTGCTGGCCACCAAAACCACCAGCGCAAGGATTACCAGCACTACACCACCCACCCAGACAGGATGCCGCCGGACCAACTCCGACAACCCACTTTGAGTCGCTTGTTCTTTCATTCGTTCGGTTCCAGAAAGTTATTCGGCGGAATCAACGTATCCCGCGGCATCTGCAAAGGCGAAGGACCACGCTGACTATCCTCCAGCGTCCCCGCCAGCGGATCCTTCAACCAGAATTTGTCCACGTCCGTCTCCAATACACCAATGTCCAGCATCAGCTGCAAACGAACCCTCAAATAATCCACCACCCGCGAAGTCAGGGAATTCTGCGCCGAAATCAACGCGTCCTGCGCCTCGCGAACATCACGGATCTGTACACGACCCGCCTCCAGCAAAATCGCATTCATATCCACACGGCGACTCTCCACCGCAAGCTGTGCCTGCTGGCTCAAAATGTTCAAACGCGCCTCCTCCAGCGAACGCAACCCCCCGTCAATGTTCTGCTTGAAGCGGTCCAGGCTCAACTGCAGGGAACGTAACTGCGACTCAAACGAAACCACGGTCGCCCGGTAATCATTGCGCTCCCGCAGACGGTCAAAAGGCAGGTCCAACTCCAGCCCAACGGAATACCGAATGTCCCGCGCATCAAACTCAGTATAGTTCGGGGTCGAATCCGCACTCCCCGAGGCATTGAAATCCAACCCCGGCCGCAACTGGTCAATCCGAACCTCCACCTTCCGCTTGCTGTCCTCAAACCGGTCGATCGCATTCAAAATGTCCATGTGATTCTCCACCGCCAGGGCAAACGCCGCCTCGCGACTCACATCCGTCGGCACCGGCCCCTCCGCCTCCACCGCCACCAGCTCGGAATCCTCCAAATACACCGTCTCACTCACCGGAATCCCCAGACGAATCTTGAAGGTGTCCATCTGATTCAAATACCCCGCCACGGCTGTCACATAGGAAATGCGCGCCGATAACTCAGCCGACCGCGCATCCTCAACCTGGTTCGCATTCGCACGATCCACCGCCCGAGCCTCAAAATACTCCGTCAACTCCGCCCGGCGCAGATAGTTGGTGTAGAAATTCCGCACCTGCGTCTTCCGGTTCAATAACGAGAAATAATCGCTCACGATATCGACCGCGAACTGCTTCTGATACTGGGTGAAATCCCGCACAGCATAAATCACGTCCCGCTGAGCCTGCGTCAGGGCTTCCACCTGCGGGTTCTTCCTCCCAAATCCCCGCAGGATCGGCTGGCTCAAATTCACCGAAAAGGCATTGATCGCCGTGCTGCCCAGCGCCCCGTCAGGCTTGCCGGTGTAATATCTCAATAGTGAATTCGCCAGCTCCACACTCAGGTTGCCACCCGTCTTGAAAAACTGGCTCAGGGTCAGCCGAGGCCGCATATAACCACTGCTCTGACCATCCGCATTCCCCTCATACCCCATCCCCACCGCCGAATTCAGAAACCTCGGCGTGAATTCATACCGGCTCCCCGTCAGGCTCAACGCCGTCAAATACAACCGCTCCTTCTCCGTCTGATACTCACGGCTGTTCTGCACCGCCAGCTGCATCGCCCCCTCTAAACTCAACACCCTCCGGTTCGTCACCGTACGATCCTCAATGATCTCCCCAGGCAAAATCATCATGTGCGACCGCTCGGAATACCTCGTACCAATCGAAAACTCATTGGTATGACCAAAAACCTGACTCTCAACCGATTGAATGATGCCGTAAACCTCCTCGTCCGCTTGCTTGTGGTAATACTGGGACGAACAACCCGCCAGCAGGGCCACCGCCAGCACCCCAACCAGGTATCCGGTAAATCGACGCAACCCTTCAGGTTGGTAGTTGGCAAAACAGCGCAGTATATCCATTCCGATTCCGCTTACGAGACGAACAAAATCCAAAACTGGTTACCATCCCACCTCAAGTTTTTCTGCTAACCCCACCCTCAAACCCCACCAGGTATCGGAAAAAGCAATACCGCCTATCAGAATCACTTACTTCAGGCTAGGGATTGAACCCCCAACTCAACCCCGTCTATCCTCCCACCACACCACCATGAAGATCACCACACTCGGCGCCGCAGGCGGGGAAGTGACCGGATCGGCCTACCTCCTCGAAACATCCTCCGCCAGAATCCTCATCGATGCCGGCCTCTACCAGGGCGGAAAAAAGACAGAAACCCTCAACCGACTCCCCGCTACCTGCCACCCTAAACGGCTCGACGCAGTCCTCGTCACCCACGCCCACCTCGACCATACCGGGCGCCTCCCCCTCCTCATCAAACGCGGCTTCCCAGGTAAAGTCTTCGCCACCCAAGCCACGCTGGAACTCGCAAAACTCATCCTCACCGACTCCGCCCGCCTCCAAATCCAGGACCTCGAACGAACCAACCGCAAACGCGAACGCGCCGGCCTGAAACCCCTCCTCCCCCTCTACGACGCCACCCACGTCGAAAAACTCTTCACCCAAACCCAACCCATCCCCTTCCACCAGCCCATCCCCATCGCCCCGGGAATCACCGCCCTCTTCGCCGAAGCCGGCCACCTCCTGGGCTCCGCAAGCATCCAGCTGGCCGTCCAGGACAAAGGCCAAACCAAAACGATCGTCTTCTCGGGAGATCTCGGCCCAAAAACTATGCCCATCCTCCGGGAATATGAACCTTTCTGCTCCGCTGACCTCGTCTTCCTGGAATCCACTTACGGCGACCATGACCACCGCTCCTACGATGACACCGTCGCCGAATTCGAGGATATCGTCGCCGAAACGGTCAAAAACGGCGGCAAAATGCTGGTCCCCACCTTCGCCGTAGGTCGCGCCCAACAAATGGCCTACCACCTCGCCGTCCTGTTCCATAAAGGCAAAGTCCATCCCTTCCCCGTCTGCCTCGATAGCCCCATGGCCATCGAAGCCAGCCGCATCTACCGCAATCATACCGAACTCATCGATGAAGAAGCCCGCGAGTGGAAACGCCAAGGCGCCTTCCCCGCCGACCCAAAATACTTCCGCACCTCCCGCACCGCCGATGAATCCAAACAACTCAACGACCTGCCCGGCCCCTGCCTGATCCTCGCCGGATCCGGCATGTGCACAGGCGGACGCATCCTCCACCACTTCAAACAAAACCTGTGGCGCCCCGAAACTCATGTCCTCATCGTCGGATACCAAGGCCACGGCACCCTCGGACGACTCCTCGTCGAAGGCACACCCAAAGTCAAAATCCACGGGGAAACCATCGCCGTCCGAGCCAAAATCCACACTCTCGGCGGCTTCAGCGCCCACGCAGGCCAAACCGACCTCCTCAATTGGCTCAATTGCGTCGCCCCCTCCAAACCTCGCATCGCCTTAACCCACGGTGAAAATGGCCCGCGACAGACCCTCGCCAACCTGATCCAGCAGCGCTACGGCATCACCCCCTCTCTCCCTAACCTGGGGGATTCCATCGAACTCTAACCACCAAGACAGACTCAAGCTGGGAAAGGGCTTGATCTTTCAATGTCCGAGCCCGATAAATCTTCCAACTTTTCGGAGATCCTATGGCTGACATCGCAAATAAGTATCCTGATAGTGTGGCTGGCAAGTATTACGTCGACAATCAATGCATCGACTGTGACCTCTGCCGGGAAACCGCCCCTAACAACTTCAAGCGCAACGAGGACGGTGGCTACTCGTTCGTCTACAAACAACCCGAGAACGACGAGGAAGAAGCCCAGTGCAAAGAAGCCAAAGAAGGCTGCCCCGTCGAAGCCATCGGTGATGACGGCGCATAGTCGCCCCACCCCTCACATCGACTCTTAACAACGCCCGCGCAGTGCAAACCACTGCCGGGCGTTGTCGCTTTCCAGCCCACGACTCTCAAACACCCCTGCCTCAGGCCAGTAAGGCCAGCCGCAGCAAGTCCAACAACTGCTGAGATGTCACCTGCTTGAAAGTCTGCCGGTCCCACGGATTATGCCGCCGGACAACCTGCGTCGCACCCTCACTCGCCAAAGCCATGTAAACTGTTCCCACCGGCTTCACCTCGCTCCCCCCTCCAGGACCCGCAATCCCCGTCACTGCTATTCCGTAATCTGCACCCGACCGTAACCTGGCCCCTTCCGCCATAGCCCTCGCCACAGGTTCGCTCACCGCCCCGTGCTCCGCCAGTAAAGCCTCGCCAACCCCCAAGTCCCGGACCTTGGCCTCATTGCTATACGTCACCCAGCCCCCCAAAAAGCACTCCGATGCCCCGGGCACGTCCGTTAGCCGGTCAGCCAAATGCCCACCCGTGCACGATTCCGCAACAGCAACAGTCTTCCCCCCACCCCTCAACAATCGGACCACCACAGCCTCCAACTCCTCCTCTCCCTCCGCGTAAATACAAACCCCCACCTCGCGCCGCACCACCCCCACCGCCTCAGCCACCACCTCCGCAGCACCTCCCCCCCGGGCACTCAAACGCACATCCCCCTCGCCCGGCCGCGCACAATACGCCACCTCCAAACCTCGCCCCACACATCCCGCCAAACCCCGCGCCAACCGCTCC